>NZ_JBHXSO010000034.1:0-97865 GCF_042714775.1 Streptomyces sp. NPDC058691 | reverse complement strand
GCGCGGGCATCCGCCCGCGCCCCGCGCGGCTGTGTGTCCGGGGTCGTGAAACGATGGAGGCATGGCCGCGCTGACCGATCTCTCGACCCTCGCCGCGCATCCGGTCGTGCAGGCGCCGATGGCCGGCGGGACGTCCACCCCGGCCCTGACGGCGGCCGTGGCCGAGGGCGGCGGCGTCGGCTTCCTGGCGGCCGGCTTCCGTACCGCGGAGGCGATGCGCGAGGAGATCGCGCAGGTCCGGGGGCTCACCTCCCGGCCCTTCGGTGTGAACGTGTTCATGCCTCAGCGTGAGACCGCCGACCCCGCGCGCGTCGAGGCCTTCGCCGCGCGGCTGGCCGGTGAGGCCACCCGCTACGGCACGTTCCTCGGCGACCCCGGCACCGGCGGCGACGCCGTGCTGGAGGACGCGTACGGGGCGAAGATCGCGGCCCTGCTGGAGGACCCCGTCCCCCTGGTGAGCTTCACCTTCGGCTGCCCGGAGCCCCCGGTGCTGCGGGCCTTCGCCGAGGCGGGCACGGTGACCGTCGTCACCGTGACCTGCGTCGCCGAGGCGCGGGCCGCCGAGGCGGCGGGCGCGGCGGCGGTCTGCGTGCAGGGCGCGGAAGCCGGCGGCCACCAGTCGACGCACCGCGACGACCCGGAGCGGGACGGCACCGAGACCGGGCTGCTCGCCCTGCTGCCGCAGGTGCGCGCGGCCGTGTCGCTGCCCATCGTCGCCGCGGGCGGCATCATGCGCGGCGCGCAGATCGCCGCGGTGCTGGCGGCGGGCGCGGACGCGGCACAGATGGGCACCGCCTTCCTGGCCTGCCCCGAGTCGGGGGCGCATCCGGCGCACAAGCGCGCGCTGACCGATCCGGACTTCGCGTGGACCGAGCTGACCCGGGCGTTCACCGGCCGCCCCGCCCGGGGGCTGGTCAACCGGTTCCTGCGCGAGCACGGCCCGTACGCCCCGCCCGGCTACCCGCGGATCCACTTCCTGACCGCCCCGGTGCGCGCCGCGGCCGCCGCGGCCGGAGACCTCGGGGCGATGGCCCTGTGGGCCGGCCAGGGGCACGCCATGGCCCGGGACCTGCCCGCCATCGACCTCGTCCGGCTGCTCGCGGCCGAACTCGACTCCGCCCGGAGCGCCTTGTGACCGCCCCTGTCTTCGTCGTCGAGCCCGGCGCCCTGGGCCCGGACCGCATCACGCTCTCCGGCCCCGAGGGACGGCACGCCGTCTCCGTGCGGCGGTTGCAGGTCGGCGAGGAGATCGTGCTGACGGATGGTCAGGGGCGAGGTGCGCAGGGGCTCGTGGCCGCCGTCGACGGCAAGGACACCCTCGAGGTCGCCGTCACCGGGTTCCGTGAGGAGCCCGTTCCCCGTCCGCGGATCACGGTCGTCCAGGCGCTACCCAAGGGCGACCGCGGCGAACTGGCCGTGGAGACCATGACGGAGGTCGGCGTCGACGGGATCGTGCCGTGGGCCGCCGCCCGCTGCATCACGCAGTGGAAGGGCGACCGCGGCGCCAAGTCCCTCGCCAAGTGGCGCTCCACCGCCCGTGAGGCCGCCAAGCAGGCGCGCCGGCTGCGCTTCCCCGACGTCAGCGAAATGTTGACGACCCGTCAACTCGCACCGCTGCTCGCCGGGGCCGCCTTCGCCGCCGTCCTCCACGAGGAGGGGTCCGAGCCGCTGGCCGCCGCGGCCCTTCCCGCGGACGGCGACATCGTCCTGGTCGTCGGGCCCGAGGGCGGTGTCTCCCCGGAGGAGCTGGACGCCCTGGCCGCCGCCGGCGCCAAACCGTACCGGCTCGGCGCCAGTGTCCTGCGCACCTCGACGGCCGGTGTCGCGGCGACCGCGCTGCTGCTGGGACGCACGGGCCGCTGGGGCTGACTTTTTTGGGTTCGCTCGCCTCCGGGCGCTTTGATCCCCTGCCGACGCTCCTCGACGCTGCGCTTCCATTTTTTGTGTTCGCTCGCCTCCGGGCGCTCTGATCCCCTGCCGACGCTCCTCGACGCTGCGCTTCCTCGTTCCTCGGTCGCTTGGTCTCGTCGCTTTCGGCAGGGGCGCGCCCTTTGGCTCGCTCACGGGCGGTGTGCGCCGGCCTTCGGGTGCTTGGATCCTGCGCCGGGTGCCGCGGGGAGGGGGCCCTGCCGGTGCCGGCGCGCCCGGTGGCTCACTCACGGGCGGCAAATGAGATCCAAAACCCCTGACCCACAGGCCACCGGGTGGTTAATGTGACGGCGTGACGCAGCCTTCGCACCCTTCGTACCTCCGCTTTCCGCACCTGCACGGCGACCTGATCACCTTCGCCGCCGAGGACGACGTCTGGGCGGCCCCGCTCGACGGCGTCGGCCGCGCGTGGCGCGTGAGCGCGGACAACATGCCGGTCGGCCATCCGCGGTTCTCGCCGGACGGGCGGCACGTGGCGTGGAGCTCGACCCGCGACGGGGCCCCGGAGGTCCACGTGGCGCCGGTCGACGGCGGCCCGTCGAAGCGGCTGACGTACTGGGGCGCCGGGCGCACCCTGGTGCGCGGCTGGACCGCCGACGGCGAGGTGCTGGCGATCAGCGCGCACGGGCAGGCGTCGTCGCGCCGCAGCTGGGCGTGGGCGATCCCGCTCGACGGCGGCCCGGCCCGCACACTGCCGTACGGACCGGTCGGCGACGTCGCGCACGGGCCGGACGGCGCGGTGCTGCTGCTGTCCGCGACGATGGGCCGCGAGGCGGCGGCGTGGAAGCGCTACCGCGGCGGCACGGCGGGCAAGCTGTGGATCGACCGCACGGGGAACGGGGAGTTCGAGCGGGTCCACGCGGACCTGGACGGCAACCTGGAGTCCGCGATGTGGGTGGGGGAGAGGATCGCGTTCCTCTCCGACCACGAGGGCGTCGGCGCGCTCTACTCCAGCCTTCCCGACGGAAGCGGCCTGCGGCGCCACACCGACGTGCAGGACGGCGGCTTCTACGCGCGGCAGGCCACGACCGACGGCACCCGCGTCGTCTGGACCAGCGCGGGCCGGCTGTTCCTGCTGGACGACCTCGACGGGGGCGAGGCCCGCCCGCTGGAGGTGCGCCTCGGCGGCCAGCGCACCGACCTGCAGCCGCACCCCGTCCACGCCGCCCATCACCTCGGCGACGCGCGCCCGGACCACACCGGTCGCGGCAGCGCCGTCGAGGTCCGCGGCACCACGCACTGGGTCACCCACCGCGGCGGCCCCGCGCGGGCGCTGGCCGCCGAGCCGGGCGTGCGCACCCGGCTACCGCGGGTGTTCGGCGGCGAGGGCGACCAGCAGGTCGTGTGGGTCACCGACGCGGAGGGGGAGGACGCGCTGGAGATCGCCCCCGCCGCGGGCGGTGTCCCGGCGCCGCGGCGGCTGGCCGCGGGCCGGCTCGGCCGCGTCCTGGCGATGACCGTCTCCCCGGACGGCCACCGGATCGCGGTCGCCTCGCACGACGGCCGGGTCCTGCTGGTCGAGGCGCAGACCGGTGAGGTGCGCACGGTCGTGGAGAGCGAGTACGGCCACGCGAGCGGCCTGACCTTCTCCCCGGACTCCGCGTGGCTGGCCTGGTCCCAGCCGGGCCGGGAGCCGCTGAGCCGGCTCCGGCTGGCGTCCACCGCCGACCTGACCGTCGTCGACGCCACGCCCCTGCGCTTCAACGACTTCTCGCCCGCCTTCACCGCCGACGGCAAGCACCTGGCCTTCCTCTCCGAGCGGTCCTTCGACCCGGTCTACGACGAGCACGCCTTCGACATGGCCTTCGTCGCCTCCTGCCGCCCGCACCTGATCACCCTCGCCGCCACCACCCCCTCGCCCTTCGGCCCGCAGCTCCACGGCCGGCCCGTCGACGCCTCGGCGGAGGACAAGGACGGCGACGAACGCGGCCAGGACGACGCCAAGAACGCCAAGAGCGAGTCCCGCAAGGAGGACGGCGAGGAGCGCCCTCGCGTCCCCGTCACCCGCGTCGACGTCGAGGGCCTGGCCGACCGCATCGTGCCCTTCCCGGTCGAGGCCGCCCGGTACTCCACGCTGCGCTCCGCCAAGGACGGCGTCCTGTGGCTGCGCCACCCCGTGCGCGGCGTGCTCGGCGCGAGCCTGGCCTCCCCGGAGGCGGAGCCGCCGTCCAGCGTGCTGGAGCGGTACGACCTCAAGCAGCTGCGCATCGAGGAGATCGCCGACGAGGCGGACGACTACGCGGTCAGCGGTGACGGCAACAAGGTGCTGGTGACCTCCGGCCACCGGCTGCGGGTCGCCGCCGCCGACCACAAGTCCACGCCCTCGGAGGACGACTCCGACAGCAATGTGACGGTGGACCTGTCCCGGGTCCGCGTCACCGTCGACCCGCACGCCGAGTGGCGGCAGATGTACGACGAGGCGCACCGCCTCATGCGCGACAACTTCTGGCGCGCCGACATGGGCGGCGTCGACTGGGACGGCGTGCGCGACCGCTACCGGCCGGTGCTGGACCGCGTCGCCACCCATGACGACCTGGTGGACCTGCTGTGGGAGGTGGCCGGCGAGCTCGGCACCTCGCACGCGTACGTGAGCCCGTCCGGCGGGCGCGTCGACTCCCTCTACCGGCAGGGCCTGCTCGGCGCCGACCTCGTGCGCGACGAGGACGGCGTCTGGCGGATCGGCCGCGTCCTGCCTTCCGAGACCTCCGACCCGCGCGCCCGCGCCCCGCTGGCCGCGCCCGGGGTCGCCGTGCGCGCCGGGGACGCGATCCTCGCGGTCGACGGCCGTCCCGTCGATCCGGTGGCCGGGCCCGGCCCGCTGCTGACCGGGACCGTGCGCAAGCCGGTCGAACTGACCGTGGCCCCGGCCGACGGGAGCGCCCCGCGCCATGTGGTCGTGGTGCCCATCCCGGACGAGGAGCCGCTGCGGTACCACGACTGGGTCGCCGGGCGGCGCGCCCACGTCCGGGAGGCCTCGCAGGGCCGGCTGGGGTACGTGCACGTGCCCGACATGGTGGGCTCGGGCTGGGCGCAGCTCCACCGCGACCTGCGCGTCGAGGTGGCCCGCGAGGGGCTGATCGTGGACGTCCGGGAGAACCGCGGCGGCCACACCTCGCAGCTCGTCGTCGAGAAGCTCGCCCGCCGTGTCGTCGGCTGGGACCTGCCCCGCGGGCTGCCCGCCTTCACCTACCCCCTGGACGCCCCGCGCGGCCCGGTCGTGGCGGTCGCCAACGAGTTCTCCGGCTCCGACGGCGACATCGTCAACGCGGCCATCAAGGCGCTCGGGATCGGACCGGTGGTGGGTACCCGGACGTGGGGCGGGGTCATCGGCATCGACTCCCGGTACCACCTGGTCGACGGCACGCTCGTCACCCAGCCCAAGTACGCGACCTGGATGGAGGGCGTCGGCTGGGACCTGGAGAACCACGGTGTCGACCCGGACGTCGAGGTCCCGCAGACTCCGCAGGACTGGGCGGCCGGCCGCGACCCCCAGCTCGACACCGCGATCCGGCTCGCCCTCGAAGCGCTCGCGGAGAACCCGGCGCGGACGGCGCCGCCGCTGCCGTGACCCGGGCTCCGCTCCGGGCCGTCGCGGCACCGGTAGCATGCCCGTAGCGATCAACGACCTGAGCAACGACGTGAGCAACGACGAGCCGGAGGCGCCACGGTGGCGGGAGAACCGCAGGCGGACTGTCTGTTCTGCAAGATCGTCGCGGGGAGCGTGCCCGCGACCGTCGTCCGCGAGACGGAGACGACGATCGCCTTCCGGGACATAAACCCCCAGGCGCCGACGCATGTGCTGGTGATCCCCAAGGCGCACTACCCGGACGCGGCCTCCCTCGCCGCCGCGGAGCCGCAGCTCGCCGCCGACGTGCTGTGCGAGGCGGGCGAGGTGGCGGCCGGGGACAAGGTGGACGGCACCGGCTACCGGATCGTCTTCAACACCGGGGCGGGCGCCGGTCAGACGGTCTTCCACGCCCACGCGCACGTGCTCGGCGGGCGCGGCCTGGACTGGCCGCCGGGATAACGCGCCCGTGTCCGCACGCGAACTCGTCGTCCTGGGCACGGCCAGCCAGGTCCCGACCCGGCACCGCAACCACAACGGCTACTTCCTGCGCTGGGACGGCGAGGGCATCCTCTTCGACCCCGGCGAGGGCACCCAGCGCCAGATGCTGCGCGCCGGGGTGGCCGCGCACGACCTGACCCGCTTGTGCGTCACGCACTTCCACGGCGACCACAGCCTGGGCCTGGCCGGGGTGATCCAGCGGATCAACCTCGACCGGGTGCCGCACCCCGTGACCGCGCACTACCCCGAGTCCGGGCGGCACTTCTTCGACCGGCTCCGCTACGCGACGGCCTACCGCGAGACGGTGAAACTGCGTGAGGAGCCGGTCTCCGGCGACCGCGCGGTCCTGGCCGAGACGGACGCCTTCCGGCTCGAGGCCCGCCGGCTCTCCCACCCCGTGGAGGCGTACGGCTACCGCCTCGTCGAGCCGGACGGCCGCCGCATGCTGCCGGACCGGCTCGCGGCCCACGGCATCACCGGGCCCGCGGTCGGCCGTCTCCAGCGTGACGGCGAGGCCGACGGTGTCACCCTGGCCGAGGTCAGCGAGGTACGGCCCGGCCAGCGCTTCGGCTTCGTCATGGACACCCGGCTGTGCGACGCGGTGTACGCGCTCGCCGACGGCTGCGACTTGCTGGTCATCGAGTCCACCTTCCTCGACGAGGACGCCTCTCTCGCCCACGAGCACGGTCATCTGACGGCAGGTCAGGCCGCCCGCGTCGCCGCCGAGTCCGGTGTGCGCCACCTCGTCCTGACCCATTTCTCCCAGCGCTACACCGACCCCGGCGCCTTCGAGGCACAGGCCCGCGCCGCCGGCTTCGCGGCCGAGCTGACCGTTGCCCAGGACCTCGGCCGGGTCCCCGTGCCACGCCGCCGCTGACCCGCCGTGAGCCGGTCCGCACGCCTGTGACCTGTACCGTTGTCGGGTGACGATCCCGAAGGCCGAACTCCACCTGCACATCGAAGGCACCCTCGAACCGGAGTTGGCCTTCGCCCTCGCCGAGCGCAACGGGGTCGCGCTGCCGTTCGCCTCGGCGGAGGAACTGCGGCAGGCATACGCGTTCGACGACCTGCAGTCGTTCCTCGACCTGTACTACGCGCTGATGGCCGTGCTCCGCACCGAGCGGGACTTCGCAGACCTCGCGGACGCCTACCTGGCGCGGGCGGCGGCGCAAGGGGTGCGGCACGCGGAGATCTTCTTCGACCCGCAGGCGCACACCGCGCGCGGAGTGCCGATCGGGACGGTCGTGGAGGGCCTGGCGCGGGCGCTGGACGGCAGCCGGGAGCGGCACGGCGTCAGCACCCGGCTGATCATGTGCTTCCTGCGCGACGAGTCCGCCGCCTCCGCGATGGAGACCTTCGAGGCCGCCCGGCCCCATCTGCACCGCATCGCGGCGGTCGGGCTGGACTCGGCCGAGGTGGGCCATCCGCCGGCGAAGTTCCGCGAGGTCTACGCGGCGGCCGCCGCGGCGGGGCTGCGGCGCGTGGCGCACGCGGGGGAGGAGGGCCCGCCCGCGTACGTGTGGGAGGCGCTGGACGCCCTCGGCGTGGACCGGATCGACCACGGCATCCGCAGCATGGAGGACCCGGAGCTGGTCGCCCGGCTGGTCCGTGACCGGATCCCGCTGACCGTCTGCCCGCTGTCCAACGTCCGGCTGCGCTGCGTCCCCAACCTGGCGGAGCACCCGCTGCCCGCGATGCTCGACGCCGGGCTGCTGGTCACCGTCAACTCCGACGACCCCGCCTACTTCGGCGGCTACGCGGGCGACAACTTCGACGCCCTGCGCGACGCGCTCGCCCTCGACGAGGACACCCTGCGGCGCCTGGCCCGCAACTCCTTCCGGGCCGCGTTCCTGGACGACGAGGAGGACCTGCGCGCCCGCTATCTGGCCGAAGTGGACGCGTACGTGTTCTGAGTTGCTTTCCCGCCCACGAGGGCAGGCGTTCTGAGTACGCGCACTCATGCGGACCGCGTCCCGTGGATGGAGCATGGACTCATGCGAAAGCACCCGATACGGCCCCTCGCGGCCGTCACCCTGATCGCTTCGGTACCGGTGGCCGTCTGGGGCCTGCTGGGCCGGCAGGAGGCCGCCGGCTTCCGGCCCTCGGAACTCGACTACCTGGTGCGGCCCTTGGACGTCCCGGCCGGTGTGGAGACCGGTCTCGGCGTGGCGGCGGCGGTGCTCGCCGTGGGCGCCGCGACCGTGCTGGGAATGGCCTCGCGGCCCGGGCCCGAGCGGTTCGACGGACGGTGGTGGCAGGTGCTCGGCCCGCTGGTCGCGGCCGGTGTGCTGGCCGGCGCGGGCTGGCGGGTCGTGACCGCGGGCGTCATCGGCGCCAACATCGGCGCCGGGCTGGTGATCTTCTTCGGCGGCCCGCTCGTCGCCGCGCTGTTGGCGTGGTCGGCGGGGCGTGGCCTGTGGCTGGCCCGCGCGCGGCGCCGCGGCCCCCGCCCCCCGCGCGGGGGGACGGGCGCCACGAACTGGCGGCCGGTGCCCCGCGAGGGCGTGTAGCGGGTCCCGCTGCGGAATTGACGGCGTGTCAGGGGCCGTGTCCACCCCGGTGGACACGGTGGTGTCTCCCGTGCCGCCCGGTCTCGTGCGCCCGCCGGCGTGCGGCCTTCGACAGGGCCGCGCCGACGCCGAACAGCACCGCCCCGCCGCCGAACGCGGCGAATCCCAGTGGGGCCTTCGGCGCCCCCCACAACTGCTCGGCGAAGGGGTCGGGCGGCACCGCGGCGCTGCCCGTGCCGCCCAGGAGACCGAGGATCAGGGAGACCCAGATGACGAATCCCGCGAGCGCGACGAGCACGCCCAGCACCATCAGGGCGCGGCCCGGCCCCTGCCCCGCGAGGACGGCGCCGTCCGGATCGGCGTAGGAGTCGGCGTACGGCTCGGGGTACGGATCGGCGTACGGATGGGCGTCCGGCCCGTGATGAGGCTCGGGGTACGGCGCGTCCGGGCCGTCCGCCGCGGGGGCCGGCGGATCGTCCCGGTAGAGATCGCGGCCCACCAGGAACTGCTCGTGCGCCGAGGTGTACCGCCGCGTGCGGCCGCGCGGGGCGGGGCGGCGGACGTCGCCGAGGTCGAGGTTCACCGGCGGCGCGGCGGGGGGCGGGGAGTCACCGGGAGGGAGTTCGCGCGGGCCCCGTCCGGCCGGCTCCCGTCCCGGCTCCGCGTCCCGGTCGCCGCCCGAGGTCACCGACAGCCGCAGCTCGACGTGCCCGATCCGCACCAGGTCCCCGTCCCGCAGCGGCAGAGGCGCCATGAGGCGGTCCCCGTTGAGGAAGGTGCCGTTGGTCGAGCCCAGGTCGGCGAGGACGACATGGCTCCCGGCACGGTTCATTGCCGCATGCCGCCTGCTGATCCCCTCGCCGTCGAGCCGGATGCCGCTCCCGGGCAGCCTGCCGATCTCGCAGTACCCGGCCGGGATCTCGAAGACGGTGCCTTCGTCCGGCCCGGAGGTCACGATCAGCCGCGGTGGTGAAGCCGAAGGTCCGGGCATGTTCAGCCCCCGCGATTCATCCGTTTTCCTTCATGATCCGCCCGAGTGTCCGAACGGACAAACGCATACCGGCGGGGCCGCCGCGCGTACGATCGTTGCGAACGAGACCAGGTCGGGAGGAACCCCGGGTGGATGACCAGCCCGTCCTCGATCCGCTGGGCGCGGTGCGCACCCCGGACGACCCGGAGACCGATGTGTACCTGACCGGCACGGTCTTCCTGGACATCATCTTCACCGGTCTGGACAGCGCGCCCGTACGCGGCACCGAGTCCTGGGCCCGCGGTATGGGCTCCAGCCCCGGCGGGGTCGCCAACATGGCCACCGCGCTGGCCCGGCTCGGCCTGCGCACCTGCCTGGCCGCCGCCTTCGGCGACGACGTGTACGGCGACTACTGCTGGGACTCCCTCGCCGAGGGGGAGGACATCGACCTGAGGCCCTCCCGGAAGATCCCCGGCTGGCACTCCCCGGTCACCGTCTCCATGGCGTACGAGGGCGAGCGGACCATGGTCAGCCACGGCCACGAGGCCCCGCCGCCGGAGGAGACCGCCCCGGCGTGCCCGCCGCCGAGCCGGGCGTGTGTGGCCTCGCTGGTGCCCGGCCGGCCGCGGCAGGAGTGGATCGGCACCGCCGCCCGGCACGGCAGCCGGGTCTTCGCCGACGTCGGCTGGGACGAGTCCGGCCGCTGGGATCCCTCCGACCTGAGCGACCTGGAGCACTGCGACGCGTTCCTGCCCAACGCCGCCGAGGCGATGGCCTACACCCGCACCGACTGCCCCCGGGCCGCCGCCCGCAAGCTGGCCGAACTGGTGCCGCTGGCGGTGGTGACGCTCGGCCCCGAGGGCGCCTACGCGGTGGACTCCGGCACCGGCCAGTGCGCCGAGGTGCCCGCGCTCGACGTGGAGGCGCTCGACCCGACCGGCGCCGGCGACGTCTTCGTCGCGGCCTTCGTGACCGGCGCGCTCGCCGGGTGGCCGCTGGCCGACCGGCTGGCCTTCGCCTGCCTGACCGCCGCGCTGTCGGTGCAGGAGTTCGGCGGCTCGCTGTCGGCGCCCGGCTGGATCGAGATCGCCGCCTGGTGGCAGCACGCCAAGGCCTACGACGACCAGGACCGCACCGCGCTGCGCCGCTACGCCTTCCTGGACGACCTGCTGCCCACCGGAACGCGGCGCTGGCCGCTGCGCCGGGCAGTGCCGACGATCGGCTTCCGGCCCTACCGCTGACGCGGTCGCGTCACGTCACGCGACCACGTCGACGGGGCAGCGCGCGGCCCCGGCTCGCGCGATCCGGGCGTCGCCCGTGACGAGAGCGCATGCATGCGTTTCGCATGCGTCGTCACACCCGGCGCTGCAGCACCTGCCCCGGCCAGGGCTCGCCCACGTCGCGGGGCACCGCGAACGGTTCCGCGCGGGTGAAGCCCAGCGCCTCGTACTGCCGCACCAGCCGCCCCTCGCTGCCCGCGTAGCAGTCGACCCGCAGCAGGGAGACGCCCCGGCGGCGGGCCTCGGCGACCGCGTCGCCGATCAGCGCGGCGCCGATGCCGCTCCCGGAGCGGGACCGGTCGGTGACCAGCAGGCGGATGTAGAGCTCGGGCTCGCCGGCCGGCGGGACGCTCTCGGGGGGTTCCCCGGCGAGCACGCACACCCCGGCGACCTCGCCGTCCACCTCGGCGGCGCGCAGCAGGTACTCGTCGGCGTAGCGGCGGGTCCGGTCGACGGCGGCCGGGCGGGAGGACCACGGCTGGGTGCCCCACTGCCCGGTGTGGCCGCGCGCCGTCAGCCAGGCGATGGCGCCGTCGAGCAGGGCGAGCGTGGCGGGGAGGTCGCCGGGACCCCCGGTACGGATCTGCATGGCGCAGTTCTACCCGTCGTGTGACGCAGCGTAAAACCCCTCGGCACCTCCGTCGCACCGACGTACCCTTGAACCCCAAGCCCAGTGGTATGTCGAAGAGCAGAAGGCGGGATGAGCAGGCCGAAGTGCCTGGCCCATGACACAGACACCGACAACGCAGCAACCGCAGGCGAGCGCCCACTTCGTCGTACCGGCCAAGCACCCCATGGTGACTGTCCTGGGGTCCGGCGACTCGCTTCTGCGCGTGATCGAGAAGGCGTTCCCGGCCGTCGACATCCATGTACGAGGCAATGAGATCAGCGCGACAGGCGAAGCGGCCGACGTCGCCCTGGTCCAGCGCCTCTTCGACGAAATGATGCTGGTGCTGCGCACCGGACAGCCGATGACGGAGGACGCCGTGGAGCGGTCGATCGCCATGCTCCGCCAGGACAGCGGAACCGACGGCCTGGAGGAGACCCCCTCCCAGGTCCTGACTCAGAACATCCTCTCCAGCCGGGGCCGCACGATCCGCCCCAAGACGCTGAACCAGAAGCGCTATGTCGACGCCATCGACAAGCACACCATCGTCTTCGGCATCGGCCCGGCGGGCACCGGCAAGACCTACCTGGCGATGGCCAAGGCCGTGCAGGCCCTGCAGTCCAAGCAGGTCAACCGGATCATCCTGACCCGCCCCGCCGTCGAGGCGGGCGAGCGGCTCGGCTTCCTGCCCGGCACGCTCTACGAGAAGATCGACCCGTATCTGCGTCCGCTGTACGACGCGCTGCACGACATGGTCGACCCCGACTCGATCCCGCGCCTCATGGCGAGCGGGACGATCGAGGTCGCCCCGCTGGCGTACATGCGCGGCCGCACGCTCAACGACGCGTTCATCATCCTCGACGAGGCGCAGAACACCAGCGCCGAGCAGATGAAGATGTTCCTCACCCGGCTCGGCTTCGAATCCAAGATCGTCATCACCGGCGACGTCACGCAGGTCGACCTGCCCGGTGGTACGAAGAGCGGGCTGCGCCAGGTCGTGGACATCCTGGACGGCGTCGAGGACGTGCACTTCTCGCGCCTGACGAGCACCGATGTCGTACGCCATAAGCTGGTCGGGCGCATCGTGGACGCCTACGAGCGCTACGACGACCTCAACGGCAACCGAAACGGCAACGGAAAGTAGCCTCCGAAGCACTATGGCGATCGACGTCAACAACGAATCCGGCTGGGATTTCGACGAGGCGGCTGTGCTCGACATCAGCCGTTACGCCCTGCAGCACATGCGTATCCACCCGCTGTCCGAGCTCTCGGTGATCGCCATCGACGCCGACGCCATGGAGGCGCTGCACATCCAGTGGATGGACGAACCGGGCCCCACCGACGTCATGTCCTTCCCGATGGACGAGCTGCGTCCCGGGAAGGACGACGAGGAGCCCCCGCAGGGCCTGCTCGGCGACATCGTGCTCTGCCCCGAGGTGGCCAAGACGCAGGGTGAGGCCGCCTCGACCAAGCACTCCATGGACGAGGAGCTGCAGCTGCTCACCGTCCACGGGGTGCTGCACCTGCTCGGTTACGACCACGACGAGGCCGACGAGAAGGCCGAGATGTTCGGCCTGCAGAAGGCCATCCTCGACGGCTGGCGCGCCGAGCGCGGCATCCAGGGCCCCTCCCCGGCCCCGACGACCACCCACTGATCACGATGGTGGTCTACGCCGTCCTGCTGGTCGTCGTCGCATGGCTCGCCGCCTGCGCCGAGGCCGGCATCGCCCGCATCTCCCGCTTCCGTGCCGAGGCGGCGATGCGGGCGGGCCGCCGGGGCGCCGACAAGCTCCTCGCGGTCGCCTCCGACCCCACGCGCTACCTCAACGTGGCCCTTCTGGTGCGCGTGGCCTGCGAGATGGCGGCGGCGGTGCTCGTCACGGTGCTGTGCGTACGGCACTTCGAGGCGACCTGGCAGGCGCTGCTCGTCGCCATCGGCGTCATGATCGTCGTCTCGTACGTGGCCGTGGGCGTCTCCCCGCGCACCATCGGCCGCCAGCACCCGCTGAACACGGCCACCGCGGCGGCGTACGTCCTGCTGCCGCTGGCCCGGGTGATGGGCCCGATTCCCGCGCTGCTGATCCTCCTCGGCAACGCGTTCACCCCCGGCAAGGGCTTCCGGCAGGGCCCGTTCGCCTCCGAGGCCGAACTGCGGGCCCTGGTCGACCTCGCCGAGAGCGAGTCGCTGATCGAGGACGAGGAGCGCCGCATGGTGCACTCCGTCTTCGAACTCGGCGACACCCTGGTGCGCGAGGTGATGGTGCCGCGCACGGAACTGGTCGCCATCGAGCGCTTCAAGACGATCCGGCAGGCCATGACCCTCGCCCTGCGCAGCGGCTTCTCCCGCATCCCCGTCACGGGCGAGAGCGAGGACGACATCGTCGGCATCGTCTACCTCAAGGACCTCGCCCGGCGTGTACACATCAACCGCGACGCGGAGACCGACCCGGTCTCCTCGGTGATGCGCCCGGCCGCCTTCGTGCCCGACACCAAGAACGCCGGCGACCTGCTGCGCGAGATGCAGCGCGAGCGCAACCACGTCGCCGTCGTCATCGACGAGTACGGCGGCACGGCCGGCATCGTCACCATCGAGGACATCCTGGAGGAGATCGTCGGCGAGATCACCGACGAGTACGACCGCGAGCTGCCGCCCGTGGAGGAACTGGGCGACGGCCGCTACCGCGTGACCTCCCGACTGGACCTCGGCGACCTCGGCGAGCTGTACGGGGTCGACCTGGACGACGAGGACGTGGAGACCGTCGGCGGCCTGCTCGCCAAGATCCTCGGCCGGGTGCCCATCCCGGGCGCCTCCGCGGTGGTCGAGCTGCCCGAGACCGCCTCCGCCCCCGACGCCCCGGCCGCGCTCCGGCTCACCGCCGAGGCGCCGTCCGGGCGCCGCAACCGCATCGGCGCGGTGCTGGTCGACCCGCTTCCCGCCCCCGCCCCGGACGCCGGCACGGACTCCGCCCCGAACGGCGCCGTACGCGGCTAGGCCCCGCCCCGGAGGGCGGGTTCACGGCGGATACGCTGACCGCATGAGCGACGAGCAGCCCCCGCCGGACCCCGAGGACCGCAAGATCATCACGCTGGCCCGCTCGGCGCGGGCGCGCAACGGCGTGCCCGAGGGCGCGGCCGTGCGGGACGGCACGGGGCGTACCTACGTCGCGGGCACGGTGGCGCTGCGGTCCCTGTCGCTCAGCGCCCTGCGGACGGCCGTCGCCATGGCCGTCGCCAGCGGTGCCACGTCCCTGGAGGCCGCGGCGGTCGTCTCCGCCGCCGACGGCGTCTCCCCGGAGGACCTGGCCGCCGTGCGCGACCTCGGCGGCGCGGGCACCCCGGTGCTCCTGGCGGGCCCGGACGGCGTGTTGCGCGCCACCGTCCACGCGGAGTGACTTCCGGGCCCGCCCCACGGGGGTGAGGCCCCGCCCAGGGGCGGGCGCCGGGCGCGTGCGTCGGACGGGCCCGGAGGATCAGGGACAATGGTCGCCATGAGCGTTCAGACCGAGACCACTGCTCCCGCCCACCGGGCCGGCTTCGCCTGCTTCGTGGGCCGCCCCAACGCGGGCAAGTCCACCCTGACCAACGCTCTCGTCGGGACGAAGGTGGCGATCACCTCCAACCGGCCGCAGACCACCCGGCACACCGTGCGCGGCATCGTGCACCGGCCGGAGGCGCAGCTCGTGCTGGTCGACACCCCGGGGCTGCACAAGCCCCGCACTCTGCTCGGCGAGCGGCTGAACGACGTGGTCCGCACCACCTGGGCCGAGGTCGACGTGATCGGCTTCTGCCTGCCCGCGAACGAGAAGCTGGGCCCCGGCGACCGTTACATCGCCAAGGAGCTGGGCGAGGTCCGCAAGACCCCCAAGGTCGCGATCGTCACCAAGACCGACCTGGTGGACTCCAAGCGCCTCGCCGAGCAACTCATCGCCATCCACCAGCTCGGCGCCGAACTCGGCATCGAATGGGCCGAGATCATCCCCGTCTCCGCCGTCGGCGACAGTCAGGTCGGCCTCCTCGCCGACCTGCTGGTCCCGCTCCTCCCCGAGGGCCCGGCCCTCTACCCGGAGGGCGACCTCACCGACGAGCCCGAGCAGGTCATGGTCGCCGAGCTGATCCGCGAGGCCGCGCTGGAGGGCGTACGCGACGAACTGCCGCACTCCATCGCCGTGGTCGTCGAGGAGATGCTGCCGCGCGAGGACCGCCCGGCGGACAGGCCGCTGCTCGACATCCACGCCAACATCTACATCGAGCGCCCCAGCCAGAAGGGCATCATCATCGGCCCCAAGGGCGCCCGCCTGAAGGAGGTCGGCACCAAGTCCCGCCGCCACATCGAGGCCCTGCTGGGCACGCCGGTCTTCCTCGACCTGCACGTGAAGGTGGCCAAGGACTGGCAGCGCGACCCCAAGCAGCTGCGCAAGCTGGGCTTCTAGCCCCCGGCCGGTCCGTGAGCGGGGGTTCAGGTGCCCTCCTTCAGGACGATCCGGATCAGCTCGTGCTGGGCCTGCGTGAGGTCCGGGTCGGCGCAGTGCACGGTACGCGCGTCGACCGTGATCTCGTAGTGGAAGCCGTCCGGGACCCCGCGCTGGGGTGCCGCCCCGCCCGCGGCGAGGACGTCGCGGGCCAGGGCGTGCAGACGGAAGGCGTCGGGTCGGCCGCCCGTGTCCAGCGCGGCCCGGCGCTCGATCCCCGCGAAGCCGCCGGAGCGGATCACCTGTATGCGCATGGGGTGCGCCTACCCCTGGACGGGGGGCTGCGCACCTTCCGGTGCCGGTGCCTGGCGCGGGAGTTCGGAGCCGCCCGCCGCCGGCGTCGCGATCCCGACCTCGCTCCAGGCCTTGGCGACGGCCGCGCGCTCCTCGGCCTCGCCGTAGCGGGCGGCGGCCGCGGCCACCGTGGCCCGGGCGAACTCCGCGAAGTCGGCGCGCGGCGAGAGCCCGCCACCGGTCAGCACGTCGTACCAGATCCGCCCGGCGCGTTCCCAGGCGTGGCCGCCCAGCGCGGTGGCGGCGAGGTGGAACGCCCGGTTGGGAATGCCGGAGTTGATGTGGACGCCGCCGTTGTCGCGCGAGGTGCGCACGTAGCCGTCCATGTGGCCGGGCTGCGGGTCCTTGCCGAGCACGTCGTCGTCGTACGCCGTGCCGGGGGCCTTCATGGACCGCAGGGCGGACCCGGTGACGCGCGGGGCGAGCAGCCCGGCGCCGATCAGCCAGTCGGCCTGGTCGGCCGTCTGCCCCAGCGCGTACTGCTTGATCAGCGAGCCGAAGACGTCGGACACCGACTCGTTGAGCGCTCCGGACTGGCCGTAGTAGTCCAGGTTGGCGGTGTACTGCGTGACGCCGTGGGTGAGTTCGTGGCCGATGACGTCGAGGGGCAGCGTGAAGTCGAGGAAGAGCTCCCCGTCGCCGTCCCCGAACACCATCTGCTCGCCGTTCCAGAAGGCGTTGTTGTAGTCGCGGCCGTAGTGGACGGTCGCGTCCAGCGGCAGGCCGTCGTCGTCGATGGAGTGCCGGCCGTACGCGGTCAGGTACAGCTCGAAGGTCGCGCCGAGCCCGTCGTAGGCCCGGTTGACCGTCGCGTCGGCGAGCGGTCCGTCACCCTCGCCGCGGACCCGCACGCCCGGCAGGTCCTCCCCGTGCCCGGCGTCGCAGATGGTGCGCCGCGGCTGCTCCGACGGCTCCGCCCCGGCCACCGGGAGGGCCCCGATGACGGTGGTCAGGCGGCGGCGGGTGCGCTGCGCGGCGTCCTGCTCCAAGGTGCGGCGGGAGGGCCCGGCCAATGCGCTGTCCTCGTTGCGGGCGATCCGGTCGAGGACGTGCGGCGGCACGATCGTGCAGAAAACGGGTGTGTGCTCCATGAAGGGAATGTGGCACGCCGCGACTCCGGTGTCACCAGCCGTGACGGCGATTGCCCCAACGATTGCCACAAAGGGTGGAGAATCACGTTTTTCATGTCATCGCGGGCGGTCTTGCATACTGAGAAGAACGCCGCAGCGGCTGCGGGGCGACCCGGGGCTCGGTTAGGGTCGGTCGCATCATGCGTTTCGGGATGCTTCTCCTCCTTAGCTGCCGCGGCGAGGGCCTGTAGTCCAGGTCGACTCCCTCCCCGCGGAGTGTGGCGTTGTCGGAGAACCAGCGCCGGTCGGCCGCTTCTGAAGCCGCAACCGAGGAGCACCCCCGCACATGTCCACCCCGAACGCCGTCGGCCGTCCCACGCCGAACACCGCCGCCACCGTGCGCCAGCGCCCCACGTCCATGCCGGTGCACAAGTACCGGCCGTACGAGGCCGTGGAGATCCCGGACCGCACCTGGCCGGGCAACCGGATCACCAAGGCGCCGCGCTGGCTGTCGACCGATCTGCGCGACGGCAACCAGGCCCTGATCGACCCGATGTCGCCGGCCCGCAAGCGCGCGATGTTCGACCTGCTGGTGTCGATGGGCTACAAGGAGATCGAGGTCGGCTTCCCCGCCTCCGGCGAGACCGACTTCGCCTTCGTGCGCTCCATCATCGAAGAGGGCGCGATCCCCGAGGACGTCACGATCTCGGTGCTGACCCAGGCCCGCGAGGAGCTCATCGAGCGCACCGTGGAGTCCCTGCGCGGCGCGTCGCGCGCCACCGTCCACCTGTACAACGCGACCGCCCCGGTCTTCCGCCGGGTGGTCTTCCGCGGCTCCAAGGAGCAGATCCGGCAGATCGCCGTGGACGGCACGCGGCTGGTCATGGAGTACGCGGACAAGATCCTGGGCGACGAGACCGTCTTCGGCTACCAGTACAGCCCGGAGATCTTCACCGACACCGAGCTGGACTTCGCCCTGGAGGTCTGCGAGTCGGTCATGGACGTCTGGCAGCCCGAGGAGGGCCGCGAGATCATCCTGAACCTGCCGGCGACCGTGGAGCGTTCCACGCCCTCCACCCACGCCGACCGCTTCGAGTGGATGTCGCGGAACCTGTCGCGCCGCGAGCACGTGTGCCTGTCCGTCCACCCGCACAACGACCGCGGCACGGCCGTGGCCGCCGCCGAGCTGGCGCTGATGGCGGGCGCGGACCGCATCGAGGGCTGCCTGTTCGGCCAGGGCGAGCGCACCGGCAATGTGGACCTGGTCACCCTGGGGATGAACCTGTTCAGCCAGGGCGTGGACCCGCAGATCGACTTCTCGCAGATCGACGAGATCCGCCGCACCGCCGAGTACTGCAACCAGATGGAGGTCCACCCGCGCCACCCGTACGTGGGCGACCTGGTCTACACGTCCTTCTCCGGCTCCCACCAGGACGCCATCAAGAAGGGCTTCGACGCCATGGAGGCCGACGCGGCCGCCCAGGGTGTGACCGTGGACGACCTGGAGTGGGCGGTGCCGTACCTGCCGATCGACCCCAAGGACGTCGGCCGCTCCTACGAGGCCGTGATCCGCGTGAACTCGCAGTCCGGCAAGGGCGGTGTCGCGTACGTCCTGAAGAACGACCACAAGCTGGACCTGCCGCGCCGGATGCAGATCGAGTTCTCGAAGATCATCCAGGCCAAGACCGACGCCGAGGGCGGCGAGGTCACCCCGAAGGAGATCTGGGCGATCTTCGAGGACGAGTACCTGCCCACGCCGGACAACGCCTGGGGCCGCATCACCCTGCGCTCCGCCCAGACCTCGACCAGCAGCGACGGCACCGACACCCTCACCGTCGAGGCGGCCGTGGACGGCGTGGAGACCGTGCTGACCGGCACCGGCAACGGCCCGATCTCGGCGTTCTTCGACGCGCTGGCCGCCGTGGGCGTCGACGCGCGCCTGCTGGACTACACCGAGCACACCATGAGCGAGGGGGCCAGCGCCCAGGCCGCCTCGTACATCGAGTGCGCGATCGACGGACAGGTCCTGTGGGGCATCGGCATCGACGCCAACACCACCCGCGCCTCCCTGAAGGCGGTCGTCTCCGCCGTCAACCGCGCGACCCGCTGAATCACCGCGGACGGTGAACCGGCCACGGCACCCGCCCGGGTGTCGTGGCCGATTCTTGTATTCAGCCCTCTCGTGGTACTGACTCCGCCTTGCTCATGTGGCTAACATCACGTCATTACGGCGCCGTTGCCGGAGCGTTACCCACGCCTACGGCCCGTAACGGGACGAACCGGGAATTATCCGGATGAGCGGCCGGAGGGTGCGAAGTGCTCCACATCAAGGGCTTGTGCATCTTGGGCGTGCGGACGGTCTGGCACACCGAGGGTGACGGGGAGTTCTTCTGCGCCGGCTGCGGCGGCGACCGCGGCTACCGGCGGCGCACCGGCACCCGGCGGCTGACCGTGCTCGGTCTGCCGCTGCTGCCGCGCGGCTCGGCCGGCACCGTCGTGGAGTGCGTCGTGTGCCGTGCGCGCCGCGGCCCCGAGGCCCTGGAGCAGCCGACGACCACCGTCTTCTCCGCGATGCTCCGCGACGCCGTCCACACCGTCGCCCTCGCGGTCCTCACCGCGGGCGGCGCCACCGGGCGGGCCGCCCGCGACACGGCCGTGGAGGCGGTCCGCACGGCCGGCTTCACCGACTGCACCGAGGACCAGCTGCTCGGCCTGCTCGCCGCCATCGTCGCCGACGAGGGGCGCTTCCCGGGCGCCGCCGGCTCCTTCTCCCCGGAGGGCCTCGCCGACTCCCTCGACGGCTGCGGCAGCTGGCTCTCGATCGAGCTGCACGAGGCCCTGGAGCCGCTCTCCCGCCACCTCGCCCCCCAGGGGCGCGAGCGCGTCCTGCTGCAGGGCGCCCGCATCGCCCTCGCCGACGGCCCGTACCTGCCCGCCGAGCGCGAGGTGCTGGGCGCCGTCGGCCGCTGCCTCGGGCTGATCGGCGAGGACACGGCCCGCGTCCTGGAAGCCGCGGCCCGCACGCCCTCCTGAGGAGTACTCCCCGGGGAGTAACCGGGCCCGCCCCGCACCCCGGGCAGTAACGCCGGGCTCGGTCCCGGGCCCGACGAAAAGGCGCCGCCGCGCCGGAAGTCTGGAAAGGACCAGACCACCGGCCCGGAGGGAGGCCCATGATGGGGGCCCCGACCACTGAGACCACACCGGCCGCCGCGCCGCCGCCGACGCGAGGACGGGGGAGGAGCAGGGGCGCCCGCGCGATTCCCTGGGCGGTGCTCGCACTGTGGATCGCCGTGCTGGCACTGGCCGGCCCGCTGGCCGGCAAGCTCGCCGACGCCCAGCAGAACCGGGCGGTGGACTACCTCCCGGTGAGCGCCGACTCCACGCAGGTCGCCCGGCTGCAGGACGCGCTGCCCGGCGGTGAGGCCACCGAACTCGTGGTCGTCTACCACCGCGACGGCGGACTGACCGCCGCCGACCGCGACAGGGCCGCCGCCCAGATCGCCGGCATCGCGCGGGCGCACCGGCTCACCGGGGGCACACCGCACGCCGTTCCCTCGCACGGCGACACGCTGATGTACCCCGTCGCGAGCACCGGGCCCGGCCAGGACGACGCGGCCAAGGAGGCCTTCGTCAGCGACGTCCGGGACCGGGCCGCGGGCGGCGGCGGGCTGACCGCCCAAGTGGGCGGCCCCGGCGCGCTCAACACCGACATGAAGGAGGTGTACTCCTCCCTCGACGGGCCGTTGCTGTGGACCACGGTGGCCGTCGTCGCCGTCCTGCTGATCCTCATCTACCGCAGCCCCTTGCTGTGGCTGCTGCCCCTGGTCGTCGCGGGCGTGGCCGACGCCGCCGCGATGGCCGGGGTCTACGGACTCCATCAGGCCTTCGGCATCACCGTCACCGGCCAGAGCCAGGGCGTGATGACCATCCTCGTCTTCGGCGCCGGCACCGACTACGCCTTGCTGCTGGTC
Source organism: Streptomyces sp. NPDC058691 (assembly GCF_042714775.1). Taxonomy (NCBI): domain Bacteria; kingdom Bacillati; phylum Actinomycetota; class Actinomycetes; order Kitasatosporales; family Streptomycetaceae; genus Streptomyces; species Streptomyces sp. NPDC058691. The sequence continues at coordinate 76,699 of NZ_JBHXSO010000034.1, read as the reverse complement.
TCCCGCTACCGCGAGGAACTGCGCCGGATCCAGCGCCCGTACGAAGCCATGCGCGCCGCGCTGCGCGGTTGCGGCCCCGCGATCCTGGCCTCGTCGGGGACCGTCGCGGCGGGGCTGCTGTGCCTGCTCGCCGCCGACCTCAACAGCAGCCGGGGCATGGGCCCGATCGCCGCGGTCGGGGTGCTGTGCGCGCTGGTGGCGATGACGACCCTGCTGCCCGCGCTGCTGGTGCTGCTGGGACGGCGGGTGTTCTGGCCGCTGGTGCCCGCGTACGGCAGTGAAGTGCCGCGGCCGCGCGGCCTGTTCGCGGCGATGGGCGGCTCGGCGGCACGCCGTCCGCGGGCCGTGCTCGCGGGCGGCGCGGTGCTGCTCGGGGCGCTCGCGCTCGGGACCCTGGCCCTGCCCGGCAGCCTGCGGAACGACGACGCCTTCACCACCGCGCCCGAGTCGGTCGCCGCCATGCGCACCCTAGCCGAGGCCGACCCCGGCCGCTCCGCCCAGCCGATCACCGTCATGGCGCCCACCGGCCGGGCCGGCGAGGTGCTGGCCGCGGTCCGGGGCACCGAAGGCGTCGCGGCCGCCGAACGCGGGCGCAGCGGCGACGGCTGGACGGAGGTGTCGGTGACCGCCGAGGCGCCGCCGGAGTCGGCCGCCGAGACCGCGACCATCCACGCCCTGCGCGCGGAGCTGGACGGCCCGTACGGCGCCCACGTCGGCGGGCCCAGCGCCCAGCAGGCCGACCTCGCCGGCACCAGCGCCCGCGACCGCTGGGTCGTCGTGCCGCTCGTCCTGGCCGCCGTGCTGCTGATCCTCGTCGCGCTGCTGCGCAGCCTGGTCGCGCCGCTGCTGCTCGTGGTGGCCGTGATCGCGGTGTGGGGCGCCTCGCTGGGCATCGGCGGGCTGGTCTTCGGGCCGCTGTTCGGCTTCGCGGGCACGGACCCGGGGCTGCCGCTGCTGTCGTTCGTCTTCCTCGTGGCGCTCGGGGTCGACTACGGCATCTTCCTCATGCACCGGATGCGCGAGGAGTCGCTGGCGGGGGCCGCGCCGGCCGCCGCGGCCGTCACCGCGCTGCGCACCACGGGCGGGGTGATCGCCTCGGCGGGGCTGGTGCTGGCGGCCACGTTCTCGGTACTGGTCAACATGCCGCTGGTGTCGCTGGTCGAGATGGGCTTCGTCATCGCCGTGGGCGTCCTGCTGGACACCTTCCTCGTCCGCACCTACCTGGTCACCTCCGCGAGCGTGGCGCTGCGCGAGCGGGTCTGGTGGCCGGGCCGGCTGAGCCAGCCGCGTGCGGATCCGTGAGCCGGCCCGTGAACCGGTCTGTCCCCCCGCCGATCCCGTAACGGAAGATGGAGCCGTGCCGAAGCCGCCGCCCCTCCCGCCCGCCGTCCGCGCGCACAAGGACGCCGCCCTCGCCGTGGGCGTGCTCGTGCTCCAGAGCGCCATGGGCGCCCTCCTGCCGGCCGGGCAGGGGCACCGCCCGGACGCGGCGGGCTGGGCGCTGCTGGTGGTCTCCGCGCTGGTGCTGGCGGCCCGGCGGCGGTGGCCGATGACCGTGATGCTCGTCATGGTCGCGGCCGTCGCCCCGTACCACGCCATGGACAACCTGCACCTGGCCGTGGTCCCGGCGAGCATGGTGGCGATCTACTCGCTGGCGGTCGCCGGGCCGCCGCCGCGGACGTACCTCACCGTGGCGGCGGTCGTCGCGATCATGGTCGGGGTGATGACGGCGACACCCGACCGGCACGCGGCGACCGACATGCTGCGCAGCGGCGGCTGGGTGGTGGCCGTGGCGCTGACCGGCGAGGCGGTCCGCATCCACCGCAAGTACGTGGCCGCCATCGTCGGGCGCGCCGAACGCGCCGAACGCACCCGCGAGGAGGAGGCGGCCCGGCGGGTCGCCGAGGAGCGGCTGCGGATCGCCCGCGACCTGCACGACCTGCTCGCCCACAGCATCACGCTCATCGGCGTGCAGACCTCGGTCGCCGCACACGTCCTGGTCGCCGATCCCGACCGGCTGGACCGCACAGCCGTCGCCGGCGCCCTCGACAGCATCGCCGGCACCTGCCGTGACGCCCGCGCCGAACTGCGCGCCACGCTCCAGGTGCTGCGCGGCGACGACGAGCGCGGCCCGCTGCCCGGCCTGGCGGCCGTCGCCGACCTGGCCCGCTCCGCCGAGGCCGCGGGCGCCCGGGTGGAGCTGGCCGTCGCGGCCGGCGCGGACGGGGTGCCCCCGGCGATCGGGGCCGCCGCCTACCGCATCGTCCAGGAGGCCCTGACCAACGCCGTACGGCACGCAGGGGGCACCTCGGTGCGGGTCGGGGTAGAGCTCGGCACCGACCCGGACCGGGGCACCGCCCTGCGGATCGCCGTCACTGACGACGGCCCCTGCCCGGGGACCGGGCCGGGTCCCGATCCCAGGCACGAACCGGACCGTCCCGACGCCCGCTGGCGCCCCTGGCGCGCCGTGGCACCCCCCAGGACGCCCGCGGACGCCGTCCCGGCGGGGCCCGCGCCCGCCGCCGGCTACGGCCTCATCGGCATGCGCGAGCGCGCCCGCAGCGTCGGCGGCACCCTCACCGCCGGGCCGCGTCCCGGGGGCGGTTTCCAGGTCGCCGCTGTTCTGCCGTTCGCCGGGGGTGCGGCGTGATCGCCGGCGACCGGATGCCGGTCGGCCACGGCCTTCGTGGCGCGCCGACCGCGGGGGCCCGCCCCGGGGGCGGTTCCCGGGTGGTCTCCGTGCTCGCCGGAGACCGGACGCAGGTCCGTGAGGTCTTCGCGACGCCGGTCGGGTCCGCCCCGGACACGGCGGTCACCCGCCACGGCTTGGTGGCGCGCAGACCGCCGGACCTCGTCCCGAGGGTCGCCCCCGTCGTGCCGCTCGCCGGGGGTGCCGCGTGATCCGGGTCCTGCTCGCCGACGACCAGACTCTGGTCCGCGAGGCCTTCGCGATGCTGGTCGAGTCCGCCCCGGACATGGCGGTCGTCGGCCACGCGGCCACCGGCCGGGAGGCTGTCGCCGCCGCCCGGGCCTGCCGTGCCGACGTCGTCGTCATGGACATCCGCATGCCCGACCTCGACGGCATCGAGGCGACCCGGCTCATCGCGGCCGACGACGACCTCGCGGGGGTGCGGGTGCTGGTGCTCACCACCTACGACACCGACGACCACGTCGTCCCGGCGCTGCGCGCGGGCGCCAGCGGCTTCCTGGTCAAGGACACCCGCCCCGCCGAACTCCTCGACGCCATCCGCACGGTCGCCGCCGGCGAGGCGCTGCTCTCGCCCGGGCCCACGGCCCGCCTGATCGCGCGGGTGCTGCGCCTGCCGGACAGCCCGCCGTCCGGCGGCCCGGTCCCCGGGCGCCTGGCCGCGCTCTCCGAACGCGAACGCCAGGTGCTCACGCTCGTCGCGCGCGGTCTGAACAACACCGAGGCCGCCGAGGCGCTGGGGCTGAGCCCGCTCACCGCCAAGACCCACGTCAGCCGGATCATGGGCAAGCTGGGCGCCCGCGACCGCGCGCAGCTGGTGATCGCCGCTTACGAGTCGGGACTGGTCACGCGTGGGCAGCCAGGACCAGCGCCAGCGCGATGAGGGCCGGAACGGTCTGCACGAAGACGATGCGGCGGCTCGCGGTCGCCGCGCCGTACACCCCGGCCACCGCCACGCAGATCAGGAAGAACACCTTCGCCTGGAAGCCGGCCGGGTCCGGCGCCACCGCGCCCCACACCAGCCCGGCGGCCAGAAAGCCGTTGTAGAGGCCCTGGTTGGCCGCCAGCGCCTTGCTCTCCCGTGCGAACTCCTCGGTGGTGCCGAAGGAGGCCCGGGCGCGCGGCGTGGTCCACAGGAACATCTCCAGGACCAGGATGTAGACGTGCAGGGCCGCTATGAGCAGCACGGCGACGGTAGCGGTGATCGACATGGGCCGTAGCGTACGGCCCGTGTCGGGCGTCCCGTCCCGGGCGTCCCGCGCCGTGCGGGAGAATGGGCGGCATGAGTCTGTTCCGCGACGACGGCATCGTGCTGCGCACCCAGAAACTGGGCGAGGCGGACCGGATCATCACGCTGCTCACCCGCCGCCACGGCCGGGTGCGCGCGGTGGCCCGCGGAGTGCGGCGCACGAAGTCGAAGTTCGGGGCCCGGCTGGAGCCCTTCTCCCATGTGGACGTGCAGTTCTTCGCCCGCGGGGGAGAACTCGTCGGACGCGGGCTGCCGCTGTGCACACAGGGCGAGACGATCACCCCGTACGGCAGCCGGATCGTCACCGACTACGCCCGCTACACCGCGGGCACCGCCATGCTGGAGACCGCCGAGCGCTTCACCGACCACGAGGGCGAACCGGCGGTGCAGCAGTACCTGCTCCTCGTCGGGGGCCTGCGCACCCTCGCCGGCGACGACCACGACCCGCGCCTGGTGCTCGACGCCTTCCTGCTGCGCTCCCTGGCGGTCAACGGTTACGCGCCCAGCTTCGGCGACTGCGCGAAGTGCGGGATGCCCGGACCGAATCGGTTCTTTTCGGTCGCCGCGGGAGGAGTCGTATGCGGCGAGTGCCGCCCGGCCGGAAGCGTCGTACCCTCACTGGAGTCCCTGGAACTCCTCGGGGCGCTGCTCGGTGGCGACTGGGAGACCGCGGACGCGTGCGAGCCGCGCCATTGCCGCGAGGGCAGCGGCCTGGTCGCCGCCTACCTGCAGTGGCATCTGGAGCGCGGACTGCGCTCGCTGCGTTTCATCGACAAGTAGAAACACATGAAGTGGAGAGCAGGCGCATGGCTGTACGCGGGATTCTGAGCCGCCCCCGACGCGAGTACCGGGCTCCCGACCCGCACCCGTCCGGCGCCCAGCCCCCCAAGATCCCAGGCGAACTCGTCCCGCAGCATGTCGCCATCGTCATGGACGGCAACGGCCGCTGGGCCAAGGAGCGCGGCCTGCCCCGCACCGAGGGCCACAAGGTCGGCGAGTCCGTCGTGCTCGACGTCCTCAAGGGCTGCCTGGAGATCGGCGTCAAGAACCTCTCCCTGTACGCCTTCTCGACCGAGAACTGGAAGCGCTCCCCCGATGAGGTCCGCTTCCTGATGAACTTCAACCGCGACGTCATCCGCCGCCGCCGCGACGAGATGCACGAGATGGGCATCCGCATCCGCTGGACCGGGCGCATGCCGCGCCTGTGGAAGTCCGTGGTCAAGGAGCTCCAGGTCGCGGAGGAGATGACCCGCGACAACGACGCGATGACGCTGTACATGTGCGTCAACTACGGCGGCCGCGCGGAGATCGCGGATGCCGCGGCCGCGCTCGCGCAAGACATAAAGGCGGGTCGACTCGACCCGTCCAAGGTCACCGAGAAGACCCTCGCCAAGTACATGTACCACCCGGACATGCCCGATGTGGACCTCTTCGTCCGCCCCTCCGGCGAGCAGCGCACCTCCAACTTCCTGATCTGGCAGTCCGCCTACGCCGAGATGGTCTTCCAGGACGTGCTGTGGCCCGACTTCGACCGCCGCGACCTGTGGCGCGCCTGCCTGGAGTACGCCTCCCGCGACCGCCGCTTCGGCGGCGCGCTGCCCAACGAGGAGACGTCGGCCGGCGGCGGTACGGCGACCCCGCAGGCCTGACGGCGCGTGGCCGCGCTCTGAGGCCGGGGGAAACCGCTCAGAGCGCGGCGGGGCGGCCGCAGGGGGCGCAGTCCGCGCACGTGCCGAAGATCTCGACCGTGTGCGCGACATCGACGAAGCCGTGCTCCACGGCGATGGCGTCGGCCCACTTCTCGACCGCGGGACCCTCGACCTCGACGGCCTTGCCGCAGACGCGGCAGACGAGATGGTGGTGGTGACCGCTGCTGCAGCGCCGGTAGACGGACTCGCCGTCGCCGGTGCGCAGGACGTCGATCTCGCCGGCGTCGGCGAGGGACTGCAGGGTGCGGTAGACCGTGGTGAGGCCCACCGAGTCACCCCGGTGCTTCAGGAGGTCGTGCAGTTCCTGTGCGCTGCGGAACTCGTCGGCCTCGGCGAGGGCCGCGGCCACGGCGGCGCGCTGGCGCGTCGAACGGCCCCTTACGGGGGGCTTGGCGGTCGTCACCGGTGGCCTCCTTCTCCGTCGTTGTCCCGGGCGGACATTCTGCCAGTCCGGGGCCCTCAGACCCGAACGTCGTCTTCGGCCGGGCGCGCTCCGGGTACCTCCAGGGTGCATCGTTCCGTGTCCTGCGCGGCCCTGCGAGCCCTCTTTTTCGCCAGTGGCGCGGATGCCACGGTCAGGGCGAGGAAGACGCCGATGGCGAGCAGCACGATCGTCGCCCCGGAGGGCACGTCGACGTAGTACGAGGTGACCGTGCCGGAGAAGGCCACGGTCACGCCGATCGCCACCGCGAGGGCGAAGGTCGTCGCGAAGCTGCGGGTGATCGCTTGCGAGGCCGCCACCGGGATCACCATGAGCGCGCTCACCAGCAGCAGGCCGACGACCCGCATCGCCACGGTGACGGTGACGGCCGCGGTGACCGCGACCAGCAGGTTGAGCAGCCGCACCGGCAGCCCGGTCACACGGGCGAACTCCTCGTCCTGGGAGACCGCGAACAGCTGCCGCCGCAGACCCAGGGTGACCAGTACGACGAAGCCGGCCAGCACGCAGACGGCGGTGATGTCCTGCGACGAGACGGTGGTGATCGAGCCGAAGAGATACGTCGTCAGGTTGGCGTTGGAGCCGTTGGGCGCCAGCGAGGTGAACATGACGCCGGCCGCCATGCCGCCGTAGAAGAGCATGGCCAGCGCGATGTCGCCGCGGGTGCGGCCGTACCAGCGGATCAGCTCCATCACGATCGCGCCGGCGATGGACACGGCCGTCGCCATCCACACCGGGTTGGTGCTCAGCAGGAAGCCCAGGCCCACGCCGGTCAGCGCCACATGGCCGATGCCGTCGCCCATCAGCGCCTGGCGGCGCTGGACGAGGAAGATGCCGATGGCGGGGGCGGTGATGCCGACCAGGACGGCCGCGATCAGCGCCCGCTGCATGAAGGCGTAGGAGAACAGCTCCATCAGAACAGCCCCGTCCGGATCGGCTCGGCCGCACGGTCGGCGTGCGGGTGGACATGGTCGTGGCCGGGCAGCGCGTGCTGGCCGCGCGCCTGCGGCGGCGGGCCGTCGTGGACGACGCAGCCGTCGCGCAGTACGACCGCGCGGTCGATGAGCGGCTCCAGCGGGCCGAGTTCGTGCAGCACGACCAGCACCGTGGTGCCGAGGCCCACCTGTTCGCGCAGGGTGCCCGCGAGCACCTCCTGGCTGGCGAGGTCGACACCGGCCATCGGCTCGTCCATGATCAGCACCTCGGGCTCCACGGACAGCGCGCGGGCGATCAGCACGCGCTGGTGCTGGCCGCCGGACAGGGCGTTCACCGAGTCGCCGGCCCGGTCGGCCATGCCGACCAGTTCCAGGGCGCGGTCCACGGCGGCCCGGTCGGCCTTGCGGGAGAACCCCATCCGGCTACGGGCCAGCCGCCCCGCGGTGACGACCTCGCGCACGGTCGCGGGGACCCCGGAGGCGGCCGTGGTGCGCTGCGGCACGTAGCCGATCCGCGCCCAGTCCCGGAAGCGGCGGTGCGGGGTGCCGAAGAGCTCCAGCTCGCCGCCGGTGAGTGGCACCTGGCCGACCACGGCGCGCACCGCGGTCGACTTGCCCGAGCCGTTGGCGCCGAGGAGCGCGACGACCTCTCCCCGGTGCACGTCCAGGTCGATGCCGCGCAGTACCGGGCGCGAGCCGAGCGAGGCGGTCGCACCCCGCAGCGAGATGACCGTGTCCATGGCAGCCTCCGTCATCGCGGTCACTTGGCGCCCAGCGCCGTCCGCAGGGCCTTGAGATTGGCGCGCTGGACCCCGAAGTAGTCGGAGCCCCGCGACCGGTCGGTGATCCCCTCGATCGGGTCGAGGACGTCGGTGCGCAGGCCCAGGTCGCCCGCCAGGGTCTTCGCGGTCCGGTCGCTGACGAGCGTCTCGAAGAACACCGTGCTCACGTGCTTGTCCTTGGCGAGGCTCTGCAGCGCCCGCATCCGGGCGGCACTCGGCTCAGCCTCCGGGTCGATGCCGTTGATCGCCTCCTCCACCAGGCCGTAGCGCTCGGCGAGGTAGCCGAAGGCGGCGTGGGTGGTGAGGAAGGTGTCCGAGGTGCGGTTGCGCAGTCCGTCCGTGAACGCGGTGTTCAGCGTGTCCAGCTTCTTCACGAGCGCGGCGGTGTTCTTGGCGTAGAGCGCCGCGTGGTCCGGGTCGGCGGCGGCCAGCGTCCTGCCGACGCCCTCGGCGACCGTCGCGTACTTCACGGGGTCGAGCCATATGTGGGGGTCGGCGCCGGCGTCCTCGTCGTGTTCGTGGGGGACGCCGTCCTCGGTGTCGCTGTGGTTGTCGCCGGTGGTGTGGTGGTGCCCGTCGACCTCGGTGCCGTGGTCCTCCAGCGCGGTGAGCGAGGCGGCGTCCACGACGTGCCGCACGCCGGACTGGGCGATGGCGTCGTCCACCGCGGGCTGCAGGCCCTTGAGGTAGACGACCACGCCCGACTCGCCGAGCTCACCGATCTGCCGGGGGGTGAGTTCCAGGTCGTGCGGCTCGGTGCCGGGCTTGGTGAGGTCGGTGACGCTGACGTGGCTGCCGCCGATCTGCTCCGCCAGGAACTGCATCGGGTAGAACGACGCGGTCACCTTGAGCCGGCCGTCCGCGGTGCGGGTTTCGCCCGCGGCGGCGGTGCACGCGGAGAGGGCGACCAGCCCGGCGACGGCCGCCATCGGGAGCAGCACACGACCTATGTTCATGACTCCCATTTTCAACAAAAATGGAAACGATTGTCAATTGAACAGAGTGTGATCACGATCGGCCCCCCGTGGCGCGGAACCGATTTGATACCGCCCCCGTCGGCGCCGGTAATCTGAGGTATTCGCCGGACCGAGCTCGCCCCCCGGCGGACCCCACCGACCGCTTCGTCGTCTGAAGAGAGCACCGTGGCCGCCGACAAGATCGACACCATCGTCAGCCTGAGCAAGCGCCGTGGCTTCGTTTTCCCCTGCAGCGAGATCTACGGCGGTCAGCGCGCCGCCTGGGACTACGGGCCGCTGGGCGTGGAGCTCAAGGAGAACATCAAGCGCCAGTGGTGGCGTGCGATGGTCACCTCGCGGGAGGACGTGGTCGGCATTGACTCCTCGGTGATTCTGGCCCGCGAGGTCTGGGAGGCCTCCGGCCACGTCGCCACGTTCACCGACCCGCTCACCGAGTGCACCTCCTGCCACAAGCGTTACCGCGCGGACCACCTGGAGGAGGCGTACGAGGCCAAGCACGGCCACCTGCCGGCCAACGGCCTCTCCGACATCAACTGCCCGAACTGCGGCAACAAGGGCGCGTTCACCGAGCCCAAGCAGTTCTCCGGGCTGCTCGCCACCCACCTGGGCCCGACCCAGGACTCGGGCTCGATCGCCTACCTGCGTCCCGAGACCGCCCAGGGCATCTTCACCAACTTCTCGCAGGTGCAGACCACCTCGCGCCGCAAGCCGCCGTTCGGCATCGCCCAGACCGGCAAGTCCTTCCGCAACGAGATCACGCCGGGCAACTTCATCTTCCGGACCCGTGAGTTCGAGCAGATGGAGATGGAGTTCTTCGTCAAGCCCGGCGAGGACGAGCAGTGGCACGAATACTGGATGCAGCAGCGCTGGGACTGGTACCGGGGCCTTGGCCTGCGCGAGGAGAACATGCGCTGGTTCGAGCACGCCAAGGAGAAGCTCTCCCACTACTCGAAGCGCACCACCGACATCGAGTACCGCTTCAACTTCGGCGGCACCGAGTTCTCCGAGCTGGAGGGCATCGCCAACCGCACGGACTACGACCTCAAGGCCCACAGCCAGGCCAGCGGCCAGGACCTGTCGTACTTCGACCAGGAGGCCGGCGAGCGCTACTTCCCGTACGTCATCGAGCCCGCGGCCGGTCTCAACCGCGCCATGCTCGCCTTCATGCTCGACGCCTACAACGAGGACGAGGCGCCGAACGCGAAGGGCGTGATGGAGAAGCGCACCGTCATGCGGCTCGACCCGCGCCTGGCCCCGGTCAAGGTCGCGGTGCTCCCGCTGTCCCGCAACCCGCAGCTCTCCCCGAAGGCCAAGGGGCTCGCCGCGGACCTGCGCCGGCACTGGAACATCGAGTTCGACGACGCCGGCGCCATCGGCCGCCGCTACCGTCGCCAGGACGAGATCGGCACGCCGTTCTGCGTCACCGTCGACTTCGACACCCTCGAGGACAACGCGGTCACCGTCCGCGAGCGCGACACCATGAAGCAGGAGCGCGTCTCGCTCGACCAGGTCGAGTCCTTCCTCGGCGGCCGCCTGCTCGGCTGCTAGGTCCGGCTCGTACGGACGACACGCACGAAGGCGCCCGGTCACCCCCGACGGAGACCGGGCGCCCTCGCGTGCGCGCGCCGGCTTCAGTTCGCCAGGCCGCGCACGATCAGGTCGCAGACCGCGGTGAAGGCGGCGTCGATGCCGGGGGCGGACCACTCGGCCGCGTACGCCGGGTCGTGGAAGCGTCCCGAGGCGTCGAAGACGGCCCGCGCCGCGACCTCGGCGTCCCCTGCCGCGAAGTCGCCCGCGCCGGCGCCCTCCCGGATGATCCACGACAACTGCTCGACCAGGTCGCCGACATGGCGATCGATGACGGCGCTCTGCTCCGCGGCCAGCACCATGTACGTCGCGAACAGCTCCGGGTCGCCGCCCGCCTTGCGCCGCTTCGCCGCGAAGAGCGCCGCGAGCCAGGTCCGCAGCCGCTCCGGCGCGGGGCGGCCGGCGTCCCGCGCTATCGCGGAGAGCTCCGCGTGCGACTGGTCCAGCCAGCGCTGGGTGACCGCCTCCCGCAGTGCCGCCTTGGTACGAAAGTGCCGGTACACGCTCCCGTGGCTGACGCCGAGCGCACGGGCCACGTCGACCACGGTGGCCTTCGCGGGGCCGTAGCGCCGCAGCACGTCCTCCGTGGTCGCAAGGATGTGTTCTGCGGTCAGCGTCTCGGGTGGCATGGCGGACATTCTCCCAGGACCGGGGCGGTGGCCGTCAGTGCTCGCGCTCGCTGTCCAGGTGCCCCATCTGTGCCTCCGGGTAGCGGCTGCCCGCCGCCGCGCCGGCCGGTACGGCCGCCTCGACGGCGGCGAGGTCGGCCGTGTCGAGACGGACGTCCAGCGCGCCCAGCGCCTCGGCCAGCCGCTCGCGGGTGCGGGCGCCGACCAGCGGGACGATGTCCTCGCCCTGGGCCAGCACCCACGCGATGGCGGTCTGCGCGACGGAGACGCCCTTCTGCTCGGCGATCTTCCGCAGCGCTTCGACCAGCGTCAGGTTGTGCTCCAGGTTCTCGCCCTGGAAGCGCGGGCTCATCGCCCGGAAGTCGTTGGAGGCGAGCTGCCGGTCGCGGGTGAAGTGGCCGCTGATCAGGCCGCGGGAGAGCACGCCGTAGGCCGTCACGCCGATGCCCAGCTCGCGGGCGGTCGGCAGGATGGCCTCCTCGATGCCGCGGGAGATCAGCGAGTACTCGATCTGCAGGTCGCTGATGGGCGCGGTGGAAGCGGCCCGGCGCAGGGTGCCGGCGCCGACCTCGGACAAGCCGATGTGGCGTACGTGGCCGGCCTCGACGAGTTCCGCGATGGCACCGACGGTCTCCTCGATGGGGACGTTGGGGTCGACCCGGGCGATGCGGTAGATGTCGATGTGGTCGGTGCCCAGGCGCTGCAGCGAGTAGGCGGCGAAGTTCTTCACGGCCGCCGGGCGGCCGTCGTAGCCGTACCACTCGCCGCCGGGGCCGCGCAGAGCGCCGAACTTGACGCTGACCAGGGCCTTCTCGCGGTTGGCGCCGGCCGAACGCAGGGCTTCGCCGATGAGCATCTCGTTGTGGCCCATGCCGTAGAAGTCGCCGGTGTCGATCAGCGTGATGTCCGCGTCGAGGGCGGCGTGAATCGTGGCGATGGACTCGGCGCGGTCGGCGTCGCCATAGAGGGCGGACATGCCCATGGCGCCGAGGCCGAGGGCCGAGACGGTCGGGCCGGTGGTGCCGAGGGTGCGGCTCCGCATGGGGAACTCCTTGGGTCGGATCAGGAGATCGCGTGATCGGGGGGTACTGACGACGATGACACATGCACTGACAGATTTCAATATCTGTCAGCGCATGTGTCATCCGAGCCTCCGAGCCGCTAGGGGTGGAGCCCACCCGTCAGGACCGCCCGGCCGGGCGCCTCACCCCACCTGCCGCGGCAGCCGCAGACTGAAGGCCGCCGTGCCCAGGACGGCCGCGAGCTGCACGACGAGCACGATGACCAGGGCGTCCCGCATCCCGTGCCCGGGCGTGAGGGAGAGGAAGAGGGTGCCGAGCGTGGCCACGCCCAGCGCGAGGGCGGACTGCTGCGCGGTCACCATGACCCCGCTGCCCACCCCGGCCCGGGCGGCCGGCACATCGGCCAGCACCAGCCGGAACAGCACCGGCAGTTGCAGCCCCTGTCCGAAGCCCGCCAGCGCCAGCCCCGGCAGCAGCGCCCAGCCGCTCATCCCTCCCGCGTTCCACTCGCTGGCCACCGACGCCGCCAGCACGGCGACACCGGCCGCCTGCAGCACGCTGCCCGCGGTGACCACACGGCCCCCGTAGCGGATGACCAGGCGCGGACCGGCCAGCGAGGCGATGAAGAAGGCCACCGCCATCGGCACCAGCGCGGCGCCCGCCTCCACCGGGCCGTACGCCAGGCCCTCCTGCAGCGCGACCGCGATCACGAACATGAAGCCGCCGAAGCCGATGGAGAAGGGCAGCACCAGCGGCAGCGCCCTGCGCATGCCGGCCGAGCGGAACAGGCTCGGCGGCACCAGCGGAACCCGTCCCGCGCGGTCCGCCCGGCGCTCGACCAGGTAGAAGGCGATCGAGGCGAAGGGGAAGAGCAGCAGCGACACCCAGGTCCACACAGGCCATCCGGCGGCCCGGCCCTCGGTCAGCGGCGCGAGCAGCGTGATCAGGGACGCCGCCAGCAGGAGCGTGCCCGGACGGTCCACGGGCGCCGGGTGCTCGGAGCGGGTCTCCGGGACGCTGCGCGCGGCGAGGAACAGGCCGACCACGGCGACCGGCACGTTCACCAGGAACACCGCGCGCCAGCCGGTGCCCGCGATGTCCGCGGCGACCAGGATGCCGCCGAGGATCTGGCCGGCGACCATCGACAGGCCGGCGGTGGCGCCGTACAGGCTCAGCGCCTTGGCCCGGCGGTGGCCGGAGGTGGCGGAGTGGATGGTGGCCAGCACCTGCGGCAGCATCAGCGCCGCCGACGCGCCCTGCGCGACACGCGCGGTCACGAGCGTCCAGGCGTCCGGCGCCAGACCGCAGGCGAGCGAGGTGAGGCCGAACGCCGCCATGCCGGCGAGGAAGAGCCGCCGGCGGCCGAAGGAGTCGCCGAGCCGGCCGCCGAGCACCAGCAGCACGGCGTAGGCCACGCCGTAGCCGGCGACGACCAGCTCCAGCAGGGCGGGCCCGGCGTGCAGGTCGGATTCGATGGCGGGCAGGGCGACGTTGACGATGAAGAAGTCGATCAGCGGCAGCGCGGCGCCCAGCAGCACGGTGAACAGGCCCAGTGGGCTGAGCACGGGTGAGGCGGGGGACGCGGGCGAGGCGGCCCCGGCCGTGGGAGCGGGGGTGGCGGCGGGGCCGCCGCCGAGGCGGATCACCCGGGGTACGACCCGGGCTCGGGAACGGAGGCCGGCGGAAGCGGAGAGGTCGGTTCGATCGGTCACGTATGCCACCATGGGCCCATTCCCAAGGTGGTACCAGAGACCGTTTATCCAGGTATCACGACCACCTGGCAACGGGCTGCGCGTATGGGGCACCCTGGAGGCATGACGACGACCGCAGATGCCCGGCTGGAGCTCGCCTCCTTCCTCCGCAGCCGCCGCGAGCGGATCGCCCCCGAGCAGGTCGGCCTGCCGCCCGGGCGCCGCCGGCGCACGCCGGGGCTCCGCCGCGAGGAGGTCGCGCAGCTCGCCGCGGTCGGGGTCACCTGGTACACCTGGCTCGAACAGGCGCGGGAGATCCAGGTCTCGGCCCAGGTGGCCGACGCCATCGCCCGCGCTCTCATGCTCGACCGGAACGAGCGCACCCATCTGTTCCTGCTGGCCGGTGTGACCGACCCCAATCCGCGCGGCCAGTGCCCCGGTATGTCGGACCAGATCGCCGAGTTGCTCACCAAGCTGGAGCCGCTGCCGGCCGCCGTCCTCAACGCCCGCACGGATGTCATCGCCCACAACCGCACCTACGGGCGGCTGGTGAGCGACCTGGACGCCCTGCCCGACGAGGACCGCAACGTGATGTGGCTGGCCTTCACCGACCCCGCGTGGCGCGCGGGCATGCCGGACTGGAAGGAGACCAGCCGGCTGATGGTCGCCAAGTACCGTGCCGCCATGGCCGAGCACCTCGCGGAGCCCGCATGGAAGGCGCTGCTGAAGCGGCTGGAGCAGGCGTCACCGGAGTTCCGCGAACTCTGGGAGCGCCACGAGGTCCAGGAGCCGGAGAACCGCACCAAGCGCTTCCTCAATCCGCTGGTCGGTCTGCTCACCTTCGACTTCACCCACCTGTGGCTCGGCCCCCGGCAGGGCCCGCGGCTGGTGACCTACACCCCGGCGGACGACACCACCCGCGAGCGGATGCAGCGTCTGTACGAGCTGATCACGGCCCCCGCCGGGAGCATGGCCGGGCCGCTGCCCGAACCGGTACCCGCCTGAACCCCCGTACCCGCCTGAACCCGGCCCGCCGGGCTCAGCCGAGCCGCGCCCGGGCCTCCATGAGGGCGAAGCCCAGCAGGTTCAGCCCGCGCCACTGCGCCGGGTCGGCGGCGCGCTCGTCGTCCAGGGCCAGGCCGATGCCCCATATGCGGTCGACCGGGCTGGCCTCGACGAGCACCCGCCGGCCGGTGCCCAGCAGATAGGCGCGGAGCGCGGGGTCCTGCCCGAACTTGGCCACATTGCCCTCCACGACGAGCTCCGAGCGCCGCCGTTCCCACGCCTGGCCGTCGAAGTCGCGCACCTGGCGGCCCAGTTCCTTCGCGGCGTGCGGATGCGGCGCGGCGAGGATCTTGGTCAGGGTCTCCTCGTCACCGAAGAGCCGGGCCTTGCCGGCCATCATCCAGTGTTCGGCCGTGGGGTAGCGGACGCCCTCGACCGAGAACTCCGAAGGCCACCACTGGCTCAGGCAGCCCGCGCCCACGCTGCCGTCCTGCTGCGGCTGGTGCCCCCAGAAGAACAGGTACTTCACGCGCGTCCCCCGCGCCGTCAGCGCCACCAGGGCGTCGCGGTCGCGTACGTCGCCCGGCTCGGTGATCTGCGTCTGCGTCATGCCGTGACCGTAACGCGGGGGTCCGACAGCGGGCACCCGGATCACACGTCCAGCAACCGGCCCAGCACGCGGTCCAGCAGGTCGAGTTCGTCCTCCGGCAGGGCCGCCAGTCCCGGCGGGGGCGTACCGAGGATGCGTTCGGCCTCGGCGGCGGCCGAGGCGCCCGCCGCGGTGACCGCCACGACCTTCCGGCGGCGGTCGTCGGGGTGCGGGGAGCGGTCCACCAGGCCGCGCCGGGCCAGGTCGTCCACGACGAGCGTGATGTAGGGGCGGTCCGACATGAGGTCGGCGGCGAGTTCGCCCGGTGTGACGGGCGCGGCGGCGATCCGGCGCAGCGCCTTGACGCGGAAGAAGCTCATGCCGAGGGCGTCGGCCACCTCCCGGCGGCGCTCGTTGCGCTCCAGGACGAGGGTGCGCAGGTTGCGCCACACCCGTGTCGTCTTCGCGTCGTTCATCACCGGGCCCCCACCACTTCCCGGGGCTCCTCGGCCTGGAGTCGCTGCGCGGCCCGCGCGGCCGTCCCCGCGGCCCAGGGTCCCGTCGTCAGCCAGCCCAGCACCAGTACGACCACGCCGCAGCCGGTGATGATCCACCACGCCGTGATGTTCAGCCCGGCCGCCAGGGCCGCGCCGATGACGGCGACACCCAGCGACTGGCCGACCTGACGGCTGGTGGAGGCCACGGCGGCGGCGACCCCCGCCTGGGAGCGCGGCATACCGGAGACGGCGGTGTTGGTGATCGGGGCGTTGACGAAGCCGAAGCCGATCCCGAACAGCACGTACCCGGTGAAGAGCAGGACGTCCGAGGACTGGCCGTGCAGCGCGGCGAAGACCACCCCGCTCGCCGTCGTGGCCGTGCCGGCGAGCAGCAGGGGCAGCCGTGGCCCGCGGCTGCCGACGATGCGGCCGGACAGCGGGGCGAAGACGAGCGCCATGACGGCCATCGGCAGCAGGTGCAGTCCGGCGTCCAGGGCGGACAGCTTGCGCACGTCCTGCAGGTACAGGGTGTTGAGGAAGAGGAAGCCGGCGAGCGAGGCGAAGGCGCTCACCGCTATCACCGTCGCCCCGCTGAAGGGCGCGCTGCGGAAGAAGCGCGGGTCGATCAGCGGTTCCTTGCGCCGTCGTTCGTAGCCGATCAGCGCCGCCGCCGAGCACACCGCGACCACCATGCAGCCGATGATGAGGGGCGAGCCCCAGCCCGCACCCGGCGCCTCGATGATCCCGTACGTCAGCGAGCCGAGCAGCGCGATGATCAGCAACTGGCCGACGGGGTCGATGCGGCGCGGCCTGGGCGCCCGGGACTCCGGGACGAAGAGGGCGGTCAGCACCAGGGCGAGGAGGCCGATGGGCAGGTTGATCCAGAACACCGAGCGCCAGCCGACGGTCTCCACCAGCGCGCCGCCGATGATCGGGCCGGCCGCCATGCTGATGCCGACGACGCCGCCCCAGGCGCCGATGGCCCGGGCCCGCTCCCGCGGGTCGGTGAAGACGTTGGTGATGATCGACATCGCGACGGGGTTGAGCATGGAGCCGCCGACCGCCTGCAGCATCCGGAAGGCCACCAGCCACTCCAGGCTGGGCGCGATGCTGCACAGGCCGGAGGCCACCGTGAAGATCACCAGCCCGAGGCGGAAGATCCGGCGCCGCCCGATGCGGTCGGCGGTCGAACCGGAGAGCATCAGGAGCGAGGCCAGCACCAGGGTGTAGGCGTCGATCGTCCACTGGAGTCCGGAGATCGAGGCGTGCAGGTCCGTGCGCATGGACGGCAGGGCCACGTTGAGGATCGTGTTGTCGAGGCTGACGATGAGCAGACTCATGCAGCAAATGGCCAGCACCAGCAGACGCCTGCGGTGGCTGAGCTCCGGCATCGGTTCCCCGTCCGCTCCGCCGGGACGCCCGCCCCGGCCTTTGATTGTACTTGTGTAACCATTTCAATCTACACCCACTCCTGGCACCGGCCGTCCGCGGATGCGCGCGGATACGCGAGAATGGGGCGCATGACTGCAGACGCCATCACTGCCCCACCGCTCGCGATCGGCCCGCACACCGTGTGGCCGCCGGTGGTGCTGGCGCCGATGGCGGGGATCACCAACGCCCCCTTCCGCACGCTGTGCCGGGAGTTCTCCGGCGGCAAGGGGCTCTTCGTCTCCGAGATGATCACCACCCGGGCGCTCGTCGAGCGCAACGAGAAGACCATGCAGCTCATCCACTTCGACAAGAGCGAGAACCCCCGCTCGATCCAGCTGTACGGGGTGGACCCGGTGATCGTCGGCAAGGCGGTCCGGATGATCGTCAACGAGGACCTCGCCGACCACATCGACCTGAACTTCGGCTGCCCGGTGCCGAAGGTGACCCGCAAGGGCGGCGGTGCGGCCCTGCCGTACAAGCGCAACCTGTTCCGCTCGATCCTGCGCGAGGCCGTCGCCAACGCGGGCGACCTGCCGGTGACCATCAAGATGCGCACCGGCATCGACGAGGACCACGTCACCTACCTGGACGCGGGCCGTATCGCCGTCGAGGAGGGGATCGCCGCCGTCGCGCTGCACGGCAGGTCGCTCTCCCAGCACTACGGCGGCTCGGCCGACTGGGAGGCGGTCGCCCGTCTGAAGGAGCACGTCCCGGAGATCCCCGTGCTCGGCAACGGCGACATCTGGAGCGCCGAGGACGCGGTCCGGCTGATGGGCGAGACCGGTTGTGACGGCGTGGTCGTGGGCCGCGCCTGCCTCGGCCGGCCCTGGCTGTTCGGCGACTTCGTCGCCGCGTTCGACGGTGACGGCGGCACCCTGGCCACCCCGGCGCTGCGCGAGGTCGCGGGGGTGATGCGGCGCCACGCCGAGCTGCTCGGGGAGTGGCTGGGCGACGAAGAGCGCGGCGTCATCGACTTCCGCAAGCACGTGGCCTGGTACACCAAGGGCTTCTCGGTCGGCTCCGAGATGCGCCGCAAGCTCGCCATGGCGTCCTCCCTGGCGGAGCTCGACGCGCACCTCGACGACCTCGATCTCGACCAGGAATGGCCGGATGGCGCCGAGGGCCCGCGCGGCCGGACGGCGGCGGGCAAGCGCGTCGCGCTCCCGGACGGCTGGCTGGAGGACCCGTACGACTGCTCGGTGGTCGTGGACGCGGACGCGGAATCGGACACTTCCGGCGGCTGAGGGCATTCCGCGCGGCGGCGGAGGAGCCCGCGGGGCCTGACGCGGTGTCGGCGCGGGGAGTGATTCTCGCCACGCCTGATAGGGGTGTTGCTCAGATGAGCATGCCGAGTGTCACAACATCTCTCTTATGGGTGGCACTGGGTGCCATCGTTGTCGTCGCCACCTGATCAAGCCATCCCTCGCATGGAGTAACAGATTCCGCCTGTGCCGATCACGTGACGGCATCATGTGTTCGAGGATTGAATGCACCTGATGCCCGCCCGAACCGGTCGCGGCGCTTTCGATCTATCGGCCGATGGGTGGTTACGGCCGTGTGACCTGGTGATGGACGTACTGCAGCGCCTTCGAGATGGGTACGCTCCCCGCCGTCAGGGCATCCCGGCCGCGAGGAGCGAGTCCCGTGTCGGAAGAACAAGAAATCCAGAAGTTCGTCTACGACTTCACTGAGGGCAACAAGGACCTCAAGGACCTTCTCGGCGGCAAGGGCGCCAACCTCGCCGAGATGACCAACCTCGGCCTGCCCGTCCCTCCGGGCTTCACGATCACCACCGAGGCCTGCAAGGTCTACCTGGACTCCGGCACCGAGCCCGCGGCCCTGCGCGACGAGGTGAGTGCGCACCTCGACGCGCTGGAGCGGCGGATGGGCAAGAAGCTCGGCCAGCCGGACAACCCTCTTCTGGTCTCCGTGCGCTCCGGGGCGAAGTTCAGCATGCCGGGCATGATGGACACCGTCCTCAACATCGGTCTGTCCGACGACTCCGTGGCCGGGCTCGCTGCGCAGGCCGGCGACGAGCGCTTCGCCTGGGACTCCTACCGCCGCCTGATCCAGATGTTCGGCAAGACCGTGCTGGGCGTGGACGGCGACCTCTTCGAGGAGGCCCTGGAGGACGCCAAGCGCGCCAAGGGCACCCACAACGACCTCGACCTGGAGGCCGGCGACCTTCAGGGCCTGGTCGAGCAGTTCAAGGCCGTCGTGGCCAAGGAGACCGGCCGGGACTTCCCGCAGGACCCGCGCGAGCAGATGGACATGGCCGTCCTGGCCGTCTTCGACTCCTGGAACGGCGAGCGCGCCAAGCTCTACCGCCGCCAGGAGCGCATCCCCGGCGACCTCGGCACGGCCGTCAACATCTGCTCCATGGTCTTCGGCAACCTCGGCCCCGACTCCGGCACCGGCGTCGCCTTCACCCGCGACCCCGCCACCGGCCACCAGGGCGTGTACGGCGACTACCTGTGCAACGCGCAGGGCGAGGACGTCGTCGCGGGCATCCGCAACACCGTCCCGCTCGCCGAGCTGGAGCAGCTCGACAAGGCCTCCTACGACCAGCTGATGCAGATCATGGAGACCCTCGAAACGCACTACAAGGACCTGTGCGACATCGAGTTCACCATCGAGCGCGGCAAGCTGTGGATGCTGCAGACCCGCGTCGGCAAGCGCACCGCGGCCGCCGCCTTCCGCATCGCCACCCAGCTGGTCGACCAGGGCCTCATCGACGAGGCCGAGGCGCTGCAGCGCGTCAACGGCGCGCAGCTGGCGCAGCTGATGTTCCCGCGCTTCGAGGAGAAGACGAAGTCCGAGCGGATCGGCTGGGGCATCGCCGCCTCGCCGGGCGCGGCGGTCGGCAAGGCCGTCTTCGACTCGTACACCGCGGTGAAGTGGTCGCGCTCCGGCGAGAAGGTCATCCTCATCCGGCGCGAGACCAACCCCGACGACCTCAACGGCATGATCGCCGCCGAGGGCATCCTCACCTCCCGCGGCGGCAAGACCTCGCACGCCGCCGTCGTCGCCCGCGGCATGGGCAAGACCTGCGTCTGCGGCGCCGAGGAACTGGAGGTCGACACCAAGCGGCGGCGGATGACTGCGCCGGGCGGGATCGTCGTGGAGGAGGGCGACGTCGTCTCCATCGACGGCTCCAGCGGCAAGGTCTACCTCGGCACCGTCCCGGTCGTGCCGTCCCCGGTCGTGGAGTACTTCGAGGGCCGCATGCACGCGGGCGCCGACGACGCCGACGAGCTGGTGCAGGCGGTGCACCGGATCATGGCGTACGCCGACCGGGTGCGCAGGCTGCGGGTGCGCGCCAACGCCGACAACGCGGAGGACGCCTCGCGCGCCCGCCGCTTCGGCGCCCAGGGCATCGGCCTGTGCCGCACCGAGCACATGTTCCTCGGCGAGCGCCGGGAGATGGTGGAGCGGCTGATCCTGGCCGACACCGACACCGAGCGCGACGAGGCGCTCGCCGCCCTGCTGCCGCTGCAGAGGTCCGACTTCGTCGAGCTCTTCGAGGCCATGGACGGGCTGCCGGTGACCGTACGGCTGCTGGACCCGCCGCTGCACGAGTTCCTGCCCGACATCACCGAGCTGTCGGTGCGGGTCGCGCTCGCCGAGTCCCGCAAGGACTCCAACGAGAACGACCTGCGGCTGCTCCAGGCCGTCCACAAGCTCCACGAGCAGAACCCGATGCTGGGCCTGCGCGGCGTACGTCTCGGCCTGGTCATCCCCGGCCTGTTCGCGATGCAGGTGCGGGCGATCGCCGAGGCCGCCGCGGAGCGCAAGAACGCCAAGGGCGACCCGCGGGCCGAGATCATGATCCCGCTGGTGGGCACCGTCCAGGAGCTGGAGATCGTCCGCGACGAGGCCGAGTCGGTCATCGCCGAGGTCGAGGCCGCCACCGGCACCGAGCTCCATCTCGCGCTCGGCACGATGATCGAGCTGCCCCGGGCCGCCCTGACCGCCGCGCAGATCGCCGAGGCCGCGGAGTTCTTCTCCTTCGGCACCAACGACCTGACCCAGACCGTGTGGGGCTTCTCCCGTGACGACGTGGAGGCGAGCTTCTTCACGGCGTACCTGGAGAAGGGCATCTTCGGCGTCTCCCCGTTCGAGACCATCGACCGCGACGGCGTCGGCTCGCTGGTGAGGTCCGCCGCCGAGGCGGGCCGGGCCACCCGCCCCGGCCTCAAGCTGGGCGTCTGCGGCGAGCACGGCGGCGACCCCGAGTCCGTCCACTTCTTCCACGAGGTCGGCCTGGACTACGTCTCCTGCTCCCCGTTCCGGATCCCCGTCGCCCGCCTGGAGGCGGGCCGCGCCGCGGCGCTGACCAGGGAGAACAACAGCCGGTAAGCCCGGCACCCGAAGACCATCTCCCACCCTCACCGGGGGCGGCACCTTTGTGCGAAGGTGCCGCCCCCGCATTCCGCCGTTCGTTCCGCGGACACCGGGCCGTCCCGTTCCGCCGCCAGGGTGGGGCGCATGGCAGCTCCCCGGCCCCTGCACGCGCTCCTCCAAGCCGTGCCGCTCACGGCGCTCGCGGTCGTCCTCCTCGACTCCGCGACCGACTTCTTCCCCGACGACCCGCTGACCGGCGTCGTCACCCCCATCCGCCTCGCGCTCGGCCTCGGCCTGGTGGCACTCGTGGCCGGCGGCGCCCGGCTGAGCAGCTTCCGCACACGGCTGGACCTGCCCGTCGCCGTCCTGCTCGCCGCCGCCGCGGTGACCACCTACCTGGGCGGCCACCCCACCGCCCCGCTGCGGGGACTGCTGACCGCGGTCCTGTGCCACTACCTCGTCGTCGGTCTGCGGCGCACCCAGCCGGAGTCGTGGCGGGCCTTCGGGCTGCTGGCGCTCGTCTCCGTCGCGGCGGCGGCCCTGGCGGCGTTCACCCAGGTCACCAATGACGTGCCCACCGGCTTCTGCCGTACGGGGCTGCTCACCGACGTACGCTGCGACTCCGGCGGCCCCGGGGTGCTGACCCGGGCCGTGGGCACCTTCTCCAACCCGAACCTGCTGTCCGCCTTCCTCGTCCTGCTCACCCCGCTCCTGCTGCTCGCCGTCGTGGCGGCGGGCGAGCGCACCGCGCGGACCGCGGTCACCCTGGTGGCGGTGACGGCGTACGGGGCCGTGCTGACCACGTACTCGCGGGCCGGGTACGTGGCCGCCGCCGCGGGCCTGCTGGTGCTGGGCGGCGCCTACTGGATCGCGCCCCGCCTCGGCCGCCGGGGGCGCCGGGTGGCGGCCGTCGTGGGCGGGCTGGTCCTGCTGGGGGCCGGTGCGGCGATCTGGGCGGCGTCCCGGGCCGGCACCTCACTCGGCGTGCGCGGGCAGGCATGGGAGGCCGCGCTGCGCATCGCCGCCCACAATCCGCTGGGCGTCGGGCTCGGCCGGGCCGGCGCCGTCGTCTCCGCGGCCGTGCCGGGCGACCGGACCTTCGTCCACACCCACAACATGTGGCTGAACTGGCTGGTGGAGACCGGCCCGCTCGGACTGCTGGGCATGCTCGGCATCACGGTGGTGGCCCTGCTGAGCGCGGCCCGCGCCGCCCGGGAGAAGTCGGTGATCGGCACGGCCGGGTTCGCCGCGCTCACCGGGTTCTTCCTGGCCGCGATGGTGGACCACCCCGCCAACCAGGACCGGATCGCCATCGCGTTCTGGCTCGTCCTGGGACTCGTCATGGCCGAGGCACCCGCCGGCCGGCGCCGCCCCGCCGCAGCGCGGCCCGTCACGCGCCGGTCCGCGCTGCCCGCGCCCCGGCACGGTGCCGCATGGCCCGTCCCCGGCCACCGGGAGGCACCCGTACCGGCCCTCACCCGACGGGCGGAACCGGGTATGTGACGCCCGTCAGCTGCTCGGAGGCCGCCCACAGCATCTCGCCCGCGCGATCGTCGAGGGTCCACTTGGCCCGCCAGGACGGGGCGGGCGAGCCGCGCCAGCCCTGGAGACGCGGGCCCGTGAACGAGTCGGGCCGGACACCGGGCGCCGTGGCGGCGTACAGCAGCGGCAGCGCGCCGGCCTCCGGGGACTGGGCGACGACGCGGTTGCCGAGGTCGATCAGGCGTTCGGCGAACCGGCGGTTCTCCATGCGGACGCCCCGGGTCTGCAGATTGGTGCGGGCGTACCCCGGGTGCGCCGCCGCGGCCACGGTGTCGGCGCCCGCGGCGGCCAAGCGCCGCGCCAGCTCGTGGACGAAGAGCAGGTTCGCGCTCTTGGAGCGGGCGTAGGCGATCCAACGGCGGTATCCCCGCTCGCTGTTGAGGTCGCCGAGGTCCACGTTGGCCATCGCGTGCATCCCGCTGGAGACGGTGACCACGCGCGCGCCCGGGGTGTCCAGCAGGCGCTGCATCAGCAGACCGGTGAGAGCGAAGTGGCCCAGGTGGTTGATGCCCATCTGCGACTCGAAGCCGTCCGGGGTGGTCCGGTACGGCAGCGCCATCACGCCCGCGTTGTTGATCAGCAGGTCCAGCCGGTCGTCGTCGTACTCCTCGGCGAAGGCGCGCACCGTGGACAGATCGCCGAGGTCCAGGTGGCGGTAGCCGGCGCGGGCGTCGGGGATGTCACGCGTGAGGCGTTCGGCCGCCTCCTTGCCGCGTTCCTCGCTTCGGCACGCGAGCAGCACATAGGCACCGGCGCGCGCCAGTTCGCGTGCGGTGCAGTAACCGATGCCGCTGTTCGCGCCGGTGACGACGGCGGTGCGGCCGCTCAGGTCGGGTATGTCGTTCGCGGTCCAGGCCATGGCACCAGCGTAGGGCCGCCGCGCGCCGCCGGAAGCGGGCGTGGCGGCCCGCCGGCGTCAGGAGTGGGGAGGCCGGTTCTCGCCCGAGTCGCCCGTGCCGAACTCGTCGCTCATCTTGTCCTGGCCGGTGTCGACCTGGCGCTGGTACTTGCCGCCGGTCCTCTCGTCGAGCGTGTCGCCACCCTTGTCGATGCCCTTCTGGGCCTGACTCTCGTGGCCCTTCAGCTTGGCCTTGATCTTGTCCAACATGGACATCGCTGTCCTCCTTGCCGTGAGGTGGGACTCCTCCCAGCATCACCGCCCCGCTGAAGATCCGCATCCGGAGCCGCGCCCAATGCCGCAGGTGGGGAGCGGTTCAGCGGGCCCTGACCACCCGCCCGCCGATGTCCACGGTGCCGTCGGGGTGCACGCGGGTGAGGATCTGCGAACCCGTGCCCTGACGCACGTCCAGCGGCCGCCGGAGCTGGTCGCTCAGCACCAGGGCGGCCGCCCCGGTCGCCTCGTCCTCCACGATGCCGTCCCCGCGGCGCGGGAACGCCCGTGCGCGCACACGCCCCTCGGCCTCGTCGTCCCACGCCCACGCGTACAGCCAGCCCTCACCCGGCGGCGGAGAAGGCAGCGCGTCGACCTCCACCGGCGAGCGGTACTGCTGCGTCCGCCGCCCCGACGCCCACTCCGCGCGGCCCTTCACCCAGGTGAACGGGCCCTGTGTCCAGGCCCTCACCTCGCCCGCGGGCGGCCGCAGCACCTCGGCCCCCAGCAGCCAGGCCGTCCCCACCGTGGGGTGTCCCGCGAACGGCAGCCGCACGCCCGGCGTCCAGATGTCGATCACGCCGCGCTCCGCGTCGTCCACGAACACCGTCTCGCTGTAACCGAGTTCGGCGGCCAGCGCCTGACGTGCCGCCGTTCCCGGCACCGCCGCCCCGTCCCGGACGACGCCCAGCACGTTCCCGCCCCGCCCGTCCGGCCCGGTGAAGACCCGCAGCACCTCGACGGCGCTCACCGCAGTGCCCGCGCGATGCCGTGCTCCCGGGGCCCGAGGAAGTGCGGGTCCGGGGTGAGGGCGGCGTCGACGGCGGCCTTGGCGGCGCCGGCGATCTCGCGGGCCCCGCCGTAGTACCACGTGACGTCGTGGGGTTCGTCGACGCCGATCCCGTAGGCGTCGATGCCCGCGGCGTCGCACAGCGCGAGCGCGCGGCGGATGTGGAAGCCCTGGCTGACCAGGAGCGCGTGGTCGACGCCGAAGATGCGCTTGGCGCGCGTGCAGGAGTCCCAGGTGTCGAAGCCGGCGTAGTCCAGGACGACCTTCGCGCGGGGGACGCCGTGCGACGCGAGGTAGTCCCGCATGGCGGACGGCTCGTCGTAGTCGGTGCGGCTGTTGTCGCCGGTGACGAGGACCGCCCGCACCTTTCCCGCGGAGTACAGGGCCGAGGCCGCGTCGAGCCGGTGGGCCAGGTAGGGCGACGGCTCGCCGTTCCACAGCCCGGCGCCGAAGACGACCGCGACCGGTTCGGACGGCGCGTCGGCCAGGTTGCGGACCCGCGGGTCCGCGGTCACCTGGAGCCATGTGGCGGGCAGCAGCGCCAGCACGCAGACCGCCACCGCCGCGCGCAGCAACCGCCGCTTGCCCCGTCTGGACCGGGGCCGCCAAGCCGCCGCGGACCTCGCACCCGTGACGACTTTCCGTACTTTCCCGCGCAACCGCTTCACGCCCGAGTCGACGCCGCCCACGTCCCTGCGGTTCCATGATGATCGTGCGAGACGACCACTCCCGCCTCCCGTTCTTCGTGTACGGGACCCTGCGGCCCGGCGAGATCAACCACTCCTGGCTGCTGCGCGGCCGCATCGTCACCGAGACCCCGGCCGTGCTCCACGGCGCCCTGCTGTTCGACGGCCCCGGCTACCCGTACGCCGTGTCCGACGCGCGGGGCCATGTGCAGGGAGACCTCGTGCAGCCCGTCGACGACCTGTACGAGGAGGTCCTCGCGGACCTCGACCGTCTGGAGGAGTACACCCCCGACGCGGCCGGCAACCTCTACGAGCGCGTCGTCCGCGACGTCCGTACCTACGCCGGCCAGACCCTCCCCGCCTGGGTGTACCTAGCCGCGCCCGCCCACGAACGCGACCTGCGCGCCTCCGGCCGCCCCATCCACGGCGGCGACTGGAAACACCGCTGACCCCGGCCGTCCCTTCCTCAACGAAGGTTGGGGGAAGGAGGGCGACGCACGACACGGCATCGCCACAGCCGGACCCGCCGAGGGAAACCAGCCGTCATGTCCGTGCAACGGCCCCGCAACCCCGCGTGGGCACACTCGCTGCATGACGGCACAGGAACCCACGCTCCCCGGCGTCGACGGACCGGACCGTTTCGACAGCACGGGACAGCTCCTGGCCCTGATCACCGCGCAGCTCAGCAGCCAGTTGTCGCGGGTGACGCTGAACGGGTCCGGGCGGCCCCCCGCGCTGGTGGCCGTCGCGCACGGCAGCCGCGACCCCGAGGCGCTGCGGACGGCGCACGCGCTGATCGAGACGGTCAGGGGGCTGCGGCCCGGTCTAACAGTGCGTCTCGGCCACCTGCAACTCAACGAGCCGCTGCTCGACGACACCCTCGCCGCGCTGCCCGGGGACGCCGTGCTGGTCCCGCTCATGCTGGCGCACGGCCACCACACCACTGCCGGCATCCCGCGGGTGCTGGCCCGCGCCGCGCACCCGGGCACCCGGATCGCCGCCCCGCTCGGGCCGCACGCGCTGCTGGCGGAGGCGCTGCACGACCGGCTGACCGAGGCCGGGTGGCGCGTCCCGCGGCCGCGGGACGCGCACCGCGCGGCGGTCGTGCTGGGCGCCGCCGGATCGCGCGACCCGCGGTCGGCGCGGGACACGGCCCGCACCGCGGCCCTGCTGCAGGCCCGGCTGGGCGGCGGCGTCCCGGTGGTCCCGGCGTACACGACGGCCGGGGCCGGTGTCGCCGACGCCGTGCGCGAGCTTGCCGCGGCGGGCCGCCGCGACATCGCCGTCGCCTCCTGCTTCGCCGCGCCCGGCCGCCTGGCCGCCGCCGCGGCGGCCGCCGCCCCCGGTATCGCCGCCGCGCCGCTGGGCGCGCACCCGTCGGTGGCGGCGCTGATGCTGCACCGCTACGACCAGGCGCTGTCCGCCGGCCGCGGCCCCGCCGACCGCGCCGTCACCGGTCCCGCCACGGCCGCGACCCGGCTGGCCACCGCGTAACCACCTGGCCGGCGCCGCGCCGGATACTGTCGCCGTATGGACCCGAACGACCAGGCAGCGGACGAGTACGCCCCCTACAGCGAGGCCGACACCGAGCGCTTTGTGTCCGAGCCCGACAAGCGGCCCGGCCGCACCTCGTTCCAGCGGGACCGCGCGCGCATGCTGCACTCGGCCGGGCTGCGCAAGCTCGCCGGCAAGACCCAGGTCGTGGATCCGGTCGACGACGCGCGGGCGATCAACAGCAGCCCGCGCACCCGGCTCACGCACAGCCTGGAGTGCGCCCAGGTCGGCCGGGAGCTCGGCGCGGCGCTCGGCTGCGACCCGGACCTGGTGGAGACCGCGTGCCTGGCGCACGACATCGGCCACCCGCCCTTCGGGCACAACGGCGAGATGGTGCTCGCCGAGGTCGCGGAGGACTGCGGCGGCTTCGAGGGGAACGCGCAGAGCCTGCGCATCATCACCCGCCTGGAGCCCAAGCGCTTCGCGCACGACGACGACGGCGCCCTGGTCAGCGTCGGCCTCAACCTCACCCGTGCGGCCCTGGACGCCGCCACCAAGTACCCCTGGCCCCGCGGCGGCCATCCCACGCAGCCCGGCAGTCCCAAGTTCGGGGTGTACGAGGACGACCTGCCGGTCTTCGCGTGGCTGCGCCGCACCGCCCCGGCGGACCGCCCGTACGGGCAGTGCTTCGAGGCCCAGGTCATGGACTGGGCGGACGACGTGGCGTACTCCGTCCACGACGTCGAGGACGGCCTGCACGCCGGTCACCTGGACCCGGCCGTGCTGCTCGCCGAGCCCGAGCGGCGCGAGATCTTCGCCGTGGCCGCCGCGCGCTACGCGCCGGGCGCGGCCGAGGACGAACTCGCCGAGGCCATGGACCGGCTGCTGGACATGGAGTGGTGGCCGCACGGCTTCGACGGCTCGGCCATCGCGCAGGCCCGGCTGAAGGACGCCACCTCGCAGCTCATCGGCCGGTTCTGCCTCGCCGCCGAGCGCGCCACCCGGGACGCGTACGGCACCGGCCGGCTCACCCGCTACCGCGCCCAGCTCGTCGTCCCGCGCGAGCAGCGGCTGGAGTGCGCGGTGCTCAAGGCGGTCGCCGACCGCTATGTGATGCAGCGCGAGGCGCAGGAGCGGCGGCGCGCCCAGCAGCGGGTGGTGATCGGCGAGCTGGCCGAGGCGCTGCTCGCGCGGGCGCCCGAGGGGCTGGACCCGCAGTTCCGCGGGATGTTCGACGCGGCCAAGGACGACCGGGCCCGCAAGCGGGCCGTCGTCGACCAGATCGCCTCCCTCACCGACTCCGCGGCGACCGCCCTGCACGCCCGGCTCACCGCCGCCCGGTGAGCCCCCGGCGGGCCCCCGGCCGCCCCCTGGAGGGCGATCCGGAAGGGCCCGTGTCGGCGCGGCGCTCTTCCCGTGGGCCGTGCCGTGCGGGACGCTCACATGACTGGCAATTGCCAGAGGGAGGGCACCCGGGCACCCGAGGGACTTTCAGGGAGGCGCACAGTGGTGGACGCAGACCACACATTCGTCATCGTCGGGGCGGGACTCGCGGGGGCGAAAGCGGCCGAGACGCTTCGCTCCGAGGGGTTCACCGGCCGCGTGATACTGATCGGGGACGAGCGCGACCACCCGTACGAGCGACCGCCGCTGTCCAAGGGCTTCCTCCTGGGCAACGAGGAGCGCGACTCGGTCTTCGTCCACCCCGCCGCGTGGTACGCGGAGCACGATGTGGAGCTCCACCTCGGCCAGCCGGTCACCGGTCTGGACCGGGCCGCCAAGCGCATCACGCTCGGCGACGGCACCTCCATCCCGTACGACAGGCTGCTGCTGGCCACCGGGGCCGAGCCGCGCCGGCTGGACATCCCCGGCACCGACCTCGCGGGCGTGCACCACCTGCGCCGGCTCGCGCACGCCGAGCGGCTGAAGAACGTGCTGACCACCCTCGGCCGCGAGAACGGCCACCTGGTCATCGCCGGGGCGGGCTGGATCGGGCTGGAGGTCGCGGCGGCCGCCCGCGGCTACGGCGTCGAGGTCACCGTCGTGGAGGCACAGCCCTGCCCGCTGCACTCGGTGCTCGGCCCGGAGCTCGGCGAGGTCTTCGCCGACCTGCACCGCGAGCACGGCGTGCGGTTCCACTTCGGCGCCCGGCTCACCGAGATCACCGGCCAGGACGGCATGGTGCTGTCCGTGCTCACCGACGACGGCGAGGAGCACCCCGCCCACGACGTGCTCGCCGCCATCGGCGCCGCGCCGCGCACCGCGTTGGCCGAGGCCGCCGGGCTCGCCCTCGCCGACCGCGAGGCCGGCGGCGGCATCGCGGTCGACGCGTCGCTGCGCACCTCCGACCCCGACATCTTCGCCGCCGGCGACGTCGCCAACGCCGAACACCCGCTGCTGGGCGGCCGGCTGCGGGTCGAGCACTGGGCGAACGCGCTGAACAGCGGACCGGTGGCGGCGCGCGCGATGCTGGGCAAGGAGGTCAGCTACGACCGCGTCCCGTACTTCTTCACCGACCAGTACGACCTGGGCATGGAGTTCTCCGGGCACGCCGCGCCGGGCACGTACGACCAGGTGCTGGCCCGCGGCGACGTCGGCAAGCGGCAGTTCATCGCCTTCTGGCTGAGCGAGGGCCGGGTGCTGGCCGGGATGAACGTCAACGTGTGGGACGTCACCGACAGCATCCAGAAACTCATCCGCTCCGGCCGCCGGGTCGACCCCGAGGCGCTCGCCGATCCCACGGTGCCGCTGAACTCCCTGCTGGAATGAGTGCGCGCGCGGTCGCCTAGCATGGCTTTCATGGAGTTCCGTACCGCTGTCGTGCCCGTCGAGGAGATCTTCGAACTGCGCTGGACCGTGCTCAGGCCGGGGCTCCCGCGTGAATCCGCGATCTTCATCGAGGACGGCCACCCGGCCGCGTTCCACATGGCGGGCTACGACGGCGACGGCGCCCTGGCGCCGGTCGTGACTTGCGTCACGCTCTTCCCGGAGCAGCTGCCGGGTCACCACGAGGTCGCCTACCGCATCCGCGGCATGGCCACCGCCACCGAGGCGCGCGGCCGCGGCCTGGGCTCCGCCCTGCTGGGCGCGGCCCTCGCGGAGGCCCGGGAGCGCGGGGCGGAGCTGGTCTGGTGCAACGGCCGCACCTCGGCCCGCGGCTTCTGGGAGGGCCAGGGCTTCACGGCGGTCGGCGACGAGTTCGTGCTGCAGCCCGCGGGCCCGCACTACCTGTTCGTCGCCAAGCTGGTCTGACCTCGCGGGGGCGGCGCCGTAGAATCCCCGTGTGGCAGGGCGGATCAGGGACGAGGACGTCAAGGCGGTGCGGGACGCGGTCCCGATCGACGCCGTCGTCTCGGAGTACCTGCAGCTCAGGAACGCCGGCGGCGGCAACCTGAAGGGCCTGTGCCCCTTCCACGACGAGAAGTCCCCCTCCTTCCACGTGAGCCCGGGCAAGGGGCTCTACCACTGCTTCGGCTGCCAGGAGGGCGGCGACACCCTCGACTTCGTGATGAAGGTCGACCATCTGTCCTTCTCCGAGGCCGTCGAGCGGCTGGCCGCCGTCGCCGGCATCACCCTGCGGTACGAGGACGGCGGCTACACGCCGGGCCGCCAGCAGGGCGAGCGCATCCGCCTCATCGAGGCGCACAAGGCCGCCGCCCAGTTCTACGTGGAGCAGCTCGGCGGCGCCGAGGCCGAGATCGGCCGGAAGTTCCTCGCCGAGCGCGGCTTCGACCAGGCGGCCGCCGAGCACTTCGGTGTCGGCTACGCCCCGGCCGGCTGGGACCATCTGGTGCGCTTCCTGCGCGGCAAGGGCTTCAGCGACCGCGAGCTGATCGTCTCCGGCCTGGCCAGCGAGAGCCGCCGCGGCGGGGCCATCGACCGCTTCCGCGGCCGGCTGACCTGGCCGATCCGCGACATCACCGGCGAGGTCATCGGCTTCGGCGCCCGCCGGCTCCGCGAGGACGACACGGGGCCGAAGTACCTCAACACGCCCGAGACCCCGATCTACAAGAAGTCGCAGGTCCTGTACGGCATCGACCTGGCCAAGAAGGAGATCGCCCGCACCAGCCGGGCCGTCGTCGTCGAGGGCTACACCGATGTCATGGCCTGCCACCTCGCCGGCGTCACCACCGCCATCGCGACCTGCGGCACCGCCTTCGGCGGCGACCACATCAAGATCCTGCGCCGGCTGCTGATGGACAACTCCAACGCCGAGGTGGTCTTCACCTTCGACGGTGACGAGGCCGGGCAGAAGGCCGCCCTGCGCGCCTTCGAGGACGACCAGAAGTTCGCAGCCGAGACCTCCATCGCGATCACGCCCGGCGGCATGGACCCCTGCGACCTGCGGCTGGCCGAGGGCGACGCCGCAGTGGAGCGGCTGGTCGACTCCCGTACGCCGCTGTTCGCGTTCGCCCTGCGCTCGGCGGTGGCCCGCTACAACCTGGAGACCGCCGAGGGCCGCGCCTCCGCGCTGGAGGCGGGCGCGCCCATCGTCGCCGGCATCAAGAACGCCGCCATCCAGCACGAGTACGCCGTCCAGCTCGCCGGCATGCTCGGCATCCTCGACTCCCAGTTCGTGGTGCGCCGGGTGAGCCAACTCGCCCGCTGGCAGCGCGAACGCCGCCAGTCCGGGGCCGGCCCGGCGGGCCCCCGCACCGCACGGCCCGCGGCTGCCCCGGCCGGCCCCGCCGCGCCCTCGGGTCCCCGCGGCCCGCGGCTGGACATGCGCAGCCCCGCCCACCGTGTCGAGCGCGAGCTCCTCAAACTCGCCCTCCAGTACCCGGAGTTGGTCTCCCCGGCCTTCGACGCGTACGGCGAGGACGAGTTCACCGCCCCGCCCTACGTCGCCGTGCGCCACGCCATCACCGAGGCGGGCGGCGCCGAGTTCGCCGACGCGCAGTTCCTGACCCGGGTCCGCGACGTCGCCCCGGACGACACCGTGCGCTCCCTGGTCACCGAACTCGCCGTCGAGCCCGTCCAGCACAAGGCCCCCGAGGTCTACGCCGGCAAGATCCTCGTCGACGTACGCCGTCAGGCCGTCGCCCGCCGGCTCGCCCAGCTCAACGCCGACCACACCCGGCTCACGGCCCAGGGCCCGCGCGCCGACCAGGACCAGCTCGCCGCGATCGGCGGCGAGTTGTGGGCCCTCCAGCAATACGACCACCGCCTGCGCGAACAGGGCGCGGCCGCGCTGTAGCCGCGGCGGTGACGACCGGCCGGAGCCGTGGCCGCCGCCTGCGCCGTTGTGCCCATGCCGATGGAGCCGTGCGCGGCCGACGGGCGGCACTCGGAACGCGGGTCCGCAGCGAGGGCCCCGTCCGGGGCGTCCGCGAGGCCGGTGTTGCTGTCCTTGGTGACCTGCCGCCTCGGGCAGTGTTCGCAGGCGCGTGGCGGTTGGCGTCGACGGCGAGGTCCTGCTCAGGCTGTCCGCGAGGGCCGGCCCGGCCGTCCGTGACGGCCTGCGGGCTCGCGGCTGTCCCGGTCGGCTCCTGGGTGCTGTCGACTCGGGCGGCCGTCTGCAGCGCCGCCGGTCCGCTGGTGCCGAAGTGCGTGGTGGCCGCGTCGGCAGCGCGGCGCCCGCGAGGACCGGACGGTCCCGGCAATGTCCCGCAGGTACCGGTAGGGCGTCGGCTCCGCCGCCGCGACGGGCGCCGGCCGGGGGAGGCCCCCAGGCATGGCCGAGGCGTGACCGTGGCGTCGCCCTCGGTCACGCCCGACGGAAAAAGCCGCGCACGACCCTCGTGGGCTCGGTGTGCCGTACGCCACACTGGGGGCGGTGCAAGAGTCCTCGGAGCGCGGAATTCCGGGAGGCGCCGACACCGGCGCCCAGGGAGTACCGCTGACGGCGAACTCCCGGACGGGCCGCGGCGAGGGCGCCGCAACCGTTCCGCTGTCGCGCGCCTCCGAGCCCGTGGTTGCGCTCACCGTGGAGGTCGCTCCCGTGCAGATCCAGACCCTGACGCCCCCGGCCCTTGCGACGGACGACCTGCTGGAACGGGTCCCCGAGCAGAATCACGCCGCCCTGCACCCGGAAGGGGCCGAGGCGCCCGGACCGGGGGCCGAGGCCGGCGACGGGGCGGACTCGGAGGCGGAGCCGGACCCGGACCCGGAAGCCGAGCAGGAACCCGACGATCCGGGCCCACCGCGGCGGCTCACCGAGGAGGTCGCGGGGCCGTCCGCGGACCTTTTCCGGCAGTACCTGCGGGAGATCGGCCGAATACCCCTGCTCACCGCCGTCGAGGAGGTCGAACTCGCCCGCCGCGTCGAGGCCGGCCTGTTCGCCGAGGAGAAGCTGGGCAGCACCCCGGACCTCGACTCGCGGCTCGCGGTCGACCTGGACCGCCTGGTCGTCCTCGGCCGGATGGCCAAGCGCCGGCTCATCGAGGCCAACCTCCGCCTGGTCGTCTCGGTCGCCAAGCGCTACGTCGGCCGCGGCCTGACCATGCTCGACCTGGTGCAGGAGGGCAACCTCGGCCTGATCCGCGCCGTGGAGAAGTTCGACTACGCCCGCGGCTACAAGTTCTCGACCTACGCCACCTGGTGGATCCGCCAGGCCATGAGCCGCGCCCTGGCCGACCAGGCCCGCACCATCCGGGTCCCGGTGCACGTCGTGGAGCTCATCAACCGCGTCGTCCGTGTCCAGCGGCGGCTGCTGCAGGAACGCGGCTACGAGCCCAGCACCGAGGACGTCGCGGCCCACCTCGAGATCCCGCCCGAGCGCGTCACCGAGGTCCTGCGTCTCGCGCAGGAACCCGTCTCCCTGCACGCCCCCGTGGGCGAGGAGGAGGACGTCGCCCTCGGCGACCTCATCGAGGACGGCGACGCCGCCTCGCCGGTGGAGTCGGCCGCGTTCCTGCTGCTGCGCGAGCACTTGGAGGCGGTCCTGTCCACCCTCGGCGAGCGCGAGCGCAAGGTCGTCCAGCTCCGCTACGGCCTCGCCGACGGACGTCCGCGCACCCTGGAGGAGATCGGCCGCATCTTCGGCGTCACGCGCGAGCGCATCCGCCAGATCGAGTCCAAGACCCTCAACAAGCTGCGCGACCACGCCTTCGCCGACCAGCTCCGCGGCTATCTGGACTGATTGTTCGCGGCGACCTGACACCACGAAAGGGCCCCCGGCGGAGCGATCCGCCGGGGGCCCTTCGCGCTGCCGTGCGCGGCGGTCAGTCGACCTCCGCCACCGCCTGGGCGAACTGCGCGGCGTACAGGCGCGCGTAGGCGCCGTCCTTGAGCAACAGCTCCTCGTGGGTGCCCTGTTCGACGATGTCGCCGTGCTCCATGACCAGGATGACGTCCGCGTCGCGGATCGTGGAGAGCCGGTGGGCGATGACGAAGCTGGTGCGGCCGTGGCTGAGCTGGGCCATCGCCCGCTGGATCAGCACCTCGGTGCGGGTGTCGACGGAGCTGGTCGCCTCGTCGAGGACGAGGATGACCGGGTCGGACAGGAACGCCCGCGCGATCGTGATCAGCTGCTTCTCGCCGGCGCTGACGCCCGTGCCCTCGTCGTCGATGACGGTGTCGTAGCCGTCCGGGAGGGTGCGGATGAAGCGGTCGGCGTGCGCGGCCCGCGCGGCCTCCTCGATCTGCTCGCGGGTGGCACCGTCGGTGCCGTACGCGATGTTCTCCGCGATCGTGCCGCCGAACAGCCAGGTGTCCTGGAGCACCATGCCGATCCCGGACCGCAGTTCCTGCCGCGACATGGTCGCGATGTCGGTGCCGTCGAGCGTGATCCGGCCGCCGGTGACCTCGTAGAACCGCATCAGCAGGTTGACCAGGGTGGTCTTGCCCGCGCCGGTCGGGCCGACGATGGCCACGGTGTGCCCGGGCTCGACGGCCAGCGACAGGTCGTCGATGAGGGGCTTGTCGGGCTGGTACCGGAAGGCGACGTCCTCGAACCGCACCTCGCCGCGCAGTTCCTTGCGCAGGCCGAGTGTCTTCGGCTCGGCGCTCTGCTCCTGCGCGTCGAGGAGTTCGAAGACCCGCTCGGCGGACGCCACGCCGGACTGCACCAGGTTGGACATGCTCGCCACCTGCGTCAGCGGCTGGCTGAACTGCCGGGAGTACTGGATGAACGCCTGCACGTCACCGATCGACAGCGCGCCGCTGGCGACCCGCAGACCGCCGACGACCGCCACGAGGATGTAGTTGATGTTGCCGATGAACATCATCGCGGGCTGGATCATCCCGGAGATGAACTGCGCCCGGAACCCCGACTCGTAGAGCGCCTCGTTCTGCTCCCGGAACGCCTGCGCCGACTCCTCCTGGCGGCCGAAGACCTTCACCAGGGTGTGCCCGGTGTACATCTCCTCGATGTGGGCGTTGAGCTTGCCCGTGGTCCGCCACTGCGCGACGAACTGCGGCTGTGCCCGTTTGCCGACGGCGGTGGCGACCACCACCGACAGCGGCACCGTGACCAGGGCCACCAGCGCCAGCAGCCACGAGATGGAGAACATCATCGCGAGCACGCCCACGATCGACAGCAGCGCGAAGATGATCTGGCCCAGCGTCTGCTGCATCGTCTGGCCGATGTTGTCGATGTCGTTCGTGGCCCGGCTCAGCACCTCGCCGCGCGGCTGCTGGTCGAAGTACGACAGCGGCAGCCGCGCCAGCTTCGCCTCGATGTCGCGCCGCAGCCGGTAGATCGAACGCTGGATGATCCGGGTGGCCAGCCGGCCCTGGACGATCGCGAAGACCGCGGCGATCGCGTAGACCGCGACCGCGATCAGCAGCACGTGCCCCACCGCGCCGAAGTCGATGCCGTGCCCGGGGGTGAAGTCGATGGACTGCAGCAGGTCGGCGACGGTGTCGTCGCCTCGCTGCCGCAGGTTCGCGATCGCCGTGGCCTTGTCCGTGCCGGCGGGTATGGACCGGCCGATCACGCCCGCGAAGATCAGGTCGGTGGCATGGCCCAGGATGCGCGGGCCGACGACGTTGAGGCCGACGCCCAGCATCGTGCACGCCAGCATCGCGTACAGCAGGGTGCGTTCGGGCCGCATCAGTCCGAGCAGGCGCTTGCCCGAGCCCTTGAAGTCCATGGACCGCTCGGTGGGCTGGCCGCCCATGAAGCGCATCGGTCCCGCCGGCATCGGCCCGCGGCGGGGTGTGGGGACGCTCACGCGGCCTCCTTCTCGGTGAGCTGGGAGAGCACGATCTCCCGGTACGTCGGATTGCCGTCCATCAGCTCGCGGTGGGTGCCGGTGCCCACGACGCGGCCCTCGTCGAGGACGACGATGCGGTCGGCGTCGCGGATGGTGCTGACCCGCTGGGCGACGATGACGACCGTTGCCTGCGCGGTCTGTCGGGCCAGCGCGCGCCGCAGGGCGGCGTCGGTCGCGTAGTCCAGCGCCGAGAAGGAGTCGTCGAAGAGGTAGACGCGCGGCTTGCGGACCAGGGCCCGGGCGATCGCCAGGCGCTGCCGCTGACCGCCGGAGACGTTGGTGCCGCCCTGCGCGATGGGGGCGTCGAGCCCGGAGCCGTCCTCGGTCAGCCGCTCCACGAAGTCCCGTGCCTGCGCGGTCTCCAGGGCCTGCCACAGCTCCTCGTCGGTCGCCTCGGGGTTCCCGTAGCGGAGGTTGGAGGCGACGGTGCCGGAGAACAGGTACGGCTTCTGCGGGACGAGGGCGACGGTCTCGGCGAGGTCCACCGGGTCCAGTTCGCGGACGTCGACCCCGTCGATCAGCACCTGGCCGCCCGTGGCGTCGAACAGCCGCGGCACCAGACCCAGCAGGGTGCTCTTGCCGCTGCCGGTGGAGCCGATGACCGCGGTGGTCTCACCGGGCCGGGCGATCAGGCTGACGGCGTGCAGCACCTCGGCCTCGGCCCCCGGGTACTTGAAGTCCGCGGCGCGCAGCTCCAGCTCGCCGCGGCGCACCGGCAGCCGCACGGGCCGCTCGGGCGGCACGACGCTGGTCTCGGTGCTCAGCACGTCCTCGATGCGCTCGGCGCAGACCTCCGCGCGGGGCACCATCATCACCATGAAGGTCGCCATCATGATCGACATCAGGATCTGCATCAGATAGCTGATGAAGGCGGTGAGCGCGCCGATCTGCATACCCCCGCTGTCGATGCGGTGCGCGCCGAACCACAGGACGGCGACGCTGGTGAGGTTCACCACGGCCATCGCGACGGGGAACAGCAGCGTCATCGTCCGCCCCGCGCGCAGCGAGACATCGGTCAGCTCGTCGTTGGCCTTGCCGAAGCGCTGCTGCTCGAAGTCGTCCTTGACGAAGGCCCGGATGACCCGGATGCCGGTGATCTGCTCGCGCAGCACGCGGTTGACCGTGTCCAGCCGCTGCTGCATCGAGCGGAACAGGGGGCGCAGCGTCCGTACCAGCAGCACGATCAGCACCGCCAGCACCGGCACGACGGCCAGCAGCAGCGAGGACAGCGGCACGTCCTGCCCGAGCGCCATGATGATGCCGCCGAAGCACATGATCGGCGCCGTGACCATCAGCGTGAAGGTCATCAGCACCAGCATCTGGACCTGCTGCACGTCGTTGGTCGAGCGGGTGATCAGCGACGGGGCGCCGAACTGCCCGACCTCGCGCGCGGAGAAGCGCTGCACCTGGTCGAAGACCGAGGCGCGGATGTCCCGGCCGACGGCCATGGACGTACGGGCGCCGAAGTAGGTGGCACCGACGGAGCAGGCGAGCTGGGCGAGGGTGATGGCGACCATGATGCCGCCGAGCTGCAGGATGTAGCCCGTGTCCCCCTTCACGACGCCGTTGTCGATGATGTCGGCGTTGAGCGTGGGCAAGTAGAGCATGGCGATGGTCGCCACGAGCTGGAGGACCACGAGCACGGCGATGGAACGCCGGTACGGGCCCAGGTGGGAGCGGAGGAGTCGGATCAGCACGACCGCTGACCCTATAGTCCGAAGGTTGCCGTAGGCACCCGGTTTACCAGGGCATGTCTCACACCCGGACAGACTCTGACGCAGCCGCGCGTCCGGTGGTGATCAGCTCCCGAACGCCCCCGGATGCGTCTGCTCACGCACCGCGACGAACTGCTGCCGCACCGAGTGCCCGATCGCCCCGTCGTCCGGCCCGGCGTCCACGACCGTGTACTCCGCCGGATGCCAGTACGGAGGCTGCTCGGGCGAGCCCTTCCCCTCGGCCACCGCCAGCGCCCAGGCCGCCTGCCGGGCCGCGCCCAGCGCCGCGTACTCCGCCGGCGGCGGGATCACGATCTGCGCGCCCAGCAGCGCCGGGGCCATGGACCGCACCGCCGGCAGATCACCCGCGGGGCCCAGCAGGAAGATCCGGCGCACCTCCACACCCCGGCGGCGCAGCACGTCGAGCGCGTCCGCGAGCCCGCACAGCATGCCCTCGAAGGCCGCCCGCGCCAGGTGTTCGGGCTTCATGCTCTCCCGCCGCAGCCCGGTCAGGGTGCCCGCGGTGTGCGGCAGGTCGGGGGTGCGCTCGCCCTCCAGATAGGGGAGCAGCACCAGCCCGTACGAGCCGGGGGTCGAGCGCAGCGCCAGCTCCGACAGGCCCGCGAGGTCGGTGCCCAGCAGTTCGGCGGTGCCGCGCAGCACGCGTACGGCGTTGCGGGTGTGCAGCATCGGCAGATGGCGTCCGGTCGCGTCCGCGAAGGAGGTGATCGTGCCGGACGGGTCGCTCAGTGCCTGGTGGTGCACCGCGAAGACGGTACTGGAGGCGCCCAGCGACACCACCGCGTCGCCCGGCCCGACACCCAGCCCGAGCGCGGCCGCCATGTTGTCCCCGGTGCCGGCCGAGATCATCAGCCCCTCGGGGGTGCGCCCGGCGGGCTGGGCGGGCGCCAGCACCTCGGGCAGCGCCACCGGGTGGCCGAGCGCGCGCTCCACGATGTCGGTGCGGTAGCGGCCGGTCGCCGCCGACCAGTAGCCGGTGCCGGAGGCCTCGCCGCGGTCGGTCGTCCGCCGCTGCGGCCGGCCCATCAGCTGCCAGACCAGCCAGTCGTGGGGGAGCAGCACCTCAGCGGTGCGCTGGGCCGCGGCCGGCTCGTGCTGCGCCATCCAGCGCAGCTTCGCCACCGGGTACGCCGCCTGTGGCACCGCCCCGACGGCGTCCGCCCAGTTGCCCGGGCCGCCCAGTTCGTCGGTGAGGTCCGCGGCCTGTATCTGCGCCCGTTTGTCGTTCCGCAGCAGCGCGGGACGCACCAGCGCGCCCCCGGCGTCCAGCGCCAGCATGCCGTGCTGCTGCCCCGACACGCCGATGGCCTGGACGCTTTCCAGCATCCCGCTCTTGGCCGCCTCGCCGAGTGACAGCAGCCACGCCTCCGGGTCGATCTCCGTCAGCGCCGCAGCGCTCTCCACCCCCTGCGCCGGATGCGGGGCATGGCTCTGCCGGAGCACCGCCCCGCTGTCCGAGTCGCACACGACCACGGTCGTACCCGCACCCGAGCTGTCGATCCCCGCCACAATCCCCATGCGTCGCATCATGCCGTACTCACCGCACACGCAAGGCAACCGGGCGGAGCCGGTCCCGTGCCGTCAGGTGTTGCTGGTGCCCCAGTCGTCCTGGGCCTTGCCGTTGCCCGCGCGCAGCCGGCGCACCCGGTCGGCCACCGCGGGCGGCAGCCGGTCGCCCACCTTCGCCGACACCGCGTCCACGGCCTTCACGGCCGCCTCGCGCCCGGTCTGCCCGGCGGTCTCCACGGTGTTCCGCACCGCGGGGTTCTGGGCGATCCGCTGCGCGCTCTTGCGCAACTGCTCGTAGCGCTCGCGGCCGGCCCGCGCCCCGAGCACGTATCCGACGGCGACCCCGCTGATGAACGTCAGTCGGTAGCGCATGGCTCCACCCTCTCCTGGGTCCTCAGGGGCTGTGCTTCGCGCCTACCCGCTGTGGCCTGCGGACAACCACGGCGTTACTGGTTGGCGGAGCACCCCCCACCTTGCGCTAATGTATGTGTCGCAGCGAGCGCACGCCGTCCGGGATGCCGGAAACGGGTGCATTCGGTGCAAGCGGAGCGATCCCCTGTAGCTCAATTGGCAGAGCAGCCGGCTGTTAACCGGCAGGTTACTGGTTCGAGTCCAGTCGGGGGAGCTCGCGCAAGTCTTTCCCCTGTAGCTCAATTGGCAGAGCAGCCGACTGTTAATCGGCAGGTTACTGGTTCGAGTCCAGTCGGGGGAGCGCTGATCAAGGACTCCTTCGGGGGTCCTTTTTCGTGTGCGGGAACCGATCACCGGGTGATCGAGGTCTCCCAGGTGGTGCGTCTGTGACCCGCGAGGGCGACAGATCGTATGAGCAGCTATGCTGCGGCAGACGGCGTGCACGACACGTGAAGGCGCGCCGTACGGGGCGGTAGCTCAGCCGGTTAGAGCAGCGGACTCATAATCCGTCGGTCGTGGGTTCGAGTCCCACCCGCCCCACCCTGGGCGGCAGGTCGGCAATCCAGCCGGCCTGCGCCAAGGCCCCAACTGGGGCCGTGCGCGGGCGCGTCGGCCCGCCGCAGGGATCGCCGGCCGGCCCGCTGAGGGCCCGGAGCGCGAACGATCCACCCCCCAACTGCCGCACCGCCGGGGACTCACCCGTGCAGCGCCCGTCGGCGTGCGGGCATCTCGGGCTTCGTGTTGGCTCGTTGTGGCGGGGCCGCATCCTCGCGGAGCCCCGGGCCTGCTTCGCGCGGTGCCCGCCTGCGCCCTGTCTCTCTCCAATGGCGCCCCGCACCATGAGGAGTTCGCGGTGGAGGGGCCGTGCGGCCAGGCGATGCCGCAAGGATCGTCAGCGGGGTTCGTCGATGACCGGGTTCTCCAGGGCTCCGATCTTGTCGATCTCGACGCGCACGGTGTCGCCCGCCTTGAGGTACTTGCCGGGCCGGTGCCAGGCGATGCCGCTGGGGGTGCCCGTGGCCAGCACGTCGCCGACCTCCAGGGTGAAGGCACTGGAGAGATAGGAGACCTGCTCGTACAGGTCGTAGAGCATGTCCGCCGTGTGTCCGTCCTGGCGGAGGTCGCCGCTCACGAAGGTGCGCAGCCCCAGATCGAGCGGGTCGCCGATCTCGTCCGGGGTGACGATCCACGGGCCGATCGGGCCATGGGTGTCGAAGGACTTGCTGACCACCATGCCCGGTTCGAGCTCCTGCCAGTCGCGCACGCTGACGTCGTCGATGATGGTGAACCCGGCGGTCACGTCCAGTACCGCGTCCTTGTCGTTCGGTACGTCCTTGCACTGCTTGCCGATCACCACACCGAGTTCGCCCTCGTAGTCGACCTCGTCCGGCGCGGTGGCCGGAATCCAGACCGGGTCGCCGGGGCCGACGATGCTGCTCTGCTGCTTGTTGAACCACGCCTGACGTGTGGGCCGCTCCATGTGGGTCTCTTCGAGATGGGCGGCGTAGTTGTAACCGATGGCGAGGAACTTGGGCGGCCTGGGCACGGGCGCGCACAGCTTCACCTCCGAGAGCGGCATCCTCGGGGCCGAGCCGGACTCTGCCCGGGCCCGCTCGGGATCGCGCTCCAGCAGGTCGATCATGGTCGCCAGCGACGGATCCGCCGCCGTGAGGTCCACCACCTCGTCCCCCTCGACGAAGCCGACGTGCTGCCCGGAACCGGTGTCGAACGTCGCGAGTTTCATCGCTCACCCTTCGTGGCAGCGACCGTTCGACCGGCCGTTGCCGATTCGAGATGCACCACTACCCATTACGACACGGAGTCCTGCCTCCATCAAACGGGGGACATCGCGTCGAGACGGGAGCGGGAACGGCGCAGGGCCGCCCGCGGGGGGCGGGCGGCCCTGCGCTTCGAGGGGACTCAGCTGGTGGCGGTCAGTTCTGCTGTTCCCGCCCGGGCAGCGAGAGACCGTCCCAACTGCCGCACCGCCGGGAGCGGAAGACGCCCTCACTCGTGCGGCGGCGGCCGGCGTGCGGGTGTCCCGGGCTGCGGGCAGGCTCGGTTGCGGTGGGCCTCGCCCCCGGGCGAAGCCCCCGCGCGAGTCGGCCCCCACCACAACGGCGTGGCGGGGGCTGCTTGCTTCATCCGCGTTCCCGTCGCGGCCTGTGCACCTGGGCGCGGAGCGCGGAGCGTTAGGGTGCGGCCATGAAATCGCTGCCGTGGGCCGTTGCCGCCGTCGCCATCGGCCTCACCGCACTGACCGTTGTCGTCGCTGTCGTCGTCCAGATCGCCCACGGCAATCGCGCCCCCGTCGTCATGCCGTCCGTGCCCATCACCGTGGCCCTGCCGGTCGCACTCGGCTTCGGCGCCCGGGCCGCCTGGCGCAAGGCCCTGAGCCGGGAGGGCGCTCCGCCCGTCGTTGACGAACGGTCGTGGCAGGCCCCGGGGGAGTAAGGCCGGACGCGTAACGGCGCTGCGTACGGAGTGACTTGGGGCGGCGAGAGACGAGTGCGCGGCACCCTCGTGACCGGTCACGCCGGCCGGCTGGCTAGGGTGCGCGGCATGAAATCCGTTCCGTGGACCCTTGCCGCCACCGTGCTCAGTGTCATGGCACTGTCGACCATCGCGGGCATCGTCGTCACCCTGAGCAGGGAGTTGTCCACCCAGACCGCCTGGGCGCTGGCCTTCTCGCTGGCCTGGCTGGTCGGGCTCGGCTTCGCGTCCCGGAACGCGTGGCGCAAGGCCCTGGGCCGCAACAAGGAGCTGCCCGCCGGTACTTCGCAGGGCTGGGAGGCCGGCGACCGCTGACCGGGGGTGCCGGGGAGGCCGCCGTCCGGGCGGGGTCAGGACGTGCAAAGGGTCTTGCGCAGAGCCTCGTTGACGGCCTCGGCCTGTGCCTCGGTGACCTGGCGGTCGGCCGTGCCGAAACGGGACTGGGCCGCCTTGACCGCGTCGCCTCCGCCGCTGATGGTCGAGCACTGGTTGCGCGCGTTGGCGATCGCCTTGTCCGCGTCCTTGGCGAACGCCGGGTCGATCGCCTTGAGCGCGGCCAGCAAGGCGGTGCGCTTGGCGCCGGTGGGCTCGTCCGGCAGCAGGTCGGCGATGTCGGGCACGGCGGAGCCGGCGGCCGTGGGGGAGGACGTCGGGGTGGCGGCGGGTGCGGGGCTGTCCGCCGGCGTGCCGCTGTCGGCGCCGCCGGAGGTGCACGCGGTGAGCGCGAGCAGGAGGGCGGCGCCGGTGAGGACGGCGGCTGTGAGGTGAATACGCATGCCCGGCATTGTGACGGGGCCCGGGCGCGCCCGGGCCGAGTCGGCGCATTCGCGCGGGGGACGGGGCCGAACCCCGGCCCCCGCGGGCGGCGTTGTGCCACGGAGCGCGTTCGAGACGGGCGCCCCGCCGGGCCTCACACCGACGAGAGGTCGATCGCGCGGTCGACGTCGTCGGGGCGCAGGACGCGGAGGATGCCCTCGAGGAGGTAGTAGTCGCCGTAGGGGACGGAGACCTCGACGCCGTCCTCGGCGGGGCGGTTGCGGGTCGCGCGGGCCAGGACGGCCTGGGCACGGGTGGACCGGGTGGTGAGGCAGGTCGTCGCGAGGGCGGTGAGGATGCGGAGGGCGGCCTCGCGGTAGGAGGGGCGGCCGGTGGCGGCCGCGAGGTCGAGCAGTCCGCAGGCCAGGACGGCGCCGGCGGAGGAGTCCTTGACGTCGTACGGCTGCTGGGGCGCGAGGTAGTCCCAGCCGGGGACGTTGTCGGGTGTGAGGGCGCCGAGCGCGTAGTCCGCCAGCTTCGTGGCCGTGCTGAGGAACTGGGCGTCACCGGTGCGCCGGTGCATCGTGGTGAAGCCGTAGACGCCCCAGGACTGGCCGCGGGACCAGCAGGAGGCGGGACTGTAGCCCTGGACCGTGCCCGGGCCGACGGGAGCGCCGGTGGCCGGGTCGAAGTCGTAGACGTGCGGCGTGGAGCCGTCCGGGCGGGGGAAGTAGCGCTGGGCGGTGCGGGCGTGTGCGGTGGCGGCGTCGAGGTAGCGGGGGTCCCCGGTCTGCTCGGTCGCGAAGGCGAGCAGGTCGAGGTTCATCATCGTGTCCATGATGACGCGGCCCGCGTTGGCCGTGTCGTTCAGCGCGCCCCAGGCCCGGATGAACCGTCCCGCGCTGTTGTACCGCTTGACGAGCGAGGACGCCGCCTGGACCGCCCCGTCACGCCACTTGGGGTCGCCGGTGAGCCGCCAGGCGGTGACCCAGGAGGGGTAGAAGAGGAAGCCCAGGTCGTGGGTGGTGGTGTCGGTGCGGCGCGGGGCGAGCCGGTCGGCCGCGGCGAGGGCGAGGGACCGGAACCGGGCGTCGCCGCTGTGCAGCCAGGCCATCCACAGCGTGCCCGGCCAGAAGCCGCCGACCCAGTC
Source organism: Streptomyces sp. NPDC058691 (assembly GCF_042714775.1). NCBI lineage: Bacteria > Bacillati > Actinomycetota > Actinomycetes > Kitasatosporales > Streptomycetaceae > Streptomyces > Streptomyces sp. NPDC058691. The sequence goes on along the minus strand of NZ_JBHXSO010000034.1, from coordinate 32,270 downwards.
GCCGTTGTCGGAGTAGGTCCACTTCTCGGCTTTCGTGATGACGGGAAACGACGTGACGCCGGGGGCGACCGCCCGCAGCTTGGTCACGGCGTAGTCCGCCGCCGCGCGCAGGGTCTGCAGGGTCTCGGCCGGATCGGCGGCCGGGACGGAGGACGCGGCCTGCGCGGAGGGCGCGGAGGGTGCGAGAACGGTCGTCGCGGCCGCGGCGCCGGCCGCGGTGGTCAGCAGGTGTCGCCGGGAAATGCTCATGGGTGCCCGCCGTTTCGAGTGGGGGGACGGATCACGAAGAGGCGAGGCAAGGGTTGCACGGCGCTCACGGCGAAGTACATATACGTGGCGTGAGTTTGTGTATGTGAACAGAGATGACGCAGGCTCCGACCGGGTCGCCGCGGCGCCGTCGCGCACCGCGGCTCCGCCGCCCGTTCACTCCGGCCCCGACGCCCCCTTCGCGGCCTCGGCCGCGCCGTCCTCGCGGCCGGCGGCGTAGACGCGCTGCACGAAGGCGGCGGCGGCCGCCTGGTCGAGGTCGTCGGTGAGACGCATCAGTTCGGTGGTGAAACGGATGATCGGGTTCTGGGTCATGGGTCCAGGAGACCGTGCCGGGGGGCCTCCTGCCAATCACTAATTCGCACTAATGTGCGGGAAGGTGCCTGTGGGACCCCGACGGGCCGAGACACTCCCGTGTGCGCCGTTGCCGGTCGGCGCCGGGTGCGGCTGCGATCCTGTGGGTTCCGCAGACCCACGGAAGAGGAGCAGGCGATGCCCGGCAAGCCGAGGATTCTCGTGACCGGTGCCGCGGGGAACGTGGGAGGCGTCGGCCGCAGCGCGGTCGAGGTCCTGCGGGACCGCGGCTTTCCCGTGCGCGCGTTCGTCCGCCGCGAGGACGACCGGGCCGAGGCGCTGCGGGCGATCGGGGCCGAGGTGTTCGTCGGGGACCTGACCAGCACCGCGGACGTCGCCGAGGCGGTGCGCGACTGCACGCGGATGTACTTCGGCATGAGCGTGTCGGCGCAGTATCTGCAGGCCGCGCTGGTCGCGGCGGCCGTCGCCCGGGACTACGGCCGGCTCGACGTGCTGGTCAACATGTCGCAGATGACGGTCTCCCAGATGGATCTCACCGGCGGCTCGGACTCCCGGCAGCACCGGCAGCAGTGGCTCGTGGAACAGACCATGAACTGGTCCGGGGTACCCGTCACCCACGTCCGGCCGACCGTCTTCATGGAGAACCCGCTCCTCCTGGGAGCGGGATTCGGGTCCATCACCCGGGACGGCACGATCCGCCTGCCCTTCGGCTCCGGCCGCACCTCGCCCATCCTGGGGCGGGACGTCGGCGAGGCGGTCGCGGCGATCCTGGCGGACCCGGCGCCGCACATCGGGCGGGTCCGCGAGCTGACGGGGGCGGCCTCCCGCGACATGAACGCGATCGCGGCGGAGTTCTCGGAGGTGCTCGGACGGCCCGTCAGGTACGTCGACGTCCCCTACGAGCAGTGGGTGGAGAAGGATCTCGGCGCGCTCGGGCTCCCGGAGCACGTGCGGCAGCATCTGTCCGTCATGGCGAGGCTGCACGCGGAGAACCGCTACGACCGCGTGACGGACGACCTGGAGCAGATCATCGGCCGTCCGGCGTCCGGCGTCCGTGAGCTCGTCGAGGCCCACCCGGAGGTCTTCGCCTGACGCGTGACCCGTCCCGGCCGGGGTCGGGACGGGTCACACGCGCTCAGTGGTCGGCGCAGCAGGGCGTCGGGTTGGGCACCTCGAAGGGGGCGAGGCGCCCGCCGATGGCGGGGACCAGCGGCAGGACGAGCCGGCCGGCGCGCCACTCCGGACGGACGTGGTCACTGGTGAGCACCTCGACGCCGGGCGCGGGCCGCTCGTCCGCGGGGGAGCCGAGGACCGCGAGCCCGGTGATGGGGGTGTGCGCGAGCACGTCGGCCACCGTGACCGTGCCGGTGAGGAGTTCCACACCGGGGTAGACCACGGCGCGGCCGCCGGTACGGGCGGCGGCCTCCTCCGCGGCCCGCGCGGCCGCGGCGGCGAGCGGGGCCGGCCCGTGGGCGCGGCCGGCCAGATGCACGCCCCACGGCCCCGTCCCCGCCGCCGCTGCGTCCGCTGCGTCCGCCGTGTCCTGCGCGGTCAGGGCACGCCAGGCTGCCTCGGCCGCCTGCTTCCCGTCCCCGTCCCCGTCGCCGTCCGGCAGGGTGAAGGACACGGCGGTGTGCGGGGTGCCGGTGCGGACGAAGTGGGTGCAGGCGACCGTGCCCGCGGGAAGGCCGAGCCGGTCCACCAGGTGGTGGATCAGGTGGTCGGCCTCCCGCAGGCTCGCGGACCCGGCGTCCACGCCGAGGACCGTGCCGTACGTCACGCGGGCAGCACCCAGATGGGGTTGGTGTAGAACCACAGGTCCTTCCACGGGTCGGCGTCGTGCAGGACGTCGATCGCCGGACCGTGCGGGTCCACCGCGGCACCGTTCAGGCCGACGGCGCTGCGGTTGCCGTCCGTGCCGCGCAGGCGGACGTACAGCGGGCGGTCGACACGGCCCAGCGAGTAGCGCAGGCGCACCGAGCCCACGGACTGGTTGACCTCGAAGGACGTCACGACCTTGGTGTTGGGCGTGCTGAAGGTGTCCTTGTCGGAGGCGCGGCCGGTGACGTCGCCCTGGATGACGTCGACACGGGCGAGCGTCGGCACGAACTGGGCCCAGTTGGGACCGTTCGCCAGGTCGATCTCGAGGATCAGGTCGACCTTGTCGCCGCGGCGGATGCGCAGCATGCCGCCGAGGGTCTGCTCGTCGCCGCCGGCCTTCAGCCGCGCGTTGAGGCCGCTGATCAGGCCGCCGTGGTCGACCCAGACCCGGCCGTCGCGGATGCCGTCCATCACCGCGCGGTAGGAGAAGCTGACGGCGCCGACGTGGGTGCGGCTGTACTGGCCGGGCCAGAAGTCGCCGTCGGTCAGGCTGAGCGCGCCGCCGTAGACCGGGTCGTTGTACTTGCCGTTGGCGTTGAAGTCGCTGCCCGGGCCGCGCACCGCGTTGTCCGCGTACACGTTGTGGGCGTCGGAGTTGGCGGTGATCCACCACGGCTTGCCCTCGGCGAGCAGGCTGTCCCACAGACCGCCGACGGTGGCGGTCATCCAGTCGAAGCCGCCCCAGGTGCGGTAGCTCTCCAGGGGGTAGCCGCCCCAGGACTGGGCGCTCGGGTTGCTGTCGTAGAAGCCGCGGCCGGCGCCGGGACCCTGCGGGGCGGGGATGCCGGCGGCCTGGTGGCCGGGGGCGCCCTCCATACCGACGGCGATGGTCGGCTGGGCGTCGCGCCAGGCGCGGATCTCGTGCGGGGAGTCCAGGCCCTTGCGGGCCGGGTGGTTGGCCAGGAACAGCGCGTCGCGGACCCGGCGCTGCTCGACGGCGTCGGCGAGGAAGTTCAGGCCCGCGATGGCCAGCGCCTCGTTGGCCGGGGTGGGGTCGGTGGCGCCCTTGACCGCGCCGTCGAAGGAGTTCTCGAACTCCTTCAGCACCGCGACCTCGTCCTTGCCCGGGTGCACGAAGACGGTGCCGTGCTCGGCGGCCGGGATGTTCCACTCCAGGCCCTGGAAGACCAGGGTGTCCTCGACCTGGTCGCGGGCGGCGACGATGTCGGGGTTGACCTTCTCCACACCGATCTTGGCGTGCTGCTCGCTGCCGTGGTCGGTGATGACCATCCAGTCCAGGCCGTTGCCGTTGGCGTGCCGGACGTGGTCGATGACGCGGTACTTGGCGTCCGAGCTGTACTGGGTGTGGATGTGGTGGTCACCGGCCAGCCACAGGAAGTCGCCGTTCCAGGTGCCGCTGCGGCCCGTCTTGCTGTCCGCGAAGGCGGGGGTCGCGCCCGTGGCGGCGCCGGCGAGCACGCTGCTCGCGGCCAGGCCCGCGCCGAGCAGGCCGGTGCGCCGCAGCATGCCGCGGCGGGACAGCTGGTTCGGCGTCAGTTCCTCGTCCGGTACGGACATGTCCAGCGCGGGCGGCAGCGACTGTGAGGCGTCGCCGTGCGCGTGGTCGTGTCCGTGACTGTGGTCGTGTCCGTGGTGATGGCCGTGGCCCATGTTTCGCTCCTTGCATTGAGCGCCGGTCCGCGCTGGTAGGAGGCGTGCAGGAAGAGAGCCTGCGGAGGCCGGATGAATTCTTCGGGCCGGTGAGGTGGAGGGCAGAGTTACGCCGCATGTGAACCGGGTCGCTTGTTCCGGAACGCGTCAGTTCGCAACGGTCGGTCGGCTGAGAGGCCGTCAGCGCTGGATACTTCCCTTCCCTCTGGGGCGAGTTGGCCGTGCGCGCAATACCGGCCGCCCGGCCGCCGGGGTCAGGCCTCGGCGACCGCCGCCGCCACGGCGACCGCCAGCGCGCAGACCGCCGCCGCCGCGATCCCTGCGGCCGGGCTCACGTGGAGCACGATGAGGGCGCCGATCGCGGCCCCGGAGATCAGCGCGACCACGCTCAGCGTCTCGCGCACGGCCTGCGGCCGGGGATGCCACGGGGCGCCGGTGTTGCTGACGAGGGAGACCAGGGTGCGGGTCATCACGCTCGTCGTCAGGCCGCTGATGCCCAGCCGTCCCGCCATGGCGTTCTGCATGCCGAGCGCGACCGCGCAGATCGCGACCAGGGCGTCGTGCGGCACGCCCACCGACGCGAGCGCGGCCGCCGTGCCGAGCAGGACGGTCTCGCAGCCCGCACCGGCCCGCACCAGCGCCGTCGGCGGGTGCAGCCGGCCCACCGTCGCCCGGCACAGCAGGACGCCGGCGACGAACCCGCCCAGCGCCACCACGGAGGTGACGACGGAGAAACCGGAGACGCCCGCCATGCCGAGGCTGACGAAGACGAGGTTGCCGGTCATGTTGGCCACGAACACATGGCCCAGGCTGATGATGCTCACCGCGTCGATCAGCCCGCTCAGCACGGTGAGGGCGAGCAGCAGCGCGGGCAGCAGGCGTCCCGTCCCGGTGGCCGCTCCACCGCTCATGTCCGCCGCCTTCCGCCGGTGATGTCCCGTTCTTCCCCGGTCAGGATGCACCGTGCAAGCGGTGGGAGCAGACTGGTGCGTGGCCGATCAGGGGTACGAAGGAGCGTGGTGATGGCGGAACCCTCCCCGGAGGCGCTGTCGCAGCCGGTGCTCGGCCCTCTGACGACCTCCGCCATCTTTCTCGTCGTCACGGTGGACGACGGGGGCGAGGAGACCGTCCGCGATCTGCTGGAGAACCTTTCCGGCTTGCGGCGCTCGATCGGCTTCGGCTCGCCGGGCGGCCGGCTCAGCGTCGTGGCGGGCATCGGTTCGCAGGTCTGGGACCGCCTCTTCGACGGGCCGCGGCCGGCCGGTCTGCATCCCTTCGAGGAGCTGACCGGACCCCTCCACCACGCCCCCGCCACCCCCGGCGACCTGCTCTTCCACATCCGGGCGACGCGGCAGGACCTGTGCTTCGGGCTGGCCGTCCAGATCATGGAGCGCCTGCGCGGCTCCGTGACGGTCCGGGACGAGGTGCACGGCTTCACCTACCTCGACGTGCGCGACCTGCTCGGCTTCGTCGACGGCACCGAGAACCCGGTCGGCGCCGAGGCGGCGGCGGCCGTCCTGACCGGCGACGAGGACCCGGACTTCGCCGGCGGCAGCTATGTGATCGTGCAGAAGTACCTGCACGACATGGACGCCTGGAACGCCCTCACGGTCGAGCAGCAGGAGCTGGTCATCGGCCGGAGCAAGATGGGCAACATCGAGATGGACGACGACGTCAAGCCCGCCGACTCCCACGTCGCCCGCACCACGGTCGTCGGCCCGGACGGCGCCGAGCGGCAGATCCTCCGCGACAACATGCCCTTCGGGGCCGTCGGGAGCGGCGAGTTCGGGACGTACTTCATCGGCTACGCGCGGACCCCGGAGGTCACCGAGACGATGCTGCGCAGGATGTTCCTCGGCGACGACGAGGCGTCCCACGACCGCATCCTGGACTTCTCCACCGCCGTGACGGGCACCCTGTTCTTCGCCCCGCCCGCCGCCTTCCTCGACGACCTGCCCGCCCCGCCCGCACCGGCGGCCGCCGCCGTGCCCGCGACCGTACCGGCCCCGCAGTCGCTGGGGATCGGAGACCTGAGGAAGACCGGCACGCCATGAACAACCTGCACCGAGAACTCGCCCCGGTCTCCGACGCCGCCTGGGCGGACCTGGAGGACGAGGCGCGGCGCACCTTCGAGCGCCATGTCGCGGGCCGCCGGATCGTGGACGTCCCCGAGGCGGCGGGCTCCGAGCTGGCCGCGGTGACGACGGGTCACCTGGACGACGTGGAGCCGCCCGCGCCGGACGTCCTCGCCTACCTCCGCCGATCGCAGCCGGTCGTCGAGCTGCGTGTGCCGTTCACCGTCGACCGCCGCCAGGTGGACGACGTGGAGCGCGGCGCCAAGGACGCCGACTGGCAGCCGGTCAAGGACGCCGCCCGGCGCATGGCCTTCACCGAGGACCGGGCGATCTTCGAGGGTTACGCGGCCGCCGGCATCGACGGCATCCGCGCGAGCGCGTCCAACCCGCCGCTCACCTTGCCTGTGGACGTGCGCGACTACCCCGACGCCGTCAGCCAGGCCGTCTCCGCGCTCCGCCTCGCCGGGGTCGGCGGCCCCTACACGCTCGCGCTCAGCGCGGAGGCGTACACCGCCGTCAACGAGACGTCCCACTACGGCTATCCCGTCCAGACCCACCTGGCCCGCGTCCTGGACGGGGAGATCGTCTGGGCCCCCGCCATCGACGGGGCGTTCCTGCTGTCGACGCGCGGCGGCGACTTCGAGCTGCGCATCGGCTCCGACGTCGCCATCGGCTACCTGTCGCACGACGACACGAGCGTCCGGCTGTACTTCCGGGAGACGCTGACCTTCCTGGTGCACACGGCCGAGGCCGCGGTCGCCCTCGCCCCGGCCGCCGCGTAGCCCGGCCGGTTCCGGGTAACGGACCGATATGACCGGAAAGCACAGGAAAACCTCGCTCTGGCCGCACCGCCACCCCGAGCGCCACGAGGAACACACCCGTCACGCGGCCACCCCGTCCACCGCCGGCCCCACCCGCGAGGGCCCGCCTCGGGACGCCGGCCCCGCCGGCCCGCCGCCCCTCGTCCCCGGCACCCACGTCGACGGCAGCCAGGCACCCCACCACCGCGCCTGAAACGGCCCCTTTCTGCGAGGATCGCCGGTGCCGACGCACCGCGCGTCCAAGGGGGTTGAAGGTGCCGTCCACCGAACTCACGCACGTCTTCCGGATCGCCGCGCCGCCGCGGGAGGTCTACGACCACCTGAGGGAGCCGGAGCACTACATCGGCCTGTCGCCGCTGGTGGTAGCCGTCCGCGACGTGCGCCGCGACGACGACGGCACGGTGCGCTACACCGCCGTGGAGCGCTTTCGCTTCCTCGGCCTGCGTCACGACAACGCGATCGACGTCACCATCAGCGCCGATCCGGCCGGCCTGCCCGACGCCGCCGCGGTCGGCGGCGAGGTGCGCAGCCCCGGCCGGGTCCGCATGGGCTACCGCTTCGCCATCGCGGGCGACGGCCCCGGCAGCGTCGTCACCGACGTGCTGCGCCTGCACACCCCTCCCGGCCTGCTGCGCTTCGCCGCCTCCCAGGCCGGCGCCGTGCAGAAGGCACGGGCCGTGGTGCTGGCCGGACGCCTGGAGCGGCGCGCCTGACCGCCGTACGGGTGGACCGGGCCGGGAGCGCGTGACACGTTCCGTCACCGTGGGGACCGTTTGTGTGATCATTCGCCGTCCTTCTGGAGGAACCCCCACGATGAGCGCGCACACGGAGAACGAGATCGTCATCGACGCGCCGCTGCAGTACGTCTGGTTGCGGACGAACGACGTCGCCGCCTGGCCCTCGCTCTTCAGCGAGTACGCGGCGGCCGACGTCATCGCGCAGGAGGGCGACACCGTGCGCTTCCGGCTCACGATGCACCCGGACGAGAAGGGCCGCGTCTGGTCGTGGGTCTCGGAGCGCACCGCGGACCCGGCGACGCGCACCGTGCGGGCGCGGCGGGTGGAGACCGGCCCGTTCGAGTTCATGAACATCTTCTGGCAGTACGAGGAACTCGGCCCGGAGAGCACGCGGTTGCGCTGGGTGCAGGACTTCCGGATGAAGGCGGACGCGCCCGTCGACGACGAGGGCATGCGGCAGCGGATCAACGGCAACTCCAAGGTGCAGATGCAGCTCATCAAGGAGCGCCTGGAGGCCCGCCGCATCCGGCCGGTCGGCACCCTGGACGTGCCGGCCGACACCCGCCGCGGCGGTGACATCCGCACCCTGCTGGCGACCGGTTCCGTCGGGACGACGGACGGCTTCTGCGGCATGGTCACCGTCGGCCCCGGCGAGGCGGTGGCCGAGCACTACCACCCCTACTCGCAGGAGTACCTGGTCGTCGTGGAGGGCGAGTTGAGGGTCGACCTCGACGGCGTGCCGCGCAGCGTCGCCGCCAACGAGGCACTGCTCATCCCGCGCGAGGTGCGGCACCGCGTGGTGAACGCCTCCGGCGCGGTGGGCCGCGCGGTGTTCTTCCTGAGCCCGCTGGCGCCCCGCCCCGACCTCGGCCATGTGAACACCGAGAGCCGCGAGGACGCGGCCGCCGTGGCGCAGGCCGCGGTCACCGAGGCCGGCGGTCCTTCGGCGACGGGCCGCGAACTGGTCGACCGATGACCGGACGCCCGGCCGTGCGCCGCGTCGTGGTCACCGGCGTCGGCGCCGTCGCGCCCGGCGGCGCCGGGCGGGAGGCGTTCTGGCGGCGGATCGTCGGGGGGCAGCCGGCGGTCCGCCGGATCAGCCGCTTCGACGCCTCCGGCTACCGCTCGCAGATCGCCGCCGAAGCCGACTTCGACCCGGTCGCGGCCGGGCTCACCCCGCAGGAGGTGCGCCGCAACGCCCGCTTCGCGCAGTTCGCGCTGGTCGCCGCCGCCGAGGCGCTCGCCGACAGCGGGATCACGCCGGAGGGCGAGGACACCGACCGGATCGGGGTCTGCCTCGGCACCGCCGCGGGCGCCACCGCCACCCTGGAGGAGGAGTACGCGGTCGCCAGCGACGGCGGCCGCGACTGGGAGGTGCACGCCGAGTACGGCGTCCCCTTCCTGCACCGGGCGATGCACCCCTCCTCCGCGGCGGCCGAACTGTCGCTGCGGCACGGGCTGCACGGTCCCTCCGTCGTGGTCTCCACCGGCTGCACCTCGGGCATCGACGCGATCGGCCACGCCTTCCAGACGCTGCGCGACGGCGAGGCCGACGTGGTGCTGGCCGGCGCGTGCGACGCGCCCATCTCGCCGGTCACGGTGGCCTGCTTCGACGCGGTCCGCGCCACGACCGACTTCGACGGCGACCCCGAGCGGGCGTCCACCGCCTTCGACGCGCGCCGCAGCGGCTTCGTCCTCGGCGAGGGCGGCGCCGTGCTGGTCCTGGAGGAGATGGAGCGCGCCGTCGCCCGGGGCGCCGCCGTCTACTGCGAGGTGCGCGGCTACGACAACCGCGCCAACGCGTACCACATGACCGGGCTGCGCCCCGACGGCTACGAGCTGAGCGAGGCCATCATCACCGCCATGTCCGAGGCCGGCATCTCCCCCGAGGAGCTGGACTACATCAGCGCCCACGGCTCCGGCACCGCGCAGAACGACCGCCACGAGACCGCCGCGTACAAAAGGGCCCTCGGCGACCACGCGCGGAAGGTGGCGATCAGCTCCATCAAGTCGGTCATCGGTCACTCCCTCGGCGCGATCGGGGCCCTGGAGACGGCCGCCTGCGCCCTGGCCATCAGCCGCGGCAAGATCCCGCCGACCGCGAACCTCGTCCACCCCGACCCGCTGTGCGACCTGGACTACACCCCCGTCTTCGCGCGGGACCAGCGGGTGCGGCACGCCCTGTCGGTCGGCAGCGGCTTCGGCGGCTTCCAGTCGGCGATGGTCTTCTCCGCCCTGGACGCGGACGAGGACCGCGGCGCCGCGGGCGCCCGCCGCGTGGACGGGGCGGACCGCCGGGGGGCGGCGGCATGACCACGCGCGCGGTCCTCAGCGGCATCGGCGTGATCGCCCCCACCGGCATCGGCACCGGCCCGTACTGGCGGGCCACCCTGGCCGGGCGCAACGGCCTGCGCCCACTGGGCCGGCCGGACGCCGGGCGTTCCCCGGTCGCGGTGGCCGGCGAGATCACCGGCTTCGACGCGGGGGAGTGGATCGGCGACCGGCTGCGGGCGCAGACCGACCGGTGGACCTGGTTCGCACTGGCCGCGGCCGAGATGGCGCTGACCGACGCCGCCCTCAAACCGGCCGACCACCCCCCGTTCCATTTGTCGGTGGTCACCGCGGGCGGCTCGGGCGGCAACGAGTACGGGCAGCGCGAGCTGCACCATGTGCTCACCGGTCGGCCCGCCCGGTCGGGCGCCCGTCAGCCGGCGGCGTCCTTCTACGCGGCCAGCACCGGGCAGATCTCCATCCGGCACGGTTTCACCGGCGGCTGCGGGGTCGTCGCCTCGGACGGGGCGGGCGGGCTCGACGCGCTCAAGCAGGCATGGCGGCTGCTGCGCCGCGGCAGCAAGGCGGTGCTCGTCGGCGGCACCGAGGCGCCGCTGTCCCCGTACGCGCTGGCCTGCCAGGCGACCCTGCCGACCGTGCACCGGGGCGCCGACCCCGAGCGCGCCTACCTGCCGTTCAGCCCGGACGCCTCCGGCTTCGTGCCCGGCGAGGGCGGCGCGCTGATGGTGCTGGAGGAGAAGGCCCACGCCGCCGAACGCGGCCGGCTCGCCTACGCAGAACTGCTGGGGCACGCCGCGACGCACGACGCGTACCACCACACGCTGCCCGCGCCCGACGGCGCGCAGCTGGCGCGGGCGATCACCACCGCCCTGGAGCAGGCCGGCCGCGAGCCGTCGGACGTGGACGTGGTCTTCGCCGACGGCGCGGGCGACCTGGACGGCGACGCCGCAGAGGCCGCGGCCCTGCGCCGGGTCTTCGGCGACCGGCTGGCCGCGCTGCCGGTGACCGTGCCCAAGGCTGCGGTCGGCCGGCTCGTGTCGGGCGCGGGCGCGCTCGACGCCGCCACCGCCGCGCTGTCCCTGCGCACCGGGCTGGTCCCGCCCACCCGCGGCGGGGACGCGCCGACCAGTGCGGAGCGGTACGGGCTGCGCCTGATCACCCGCTGGCACCGGCCGGACCGGCTGCGCACGGCGCTGGTGGTGGCCCGCGGAACGGGCGGTTTCAACAGCGCGGTCGTGCTGGGGGCGCTGGACTGACCCCCGGAGCGGTCCGCCGGGACGACGACGGCCGCCCCGCGAGTGCGGGGCGGCCGTAGCCGGGGATCACCGGCGTCGGTTCCGGAACGCTCCCGGGCCGATGGCCCCGGAGAGCGGAGGGTGGTGCACAGACCCGCGGCTCTGCACGTCGAAGGCCTTGGCGAGGGGCGCGAGGGCCGCGGCGCTGCCGGTGGCGGGGACGAACAGGGTCGTGCGGGTCCGGACGCCGTGCGGACGGACGGCGGGGCACCCCGGCGAGGGGCGCTGCCGTCAGCTGTTGATGCAGACGTTCCCGGCGGTCGGGTTGACCAGCGAGAGGAGGGCGTTGATGCCGTTGCCGCACACGTTGACCGGGATGTTGACCGGGACCTGGATCACGTTGCCGCTGATCACGCCGGGGGAGCCGATGGCCGCACCGTCGGCGTGCGCGCCGCCACGGCCGAAGCCGCCGTAACCGCCACCGTAGCCACCGCCGTAACCGCCACCGTAGCCGCCGTCGGCGAGGGCGCCGCCCGCGCTGCCGAGGACCGCGGCACCCGCCGCGACGGTCAGGACCGCTGCCTTCGAAAAACGCTTCACGAGCTGTTCCTTTCATTGATCACTGCATGCCGGACTGGTCAACGAACCCCCCGCGCGGTCGGATGCGGAGCGTCACCCGGATAGCCGTCCGGCCGGGCGGGCGGAAATATCAGCTGATAACCAGGGGTCTGGGGGGTCGTCAGATGAACCGAGCCGTCAAGGAGCCCCGCACATGCGCCTGTCCTTGCGGCGGACCCCCTCCGCCGCCCTCATAGCCGCCCTGCCGGTCCTCGCCCTCGCCCTGCCCGCGAAGCCCGTCACCGCCGAACCCCACCCCGGCCCGCCGGGCGGAATACCCGGGCGGTACATCGTCACGCTGACGCCGGGCACGTCGCCCTCCGCTGTGCTCGACGGACTCCGGGTCAAGCCGCTCTTCACCTACCGGCACGCCCTGACCGGGTTCGCGGCGCGGCTGACGGAGGCCCAGGCGGCGAAGGTGCGGACCGCCCCCGGGGTCGACGAGGTGGAGCAGGACGCGATGGTGTACATACCGCCCGGCGAGGACGCCCCCGCGGACAGCGACCTCGAACCGCCCGACGCCGGCGGCCCGGCGGAGGACCCCGCGAACTTCCCGGAGGAGCCGGAGGGGCCGGCGGACGAGCCCGGTGCGGCCCCCGGCGCGTCGGCCGCACCGCAGGAGACCGCGGCCCCCGTTGGGACCGCCGCGCCGGAGCAGGCCCCGGCCCCCAGGCCCACGACCAAGCCGGTCCCCCCGCCGTCCGCCGTCGCGCAGCGCATGGGCGGCTTCACACCGTGGGGGCTGACCCGGATCAACAACCGGGCGCTGGGCGGCACCGGGTTCTCCGTGAAGGCGACCGGCGCCAAGGTGACGGCGTACATCGTGGACAGCGGCATCGAGTTCTCGCACCCGGACTTCGGCGGGCGCGCGGTGCGCGGCTACGACGCGATCGGCGACGGACTGGACGGCGGCGACTGCAACGGCCACGGCACGCATGTGGCGGGCACGGTCGGCGGCAGCTACACCGGGGTCGCCCGCAAGGTGCCGCTGGTGTCGGTGCGGGTCTTCCCCTGTGTCGGGCGGACCGCGAACTCCGTGATCCTCGCGGGCATCGACTGGGTCGCCGGACACGCGAAGCGGCCCGCCGTGGCGAATCTGTCGTTCGCCGGCCGGTGGTCCCTGGCGGTGAACCGCGCGGTGGAGGGCCTGTCCAAGGCGGGGGTCTTCCCCGTGACGGCGTCCGGGAACGACAACATCAACGCCTGCTTCGTCTCCCCGGCGGGCTCGCCCGGTGCCTTCACGGTCGGCGCGATCGACCAGGAGGACCGCCGGGCCTGGTTCAGCGACTGGGGCACGTGCGTGGACATCCACGCGCCCGGCGCGGGCATCCTGTCCGCGTACCTGAACGCCTCCTTCCGTGACCTGGACGGCACCTCGATGGCCGCCGCGCACGTCACCGGGATCGCCGCGCTCTACAAGGACACCTACGGTGACGCGTCCTTCGCGACGCTCTCGGCGTGGCTGAGCGATCACGCGATCCGCAACGTCCCCCTGGACGGAGGCTTCGGAACGGCCCGGCTCGCCGCGTTCACCAACGGTCTGTGACACCGCGGCAGCGGCCGGCGACAGCGACAAGGCCGCCGGAGGAATCCTCCGGCGGCCTCGGGTCGGGGTGGTGCGACTGCGTCAGCTGTTGATGCAGACGTTGCCGGCCGTCGGGTTCAGCAGCGCGATGATGCCGATGCCGTTGCCGCAGACGTTGATCGGGATGTTGATCGGCACCTGGACGACATTGCCGCTCAGGATGCCGGGCGAGCCGATGGCGGCGGCCCGCGCGTTGGCACCGCCGCCGCGGCCGAAGCCGCCGTAGCCGTTGCCGTAGCCACCACCGTGGCCGTAGCCACCGCCGTGGCCGAAGTTGCGGCCGTTGCCGCCGAAACCGCCGCCGCGGTTGTCGTTGCCACCGGCGACAGCCGCCGTGGCGGCGCCGAAAACGGTGACCCCGGCGATGATGGTCGAAATGGCGGCCTTGGTGAAGCGGTTCACTTTTATTCCCTTCGGATCGGTCCGACTCCAAACGTCGTGACCGAATCAACGCCTGCAGATGTCCGGGGATGCGAACTATCACCCATATAGTCCCATCAGACAAGCACACTGGGTGATGGATCGTCAGGTCCGGCAGTCGTTCGGACGTGCCCTGGGTGTCGCGTGTGTGCGATGCGCGGCCATTGCCCGGTGCGCCCCGGCGCGGATACGCTGCGTTCGCGATACCGATCGCTTTTCGGAATATCGAACGGTTGAGAACCGCCGTGAACGGTCGGGAACGGCCGCGGACGACCGCCCGGAGAGAGCGAGCAGAGATGGGACGTCTCGTACCCGCAGTGACCAGAGCGCTGGACATCCTGGAACTCTTCCTCGAGGGGGACGGCACGATGTCCGCGCCGGAGATCACCCGCAGGCTGGGGCTCCCGCGCACCACCGTGCACGAGCTGGTGACCACCCTGGCCGCGCGCAACTACCTCGTTCCGGAGCCGGGGCACACGGGCCGCTACCGGCTCGGCGTGCGCACCTACCAACTGGGCAGCCGCTACGCCGAGCAGCTGGACCTGGCCGCCGAGGGGCAGCAGGTGGCCCGGTCCGTCGCCGAGACCTGCGACGAGACGGTGCACGTGGCGGTCCTGGAGGGTACCGACGTCATCTACATCGCCAAGGTCGACAGCACCCACGCGGTGCGCATGGTCTCCGCGGCGGGCCGGCGGCTGCCCGCCCACTGCACCTCGGTCGGCAAGATGCTGCTCGCCGCGCTGCCCGCGGCCGCGCTCGACGACCGCTTCCCCGCCGGCCTCCCGCTGACGGCGATGACCCCGCACAGCATCACCTCTCCGCATGAACTCCGCCGCCAGCTGGACCTGGTGCGCGAGCGCGGCATCGCCGTCGAGCAGCGCGAGTCCAACCCGGACGTCTCCTGTGTGGCCGCCCCGGTGCGGGACTCCGGCGGGCATGTGGTGGCGGCGCTCAGCATCTCGGTACCGATGGTCCGTTGGAGCGAGGAGCGCCTGACGGAGCTGGAGGGACTGGCGGTCAAGGGCGCCGCCGAACTCTCCGAGCGCCTGGGCCACCGCGGCGGCCGGCGGTGAACGGGGTCGAACTCGCCCTCCCCGCAAGGGCGTCACTCGGCGAGGGCCCCACGTGGGACCCGGTCGGCGCCCGGCTCGTCTGGGTGGACATCCTGGCCTCCCGCGTGCACTGGTACGACCCGCTGACCGGCCGTACCTCGGTCATGGCGACCGGGCAGCACGTCGGCGCCGCCAAGCCGCGCGCGGGCGGCGGCATCGTGGTCAACCTCCGTGACGGCGTGGCGGTGTACGACGCCGACGGCGCCTTCCGCTGGCTGCACCGCGAACCCGTCCCCGGCCGGCGTGCCAACGACGCCGCGGTGGACGCCTCCGGGGCCCTGTGGGCCGGCACCATGCGCTACGACGAGGCGCCCGGCGGCGGGACGTTGCGGCGGGTGGCCCCGGACGGCACGGTCGAGCCGGTCCTGGACGACGTGGCCGTCAGCAACGGGACCGACTGGAGCCCCGACGGATCGCTGATGTACTACGTCGACAGCCCCACCGGCCGGATCGATGTCTTCGACGTGGACCGCGACACCGGACTGGTGCGCAAGCGGCGCCCGTTCGCGGTGGTCGAGGAGGGCGCGGGCTTCCCCGACGGGCTCACGGTGGACGCCGAGGGCTGTGTCTGGGTGGCGCTGTGGGACGGGGCCGCGGTGCGTCGCTACACCCCGCGCGGCGCCCTGGACCGGGTGGTCGAGGTGCCCGTGCGGCGGCCGACGGCCTGCGCCTTCGGCGGGCCGCACCTGACCGACCTCTACATCACCTCCGCCCGGACGGGCCTCGGGGAACGGGAGCTGTCCGCACGGCCGCTGGCCGGTGCGCTGATGGTGCTGCCCGGGGCGGGGCAGGGCATGCCCGAAGTGCCGTATGCGGGCTGATTGAGGGGGAATTCGGGGCTGATCGGGTTCCTAAACCCGCATGTCCCGGCTTTCACAGAGGTTTCACTTGTTCGACGAACGGCTCATGTGTACGTCGTACCGGTGTCTCACATACGCTGCCCGGACGATGGACTACTGCGCAGCGTGCCGACGGCACATCAACGGCGCCCTGTCTTGCCCGGGGTGCGGAACGCCCGCTCACCAGCTCGGTGAGAAGGGCTCCGAAGGCGTGCCCGGGGCGCAGACCTCCTCGGCGGACACCGAGGCCATGGAGACCGTCGCACCCGGCAGGGCCGAACGCCGCCGCGCGGCGGCCCGCGGGGGGAGTGACGGGGGTTCGCGCCGCTCCGGCAGCCGCAGCCGTACCCGCAGCATCCGCACCCGGCGCAAGTCCCGTCTGCTCGTGGGCACCCTGGTGGGCGCCGCGATCGTGCTGGTCGGCTGGAGCGTCGCCGAACTGCCGCTGGCCGGCTACGTCACCGGTGAGCAGACCCAGTCCGCCGGTTCCGACGAGGTGCCCAGCCCGAGCGCCTCGCCGGGCGCGACGTCCTCGGCGCACGCCTCCTCGGGGGCGAGCGTCACCGCCAAGCCGGCGTCCGACGCGTCCTCGTCGGCCTCGGCCAGTGCCAGTAGCAGTGCCTCGACCTCGTCGAGTCCCTCGGCCAGCGGCAAGCAGTCGGCCACCGCGACCGCTTCCGGCGCGGTGAGCCAGGCCCCGGGCGGCTCCCACCCGCCGACCACCTCTCCCGGCGGCGGTTCGGGTGCCTCCAGCCCGGCGTCGAACCCGACCACCGCGGCTCCGCCCCCGCCGCCGACATCGACGCCGAAGCCCACCTGCACCCGTTTCCTGTGGTGGTGCAGCTGACGGGTCACCGCCCGTCGTCCCAGGCCGGTCGTCTCCGCAGGTGCTGGCCGCCGGTCAGTCCCGGCCCGTCATCCGCTTGAGCAGGTCGCGCAGCGTCGCCCGTTCGTCCGGCGAGAGCGCGGCCAGCGGCTCCCGTGCGAAGTCCAGGGAGCCGCGCAGCCGTCCCGCGGTGTCCTCGCCCGCGTCGTGTGGCGGCCGCGAGCTTGACCCGCCGGTCGGCCGGGTCCGCGCGCCGCTCGACCAGCCCCTGCGCCTCCAGGCGGTCCACGATGCCCGTCACGTTCGACGGCTCGCACTTCAGCCGTGCCGCTATGCCGCGCATCGGCAGCGGCTCGCGGGCCAGCAGTGTCAGCACGCGCGCCTGGGCTCCGGTGAGCCGGTGGGCGGCGGCGGCCTCCTCGTACTCCTCGTGATAGCGCGCCACGACGGTGGCGATGAGGTCGACGACCTCCACGGTCAGCGGATCGGCGCGGCGTGGCATGGCCCCAGACTACCGGTTGCTTGACATCATCAAACATCCAGGTACATGGTTGGTTGAGAACCTAAAGCTTTTGGAGGCGTTTCCCCATGCCGCAGAGCCGTGAATGGCACCTGGTCGCCCGCCCGCACGGGTGGCCGAAGCCGGAGGACTTCGCGCTGCGCGAGACCGAGGTCGGCGAGCCCGGCCCCGGGCAGGTCCTGGTCCGCAACCTGTATGTGTCCGTCGACCCGTACATGCGCGGCAGGATGAACGACGCGAAGTCGTACGCGGAGCCGTACCGGCTGGACGCGCCGATGCATGGCGGCGCGGTCGGCCGGGTCGTCGCCTCCGACGCCGAGGGCTTCGCCGTCGGCGACCACGTGCTGCACTCCCTCGGCTGGCGCGAGTACGCCCTGGTCGACGTCAAGTCCGCGGTCAAGGTCGACCCCGATCTCGCGCCGCTGAGCACCTATCTCGGCGCGCTCGGCATGACCGGCCTGACCGCCTACGCGGGCCTGCTGCGGATCGCGCAGCTCAAGGAGGGCGACGTCGTCTTCGTGTCCGGCGCGGCCGGCGCGGTCGGCAGCCAGGTGGGCCAGATCGCCAAGCTCAAGGGCGCCTCGCGGGTCATCGGCAGCGCCGGCTCGGACGAGAAGGTCAAGCTGCTCACCGAGGAGTACGGCTTCGACGCCGCCTTCAACTACAAGAACGGCCCGGTGGCGGAGCAGCTGGCCGCCGCCGCCCCCGGCGGCATCGACGTCTACTTCGACAACGTCGGCGGTGAGCACCTGGAGGCCGCCATCGGCGCCCTCAACCTGCGCGGCCGGGTGGCCGTCTGCGGCATGATCGCGATCTACAACGCGACCGAGCCCGCCCCCGGCCCGCGCAACCTGGCCCGCCTCATCCAGAACCGGCTGCGCATCGAGGGCTTCCTCGTCGGCGACCACTACGACCTGCAGCCGCAGTTCGTCCAGGAGGTCGGCGGCTGGATCCGCGAGGGCCGACTGCACTACCGGGAGACGGTCGTGGACGGCATCGAGAACAATCTGGAGGCCTTCCTCGGCGTCCTGCGCGGCGACAACACCGGCAAGATGCTGGTCCGCCTGCCCGAGTAGGCCGGTTCCCGGCCGGCATACAGGGGCGCGCTCCCGCGGGGCGCGCCCCTGTCGCTGTCATAACGGGCGCCAACGCCCCGCCGGGACCGCCCGGTTCAGGCCCACGCGCCGCCTAGGCGCTCCCGGGCGTTCCGTCCGCCGCGCGGGGCGCGGTCAGCAGGGCGACGAAGTCGCGGAACAGGGCGGGCATGTCCACCGCCTCCGGGTCGTGCAGCCACTGCGTCTGCAGGCCGTCCATCACGGCGACGAGCAGGGGCGCTGCCTGCTCGGGCGTGAGGCCGCCGGGCAGTACGTCGCCGTACTCGCTGCGCAGCGACCGCGCCCCCCACTCGCGCACCCGCGCGTAGCGCTCCTTGAAGTACCCGCTCGCGGGGTGGTCCTCGGTGACGCTGTCGCCGGCGAGGACGGTGAAGACCTGGACGACGCCGCGCCGGGTCGCGTTGTACTCGACCAGTCCGGCGATCATCTCCAGCGGCCAGGCGGAGCCGTGCAGCGCCGCGGAGGCCATGTCCCATTGGTCGCGCACGTCCAGCACCGCGATCAGCAGTGCCTCCTTGGTCGGGAAGTAGTGCAGCAGGCCCTGCTGCGTCAGACCGACCCGCTCGGCCACCGCCGCCAGCGAGGCGCCGCGGTAGCCGCGTTCTGCGATCACTTCGGCGGCGGCCTGGATGATCTCGGCCTTGCGGTCCTCGCTGCGGATCGCGCGCCCGAGTCCCCGCCCGCGGTCGTTGGCTGTCACGACGGCGAGCCTAACCGGGCCGTGGCGAGCCCGGGTAACGAGCGGGTGACGACACCTACCGATCATCAGGGAGGAGGGCCAGGATGGCGGGCGGCAGGAGGAGGGGACGCCCCGTACCGGCCGGCGCGATGCCGTGGCCGGAGCGGGACGGCCCCGTGCACAAGGCGACGACAACCGGTCCCCGACATGGGAGTTGACCCGATGACCGACACCGAGCGCGCGGCCGCCGTGGAGCAGGCCCTCGGCAAGCTCGACCTCGACACCAAGGCACGTCTGCTGGCCGGGCAGAACATGTGGTCCCTGCCCCCGGTACCCGAGATCGGACTGGGTTCCCTGGTCATGTCGGACGGACCGATCGGCGTACGGGGCGTCCGCTCCACCGCCGACGACCCGTCCGTCGCGCTGCCCAGCCCCACCGCGCTCGCCGCCACGTGGGACCCCGACCTCGCCCGCCGCACCGGGCGGCTGCTCGCCCAGGAGGCGCGCCGCAAGGGCGTGCACGTGCTGCTCGCGCCCACGGTCAACCTGCAGCGTTCGCCGCTGGGCGGACGGCACTTCGAGGCGTACTCCGAGGACCCGTACCTCACCGGCGAGATCGGCACCGGCTATGTCGCCGGAGTCCAGGACGGCGGTGTCGGCACCACCGTCAAGCACTTCGTGGCCAACGACGCCGAGACCGACCGCTTCACCGTCGACAACGTCATCGGCGAACGCGCCCTGCGCGAGCTCTACCTCGCCCCCTTCGAGGCCATCGTCAAGAACGCCCGCCCCTGGGGCGTGATGGCCGCCTACAACGGGGTCAACGGCTCCACCATGACCGAGCACCGCCGGCTCCAGAACGAGGTGCTGCGCGAGGAATGGGGATTCGACGGCTTCGTCGTCTCCGACTGGATGGCCGCCCGCGACACCGTCGCCGCCATCACCGGCGGCCTCGACGTGGCCATGCCCGGCCCGCGCACGGTGTACGGCGAGGCGCTCGCCCAGGCGGTACGGGACGGGCGGGTCGAGGAGTCCGTCGTCGACGACGCCGTGCGCAACGTGCTGCTGCTCGCCGCCCGTGCCGGGCTGCTGGAGGGCGTGCCCGCCGCGGTGCACGCCGGGGCGCTGCCCGCCGCCGTCGACGGAGAGGCCCTGGCCCGGGAGATCGCGCGGCGCTCGTTCGTCCTGCTGCGTAACGAGCCACGCGAGGGACGGCCCGTGCTGCCGCTCGACCCCGCGCGGCTCCGCTCCGTCGCCCTCGTCGGCGCCGCCGCGCGCGACGCCCGCGTCCTTGGCGGCGGCTCCGCGCACGTCTTCCCCGCCCACGTCGTCTCCCCGCTGGACGGGCTGCGCGCCGCGCTGCCCGCGGGCACGGAGCTGACGTACGCCGTCGGCGCCGACCCCAGCGACGAACTGGCCGCCGCGAGCGCTGGGTTCGCACTGCGCGCGCTGTGCCGGGACGCCGCGGGACGGCCGCTGGGGGAGACCGCCCTGCCGAGCGGCCAAGTGCAGTGGATGGGCGGCGACCTGCCCGAGGGCGTCTCCTACGGCGCGCTCCACACCGTCGAGGTCACCGGCACCTTCACCCCGCGTGAGAGCGGCGCCCACCACTTCGGGACCCGCGGGCTCGGCGGCTTCCGGCTGGTCGTCGCGGGCACGGTCGTCTTCGACGGCGTACAGGAGATGGGCCAGGAGACCGACCCGTTCGAGGCGTTCTTCGGCGCGCCTCTGGACCGGGGGACGGTCGAACTGGAGGCGGGCGTGACCGTCCCGGTCGCCCTCGCGTACGACGTCTTCAAGATCGAGGACATGCCCATCGAGGCCGTCGCGTTCTCCCTCGTCCACGGCGGACCGCGGCGCGACCCGGACGAGCTGATCGCGGAGGCCGTCGCGGCCGCCCGCGACGCGGAGGTCGCGGTCGTGGTCGTCGCCACCACCGAGCGGGTCGAGAGCGAGGGCTTCGACCGCGGCGACCTTCGGCTGCCGGGGCGTCAGGACGAACTCGTGCACGCCGTCGCCGCGGCCAACCCGCGCACCGTCGTCGTGGTCAACTCCGGTGCCCCCGTGGAACTGCCGTGGCGGGAGGAGGTCGCGGCCGTGCTGCTCGGCTGGTTCCCCGGGCAGGAGGCGGGCGCCGCGCTCGCCGACGTGCTGCTCGGCGCGGAGGAGCCCGGCGGGCGGCTGCCGACCACCTGGCCGGTGAGGCTCGCCGACGCGCCGGTCACCCGGGTCCAGCCGAGCGAGGGCACCCTGGTCTACGAGGAGGGCGTCTTCATCGGCTACCGCGCCTGGGACCGGTCGGACCTCGCCCCGGCGTACGGCTTCGGTCACGGGCTCGGCTACACGGACTGGGAGTACGAGGGCGCCGGCTACGAGGCCGCCGGCCATGACGACGCCGACACGCTGGGCGTCGTGACGGTGCGGCTGCGCAACACCGGTGGCCGCTCGGGCCGCGAGGTCGTCCAAGTCTACCTGGCGGTGCCCGAGGACGACCCCGCGGAGCGGCCGGCCCGTGTCCTCGCGGGCTTCGTCTCCGTGGAACTGCCCGCGGGCGGCGCCACGGAGGTGCGCGTGCCGCTGTCCCGGCGGGCCGCCCGCACCTGGGACGAGGCCGCCGGCGCCTGGCGCACCCCGCCCGGCACCTACACCGCCCAAATCGGCCGCAGCCTCGCCGACCACAGGCTCACGGTCCCGGTCCCGGTGACCGGCTGACGCGTGGGGGGACGTCCCCGGGGAGGCTGCCGGCCCCCTCCCCGGGTGGGGCGGTCAGGGGTGGGTGGCCGAGAGGAGGGCCACCGCGCCTGCCCAGGGGCCCGGGTGGTGCCAGCGGAGACGGGCTCCGGCCAGGGAGAGGGGGGCGCCGAAGGGGGTGAGCGCGGCGTCGACGGTCCACAGGCCCTCGGGGAGGACCAGGCCCGCCGAGTCGCCGGGGTCGGCGAAGGTGTGGAGGACGGCCAGGGCGCGCAGGCCGTCCGGGGCGACCCGCAGGACCGTCTGGAAGCCCGTGGCGTTGCCGGCGGCGTCGGCGGCGCGCGTGCCGCTGTGCAGGGAGATCCCTTCCTCGATGACGGGCACCGCGCGCTCGTACAGCGCCAGCGCCCGCCGCACCAGCGCCCAGCGCGCGGCGTCCAGCCGGCCGGGGTCGCCGGAGAGGGACATCCGGCCCAGGAAGCCCGCGGCGAGGCGGGAGACGAGGGTGCGGTCGTCGTCCTCCGGCCCCAGTTCCACCGGGACCAGGGACTGCCGGGGCAGCAGGACGCGGTGCAGGTTCGCCGCGACGACGGGGACCTCGCGCGCGTCGACCGCGCCCGTGCCGCGGGAGAGCGCGGTGACGGCGGTGTACGCGGGGGTGACGCGGTGGCCGCCCGCGCGGTTCTCGATCACGAGGTCCGGCAGCCGCGCGGCGAGCGCGCGCAGGAAGTCGACCGCGGCGTCGCCCAGTTGACGGGAGGTCTCACCGTCGGCCGCCAGGTCCGCGCCGCAGTCGACCGTCAGGTACCCGAAGTCCCGCAGCACCGCCGTCATCCGGTCGAGCAGCGGTTCCGCCACCTCCGGGCGGCGCAGATCGAGCAGCCGCCGCCCGGCGACCGCCGCCGGCACGCCCTCGTGGGCGACGTGCCCGTCCTCCGCCCCGTACCGCTTGGACAGCTCGCCGGTGGTCTCCGGCTCCCACCACAGGCCCGGCACGAACCCGCGCTCCCGCAGCGCGCCGGCGGTCGCGGCGAGGCTGTCCGGGAAGCGGGCGGTGCTGGGTTCCCAGTCGCCGTGCGCCCGGTCCGGGTCGGTGCCGGGCTCGGCGTACCAGCCGGGGCCGAGCGTGACGTAACGCACCGGCGTGCCCGCGAGGCGGTCGGCGAGCGCGACGACCCGCTCGTGGGACGGGTCGTCCACGGAGAAGGAGACGGGCAGCGAGGGCTCCGCCCCCGGGCGCGGGTGCCCGGACTGCGCGGACGTCAGCCGGTGGCACAGTTCGTCGAGGTCGCCGCGCACCACGGACAGCACCGCCTCCGGGGCCTCCAGGTGCCCGCCGGGCGGCAGTGTGCGGCGACGGCCGCCGAAGCCCGCGTCGGCCGGACCGCCGCCGACGGCCAGCCCCGCACCGGACCGCAGCACCTCCAGCTGCCAGGGCCCCGACGCGGCGAGCTGGACGCCCCACACGACGCCGGCCACGGTGTCCTCGACGGCCAGGAACGGCAGCCAACCCGCCACCGGCAGCAGCCCCGTGGCCCCGAAACGCTCTGCCACCGTGCCGGCGGTGCCGCCCCGCGGGCGCTCCAGGCCGAGCCGTTCGACGGGCTCCGAGACCAGCCGTGCCTCGGCGCCCCGGGCGCAGCGCAGGCGGTGCACGACGAAGCGCCCGGGATCGGAGGCGTCTTCCCCGGCCTGCCCGGCGTCCCCGGCTTCCCCTGCCTCCCCGGCGAACATGGTGAGGCCGCCGAGGGTGAAGGAGCTCAGCAGTTCCAGCGTCTGCGGACGGCCGCCCTCGTTGACCGCGCTCGTGCGGACCCGGACGAAGCCGTCGCCCCGTACGATGCGGTGGCGCAGGACGAGGCCGTCGTCCGTGGCCAGTTCGGTGGTGACGGCGTCGTCCGCCGCCTCGTGCGCACGCTCGCGCAGCGCCGCGGCCGTCGCCCCGCGCCGCAACGTGCGTGCGGCGCCGTACGGTTCGGTCACCGCGTCGCCGGCCCGCGCGGCCGTGGCCAGCGGCTCACCCGCCGGGCCGGCACCCGGGACGGCCCCCGCCGCGAGCGCGGTGGGAAGGAGTTCCAGCGCCCGCACACCTCGGTCGGCGGGGCAGCGGACGGTCAGGTCTCCCCATGCGTACACACGGACTCCAATGCTGTTGCGGGCGTTGATGTTCGGCCGTGCCGATCTCACGTTCCCCACTCGACGTTACGAGCACCTGACGCGCCCCCGAACGCAAGACTGAGGCCCGGCGTGTGACCGCCCCGTTCCGCCCTCGGACGGCCCGCGCCCGGCGGTCCCGCCCCTGCTCAACGGGCCGGCGCCGGGCAGCCGGGCCCCCGCGGGGCGTGTTGGCGCGCCCGGCGGCACGGCGGCGGCGGGCCCGCGGCACGCCCCGCTCCGGCGCGCGCGGGCGCTCGGCGGACCCGGCCGCGGGGGGAGAGCCCGGGCGTCCCCCGGCCGGACGCGGACCGATTGCGGGGCGGGGCAGGCGCGGTGACGCTCGTGGCATCCGCGCCGACCCGAGGCGTCCCCCTGAGGAGCAGTAGATGCCCGCTATATGCCCCCGGCCGGTCGTGGCCGCCGCAGCCCTCGCCCTTGCCGCCGCCTCCGCCCTGCTGACGGGCTCCGCGCAGGCGAGCAGCGGGCCGCCGGACCCGGCGGACCCCACGGCGCTGGTGGGCGGCTGCACGGTGAACGGCACGGCCGTCCTGGGCGCGGCGGTGACGGGGACGGAGGGCGCCGACGAGATCGAGTGCCCGGCGGGGGTGGCCGCCGGCACGGTGATCAGCGGCGGGGGCGGCGTCGACGTCATCACGATCACCGGCGTGAACGCGGGCACGGTCGACGGCGGCGCCGGGACCGACCTGATCGAGATCGACGGCGGGAACACCGGCACGGTGAGCGGCGGCACCGAGGCCGACATCATCGAACTCTCCGCCGACGCCGTCGCCAACTCCGGTGCCGTGAACGGCGGTGCGGGCGCCGACGTGATCTCCGTCGAGGCCGACGACGCCGGGCCGGGCAGCGTCACCGGTGACGCCGACACCGACGTGTGCTTCTTCGACGCCGAGCCGTCGGGCCCGGCGGACTGCGAGATCGTGGCCTGATCCCGATCCGCGGCGGCCGGACGGTCCCCCCACCCCGGGAGGGTCGCATACCCTGTCGCGCATGCGAGATCTTGCCACCGGGATACGTCACTTCGTGGACGGCCAGCGCTGGGTCGCCCGGCACGGCCGCTGGTTCGGGTTCGGGCTGCTGCCCGCGCTCATCACCCTCGTCGGCTACGTCGCGGCGCTGGTGGTCCTGGCGTTCTGGGCCGACGACGCGACCGCCTGGGCGACCCCGTTCGCCGACGACTGGGGCTCGCCGTGGCAGGGGCTCTTCCGCGGCCTGCTCACCGCCGTCGTCTTCGGCGGCGGCCTCGTGCTGGCGGTGATCTCCTTCACCGCCGTGACGCTGCTGGTCGGGCAGCCCTTCTACGAGTCGCTGGCGGAGCGCGTCGACGACACCGAGGGCGGCGCCCCCGACGGCCCGGACATCCCGCTGTGGCGCGAACTGCTGCGGTCGGCCTGGGACAGCCTGCGGGTGCTGGTGCGCGTCACGCTCTGGACCGTCGCGCTCTTCGGCGCGGGCTTCATCCCCGTCGTCGGGCAGACCGTCGTGCCCGTGGTCGGCTTCTGCGTCTCCGGCTTCTTCCTGGCGCTCGAACTCAGCGGTGTCGCCTTCCAGCGCCGCGAGGTGCCGCTGCGCGAGCGGCTGAGGATGCTCCGCGGCCGGATGATGCTGAGCCTCGGCTTCGGTGTGCCGCTGGTGCTGTGCTTCCTCGTGCCGGTCGTCGCGGTCTTCCTGATGCCCGGCGCGGTGGCCGGTGCCACCCTCCTCGTCCGCGACCTGATGCCGCCGCAGGCGGACGAGCGGCGCGCCGAGTCCGAGCCCGAAGCCGCGCCCGAGGCCGCGCCGCGTTCCCTGGACCTCCGCAAACCCTGACCTTGCGGAGGGAACCGTTCCCCGTCCCGCGTGTGACCTCAACTGTGTGGGGTGACGCCAGGACGCGAGGGGGACGCGATGGCACAGCGAACCGATCAGTACGACGACAACCAGCGCAGCTACCGCACGTATTGGGACGGCCGCGGCTACGAGCACGACGCCGAGGTCGCCGCGCTGCGCCGGCTGCTGGCCGGCCGCCACTTCGGCCACGCCGCGGACATCGGCGGCGGGTACGGGCGCCTCGTGCCGGTGCTGCGGGAGTTCGCCGACCGGGTCACGCTGGTGGACTCCAGCCGCCGTCAACTCGACGACGCGCAGGAGTACCTGGCTGGCCTGACCGGCGTCAGCATGCGGCTGACGACCGTGGCCGGCCTCGGCCTCCGCCCCGGCAGCGTCGACCTGGTGACGATGATCCGGGTCATGCACCACCTGCCCGACCCGGCGCCCGCGCTGGCCGAGATCGCGCGCGTCCTGCGGCCCGGGGGGACCGCGGTCGTCGAGAGCGCCAACCTCGCCCACGCCGCCAACCGGCTGCGGTACGCGGCCCGGCGCCGCCGCGTACCGCGGGAACCGGTCGACATCCGTTCGGCGGCCAACCGCGAGCGCGACAGCATCCCCTTCGTCAACCACCACCCGCGCACCGTGGAGGCCCAGTTGGAGGCCGCCGGGCTGCGGGTGCAGCAGCGGCTGTCGGTGTCCAACCTGCGCAGCACGCGGCTGAAGCGGGTGGTGTCGCGGGGCGTGCTGGTCCGCGCCGAGGAGGCGCTCCAGCGACCGCTGGCTCGGGTGACGTTCGGGCCGAGCATCTTCTTCCTGGTACGGAAGGCGGCGTAGGCCTCAACTCCGTCAGCGGGACCGCGCGGGCACGTCGCGCCGGGCGCCGCGGAGGCGGGGAGTGCCCCGGTTCCTCTGCTAGCGTCCGGTTGTCTGTGCCGGTCAGCATGGGGAGTGACGCGTGGTGCGGTGGGGTCGGCGTCTGGTGATGGCCACGTGCTCTGCCCTGGTGACGGCGTGCCAGGCCGTGCCGGCGACTCCGGCGGAGCCGACGGGCTCCGGTGCCGGGTGCGCGCCCGCCCGCGTCTTCGTCTCGGGCCAGAAGGGCTACAGCACCTTCCGCATCCCCGCGGTGGTCCAGGTGCCCGGGTCCGGCACGGCGGGCCCCGTGCTCGTCGCCTTCGCGGAAGGCCGGCGGGAGTCCGGCGCGGACCACGGTGACGTCGACGTCGTCGAACGCCGCTCGACGGACGGCGGCTGCACGTGGACGGCGCTGCGCAAGGTCGCCGGCTCCGGGCCGAACACCCGGGGCAACCCGGTACCGGTGGTGGACCCGTCCGGGCGGCTGGTGCTGCTGACCACCCGCAACGGCGGAGCGACCACCGAGGCCGACATCATGTCCGGCGACGCCGTCCCCGCCGACGGGCGGCGTGTCTTCGTGCAGTCCAGCGACGACGCCGGGGTCACCTGGTCGCAGTCCCGGGAGATCACCGCGCAGGTGAAGCGCCCCGGCTGGCGCTGGTACGCCACCGGCCCCGGCCACGGCATCGCGCTGACCACCGGTCCCCACAAGGGACGGCTCGTGGTCGGCGCCGACCACTCCGTCACCCCGTCGCCGGACAGCGGGGACAACGGCTCCGAGCCGCGCTGGTACGCGGGGCACAGCCTGCTGAGCGACGACGGCGGCAGGACCTGGCGGATCGGCTACGTCGACGCCGCCGGTGACGGCCGGGTCAATGTCAACGAGACCGCCGTCGCCCAACTCCCCGACGGACGGGTCTACTTCAACGCCCGTGATCAGAAGGGCACCGACCGCGGCAGCCGGGCGCACGCCTGGAGCGACGACGGCGGCACGACTTTGCAGGCCCCCTTCAGGACCGTTCCCGGGATCACCGCGCCGTCCGTCGAGGGCAGCCTGCTGCAGACCTGGGACGGCCGCGGCTCGGGCCCGCTGCTGCTGGCGGCCCCGGGCGACCCCCGGGACCGGCTGGGGATGACCGTGCGGGCGAGTCTCGACGGCGGTGTGACGTGGTCGGCCGGGTACCGGCTGACGAAGGCCAGGGCGGCCTACTCGGACCTGGTGCAGATCGACAGTGAGCACGTCGGCCTGCTGTACGAGACCGGGAGCGTCACCCCGTACGACACCGTCACCTTCACCCGGCTCACGATCGCCTCGCTCCTGCGCTGACCCGGCGGGCGCGGGGGCCGGGGCCCCCTGTCCATCCGCCGGGCGGGTCCGGGATGCTGGGAGATCGCGCGTCCACCTGGCGCGCACGTGATCGGCTCGGAGGTTCCCGGACAATGCGGCCCCCCACCCGGACCGGCGTGCCGGCCCTCGAACCGCCCGCCGGCGCTCCCTCCGTGAGTGCCCCGGCGAGCGCCCCCACCGCCGCGGCGCAGACCGCGGCGCAGACCGCGGAGGAGGCCCGGCTGGACCGGGCCGCGCCGCAGGAGATCCTGCGCCGCAGCGGCTTCGACGCCGCGGCCCCCCGCTTCGCCCGGGCGCTGGCGGCCGCGCACTCCCGGGCCGCGGCGCAACGCGTCGTGCGCCGGCACGGCCGCGCGCTGTGGCAGGACGCGGTCGGCAGGGCGCAGGGACGCGTTCCGGCCGGTGGCGACCTCAGCCGCGACGACGACCGGCCGCTGTACTGGGCCCGGCTCGCCCTCACCCGGACCCTGCGCGCGTGGCAGCCGTCGTTCCCGCTCGGGGAGGACGGGCGCGCCGCGCTGCTGGACCGGCTGGAGCGGAGCTCCCGGGGCATGGACGGCCCCCGGCTGCCCGCGGCCGGGGGCGTCAGGCGCATCCTGCTGACCGGCTTCGACCCCTTCCGGCTCGACGCCGACGTCCGCCGCAGCAACCCCTCGGGCGCCGCCGCGCTCGCCCTGGACGGCGTCACGATCCGCACCGCCGCCGGACCGGCCCGCGTGCACGCCCTCGTCTTCCCGGTCCGCTGGGACGACTTCACCCGGGGCACCGTCGAACGCGCGCTGCGCCCGTGGTTCCGTCCGGGCCCGCACCGCGTGGACCTGTTCGCCACCGTCAGCCAGGGCCGCGACGGCCGCTTCGACCTCGAACGCTTCAACGGGGCCTGGCGCGGCGGCCATCCGGACAACGCCGGCGTCCCGGTCACCGGTCCCGTTCCCGTCCCGTACGGCCACGAGCCGCCGCAGTGGACGACGACGGGACTGCCGTACCAGGCGATCGTCGCGGCCGGGACCGGTCCCTTCCCGGTCCACGACAACACCGCGGTCACCGAGATCCCGGCCGGGGCCACCGTGCCCGTCGCCGGCGACTCCGGTCCGACACCCGGCTCCACGGCGCGCGCCGGTGGCGGCGGCGACTACCTCTCCAACGAGATCGCCTACCGCGCCACCCTGCTCCGCGACGAACTCGCGCTTCCCGCGCCCGGCGGGCATGTCCACACCCCTGTGCTGCAGTTCGGCCCAGGCAACACCGACCCCGGCACCGGCGCCGTCACCGATCCGGGATTCCTGGCCGACCGCCTGGCCATCACCGCCCAGCTCCGCGCGATCCTCATCGCGGCCGCCGGCGGCTGAGGCGGGTCCCCGGGCCGGCGCCGGGTGTCGAGGGTGCTGAACGAAAGCCGGAGCGGAGCCGTAAGGGACTGCGAAAGACCGCAAGATAGCTTCCCTGCGCACCTCTTGTCCCACATACACCCCACACGCCCCACATGTGAGGGATGTGCGACAGAGTTGTGCGGGCAAGGGGAAACAGGTCGCCACGGCGCGGCCTCTGTGATCGAGGGAGGTCCTGCCGTGACCGTCGCCGTCGGCGTCTCCGGTAATGCCACCGAATTGTTCCGCGCCAACACCGCGCACAGTCCCTCGTACTTCGCATTGCGCCGCGCAGCCGGTGGCATGTCCTCCCCCGAAGGGGCGTCCGACATCGTCGACTTCTGCATCCCGTGCAATCCGTACTTCCCGAGCCCGGCGATGTACGAGAAACTCCGGCACTCGATGCAGGACATCCTCACCTATTATCCGAGCAGCACGGACGTCATCACCAACGAGCTGTGCTCCCTGCTCGGGCTCAACCCGCAGACCGTCGCCATGGGCAACGGCTCCACCGAGCTGATCACCTGGATCGACCACCTCTTGGTCCGCGACAGCCTCGCCATCCCGATACCGACCTTCGGGCGCTGGACCGATCAGCCGATGGAGACCGGCAAGCGCGTCGACATGTTCCTCCTCCCCGAGGCCGCCGGTTTTGCACTCGACCCGGCGGCCTTCGTCTCGTTCGTCCGGGCCCGCGGCTCGCGCACCGCCGTCATCTGCAACCCGAACAACCCCGACGGCGGCTTCCTCCCCAAGCACGCGGTCGTCGGCCTCATGGACGCCCTCGCCGACCTCGACCTGGTCGTCATCGACGAGTCCTTCCTGGACTTCGCCGACGCCGAGGCGTGGCCCAGCGTGGCGGCCGAGGCCGTCCTGCGGCCCAACGTCATCGTCCTGCGCAGCCTCGGCAAGAACTTCGGCCTGCACGGCATCCGCTTCGGCTACATGGTCGCCAACCCCGCCCTCGCCGGGAAGGTGCGCCGGATGCTGCCCAAGTGGAACCTCAACTCCTTCGCCGAGGCCGTGGTCTTCATGCTCAAGGACCACCGCGAGGAGTACGCGCAGAGCCTGCGCATGGTCGCCCGCGACCGCCAGGAGATGATCTGGCAACTGGCGGCGCTGCCCGGCCTGACCGTCTACCCGTCGCAGGGCAACTTCGTCTTCGTCAAGCTGCCCGACGGCGTGGACGGCGCCGTCCTCCGCGACCGGCTGCTCGCCGAGCACGGCGTCCTGGTCCGCGAGTGCGGCAACAAGCTCGGCAGCAGCAGCCGCTTCATGCGCCTGGTCGTGCGGCCGCAAGCGGACGTCCAGCGGCTGCTGACCGGGCTGAGCACGGTGCTGTACGGCAGCACCTGGTACGCCGCCACGCCCGAGGCGGCGCCCGCCCCCGTGCCGGAGCCGGCGCCGCAGATCCAGCAGCTCCCGCAGATCCAGCCCGCGCCGCAGCCGGTGGCCGTGCCCGTCCCGCAACAGCTCCAGCTCCAGCAGGCACAGCCCCCGCAGCCGGTCTACGAGCAGCCGGCCGCCCTCCCGCCGGCGCCCCCGCAGCCGGTGTACGAGCCGCAGCGGATGGCCCCGCCACCGGTCTACGAGCCGCAGCCGATGGGCTCACAGCCGGTCTACGAGCCGCAGCCGATGGGCCCGCAACCGGTGTACGAGCCGCAGCCGATGGCCGCCCAGAGGCAGATGCCCCTTCAGCCGCAACCGCCGCAGCCCCCGGCCCCCGAGCTCTACCCCGCGGCCGCCGAGGTGCCGCCCGCCTTCGCCTCCTCCAAGCCGGGCTCGCCCAGACCGGCCCTGTACTGGCAGGACGCTTCCTGACCCGGCCGCCGGCCGCCGGAATCAGCTCACGCCGAAGGAGTGCACGGTGGTGCTGCGGTACGTCTGCCCGGGGCGCAGGACCGTCGAGGGGAAGGACGGGCGGTTGGGGGAGTCCGGGAAGTGCTGGGTCTCCAGGCAGAAGGCGTCCCCCTGCCGGTAGACGTGACCGGAGGGGCCCGCGAACGCACCGGCGAGGAAGTTGCCCGTGTAGAACTGCATGCCCGGCTCGGTGGTGGCGAGCCGCAGCGTGCGGCCGGAGACCGGGTCGGTGACCGTCGCCACGTGCTCGGGAAGGTCCGTGCGGCCCTTGTCGAGCACGAAGTTGTGGTCGTAGCCCTGCCCGTACAGGATCTGCTGGTGGGGGGTGCGGAGGTCGCGCCCGATCGCCTTCGCCGTGCGGAAGTCGAACGGTGTGCCCTCCACGGGCGCCAGTTCGCCGGTCGGGATCTGCGTGGCGTCCACCGGGGTGAAGCGGTGGGCGGCGATCTCGGCCTCGTGGTCGTCGACTCCGCCGCTGCCCTCGCCGCGCAGGTTGAAGTACGTGTGGCTGGTGAGGTTGACCACCGTCGCCTTGTCGGTCGTGGCGCTGTAGTCGATGCGCCACCGGGCGTCCGCGGTCAGCGTGTAGACCACCTGGACCTCGAGCGTCCCCGGGAAGCCCATCTCGCCGTCCGCGCTGGTGCGCCGCAGCACGAGCCCGCCGTCGCCGCCGTCGGTGAAGCCCTCCACCGCCCAGACCCGCTTGTCGAACCCCTGGTCGCCGCCGTGCAGGCTGTTGGGCCCGTCGCTCACCGGTACCTGGTACTCCGTGCCGTCCAGGGTGAAGCGGCCCCGCGCGATCCGGTTGCCGTAGCGTCCGATGAGCGCGCCGAAGTACGGGCTGTGGGCCACGTAGTCGTCGAGGTTGTCGAAGCCGAGGGCGACATTGGCCCGGTGCCCGTGGCGGTCGGGCAGTTCCAGGGTCTGCACGATCCCGCCGTACGACAGCACCCGCAGGGTGATCCCGCCGCCCCGCACGGTCCAGATGTCGACCTTGGTCCCGTCCTCCAGGGTCCCGAAGTGTTCCTTGCTCACCTGTGTCCCACCCGCGGGTCCCTTGTCGTGTGGGCGGCCGGCCCGGTCGTGCCGGCCGCGAGGGCGCTGGTCCCGCTCGTCGCGGGCGCGACCGCCCCGAGCGCCGCGCCAGTGATCAATGTACGTCCGTTCCCGGTGCGACTTCACACGGGAGCGGCGCCGGCCGCCGTCCGGTGACGGAC
>NZ_JBHXSO010000033.1:53068-101471 GCF_042714775.1 Streptomyces sp. NPDC058691 | reverse complement strand
GTGTGCGCGAAGGCGCACACCGCCCGACCCGCGTGTTCCCAGGGCCCGGCGGACGAGCCGGCTAGCGCGCCACGCGGTGGCGGAGGTAGACGATCCCCGAGTTGAAGGTGCGGGTCTCGACGAGTTCGAGATCCACCCGGCGCTCGCGCCGGGGAAAGAACGGAACGCCACCGCCGACCAGCACCGGGTGGACCCTGGCCCGGTACTCGTCGATCAGACCCGACGCGGCCGCCTCGGCGGCGAGAGTCGCGCCGCCGATCGCGATGTCGCCCACCGCCGGTTCGGCGCGCCACCGCTCGATCTCCTCCGCCAGGCCGCCGGAGGCCAGGCGGGCATTGCCCTGCACCGCCGACAGCGTGGTGGAGAACACCACCTTCGGGAGCGCCTTCCAGATCGCGGCCCACTCGAGCCTCGAGTCGTCGAGCGAGGGATCCTGGTCGGCGGTCTCCCAGTAGAGCATCGTCTCGTACAGCCGTCGGCCCAACAGGTAGACGCCGAGCTCTCGTACCTCGTCGGTGACGAAGCGGAAGACCTCCTCGTCGGGCGGTGTCCAGTCCAAGCCGCCGTCCGGCCCGACGATGTAGCCGTCGAGTGAGACGTTCATCGAATAGGTCACGCTGCGCATCAGAAGTCCTCCTCGGTGACGGGATCGACAGTACGACCGCCGGACCCCGCGGGACTCGTCGCGGCACGTGCCTGTCCGGCGGAGTCCGCCGGACAGGCCCCTGGGCCGGGGTAGGGCTCAGCGCTTGAGCGTGAAGGTGAAGTCGCCGGAGAGCCTGCCGTTCAGCCGGATCGCCGAGACGAGCCTCCCCTCGGTGATCAGTCGTTCGACCTCGGCCCGGGAGAGACCACAGCCTTCGGCGATCAGCCGCACCGGACGGACGGGGATCCGCGCCGCGAAGCGGACCGAGACGTCCAGCACCTCGCGGTCCGGGTGGTCCGGTCCACCGGTGTCGAGGCGCCAGGCGTCCTCCCAGTCGAGGGCGATGCGATTCCGGCGCCGCACGACCGGATCCTGGAGCAACTCGGCTGTCAGGCCGAGGTCGTTGTCGTGCAGCCGGTCCAGCAGCTCAGGTCGTACGGAGCGCACGTTCACCCGCTCCAGGACCGTGAGCTTCGCGGTCTCCCCGCAAGCGGTGCAGAGCACGAGGAGCCAGGCGTCGAGCAGCTTGTGGTTGGCGTTGACGCGGAATTTGCCGTTCGCCCGGAAGCGTTCCGACGCGCACGCGTGACAGCGGCGGAGAACGAGAGGCAGGCAGGTGGGTATGACCACCCAGGTTTCGGACACAGAAGTACACCGGTTCCAGTGAGAAGTCCGCAGCAAAAAGCAGCGCGGCGCACAGGTGCGACGCGCGACAGATCAGCGCTCGGGAGGTCTCACACGGTGTACAACGGGACGTCCTTGCCTCGGGGACTCGGTTCGGCAGCACGGTAACGGCGCACAGTGGCGCCGTTCCACCGGTTTTCCGGTGGGGGACGGGGGAGGGCCTGATGTGGCGTGCGCCCGACTTGCAGATCGCAAGCGAGCTGCAACGTGGCCGACCAACTGCACGGCTTTGCCGGTGAATTCGAATCCGGCGTTGACGAAATTCACGGCGCTCGGCCCGGAAAGAGCACCCGGCGAGGCGGCCTCCGAGTGCGTGGTGCTCGACGGCCGTGCGGCGGAGTGGTCACCCGTCGACACCGCCGAAAGGTCTGCCTCGGGCTCCACGAGACCCGGCCCGGAGAACTGAGAGCAGGCGGGAATGCCCCGCGGACCAGCAGGCGGGCCGGGCTGCCGTTGGTCCGGATGCCCGCCGTCTGCGAGTGAACAATTCGCCTCCGGTGGATTCGCCGCGTAATTCGGTCGGCGAAAACCCTACGGTTATTTCTGGCGTGCAAGCGCGCGCGGGCCCGTCCATGGCGGCCGACCCGTCCATTCACGGAGAGGTTCCAGCAATGACGCAAGCGTCCGATCGCGCCGCGCTCGACGCGACGTATGCCGAGATCACCGGCTGGTTCTTCGAGAACTACCTGCCGCGGTGGGTCACCGCCGTGGAGACCTCGAATGACGCCTCCTTCATCAGCGACTACTGGGCGGCTCCGCTCTGGGTCGGGGACGAGAGCGGGCCGGTCTCCCTCGCCCTCACGGCGGAGGACGTCACCGCGTGGTTCCAGGCCACGTTCGACCGCCTGCAGGCGGCGGACTACACGCACACCGCGGTGCTCGACCACCGCGTCACGGTCTTCAACCAGTACGGCGGCGCCATTGACGTGATCTGGTCGCGTTGCCGCGCGGACGACTCGGAGATCGAGCGCCTGGCCGTGCACTTCGTCATCGCCCGCCGCAGCGACGGGTTGCGCATCGTGGCCATCGAAACGGCCTTCACCGACTCCGACACGCTGGACCAGGTCTGGCCGATCCGCCGGGGTGAGGGCCCGTGACCTCCAGCGTCGCTCTCGCACAGCGGTTCACACCGTCGGGCATCCAGTACCTCCACGCCGGCGACGGCGACGCCGGGCTGCTGGTCTTCACACACGGCTGGCGCGACAGCGCACCGGGCTGGCAGTGGGTCATCGACGAGCTCGTCCGGTCCGGTGCCGCGGCTGGCCGGCGCATCGTCTCCGTCCAGCGCAAGGAGGTCGGCCGTCGCGACGAGGACACCGCCGGACTGCTGGAGGACTTCGCCTCCCAGGTCGTCGAGGTCGTCCGTCACGTCCAGCGGCCGCAGGAGCGCATCGTCGTCGTCGGCCAGTCCATGGGAGGCCCGGTCGCGGAACTCGCCGCCACCCAGCTGTCCGACACGCTCAGCGGGCTGGTGCTGGTGACCCCGGCGCCGCTCGCCGGCTGGCCACTGCCCGCCGACGTCGTGGAAGCCTTCCGGGCCGACGGGCGTGAGCTCGACAGGGTCACCGCGGCGCTGTCGCGGACCCGGCTCGCCATCGACCGATCCGACACGACGACGCTGCGCATCGTCATCTCCACCCCGCCGGAGACCGAACGCGCCAGTCTCCAGTCCCTGGCCTCGTGGATCGGCGGGCACCCGCAGGGCCGCCGGCCGTCGTGTGTCACGGCCCCCACTCTCGTGGTCGTCACCGACGACACGTTCTTCCCGGAGGAGACGCTGCGCACCGAGGTCGCCGGCAGATTCGCCGACGCCCGCGTGGCCGAGGTCCGCGATGCCGGTCACCTGCCCCACCTGGAACGGCCGCGGGAGCTGGCCCACGTGATGGCCGGGTTTCTGACGACGCTCGGATAGGCGGCGGGCGCAGGCACACACCCGCACCCGCGCCGACGCGACAAGGACGCGACAAGGACGCGACATGGAGAGGACAACCGATGGCGCTCGAACGCGAAGAACACTGGATCCCGGCCGAAGGACGCATCGGACTGCACGCCTGGGTCCTGCGCCACGCGGAGCTGACGGCGCCCGCCCCGGCGATCACCGTCGCCCACGGCTTCCGAGGCCTGGCCGAAGGCGGCCTGATGCACTACGCCGAGCGGTTCGCGGAGGCCGGATTCGTGGCGATCATCCACGACCACCGCAGCTTCGGTCTCAGCGGCGGATGGCCCCGCCACGACATCGACCCGTGGCGGCAGATCCTCGACTGGCGCCGCGTCATCACCTACCTACAGGAACTGCCCGGCGTCGACCCCGACCGCATCGGCCTGTTCGGCTCCAGCTACGCCGGCGGCCACGCCCTCGTGCTCGCCGGCAGCGACCCGCGGATCAAGGCGGTCGTCGCCCAGGTGCCGACCATCAGCGGCTACGAGCAGGGCAAGCGCCGCAACCCCGGCGCCGAGGCGACGCAAGCGCTCCAGGACCGGTTCAACGCCGACGAACGCGCGCAGCTGCGCGGCGCCGATCCCGATCGCCAACTCCTGGTCACCACGGACCCGGATGTGCCTTCGGTGTACAAGGACCCGGCGTTGATCGCCTACGAGGACCGGTTCCCGCTGGGTGACCTGGGGCGCTTCGACCGCAAGATCACGCTGCGCTCCACCCTCAAAGCCCAGATGTACGACCCCGGCGTGTGGATCGACCGCATCGCGCCGACGCCGTTGCTCATGATCGTCGCCACGAACGACACGATGACGCCGACGGACATGGCGCTCGCCGCATATGAGCGTGCGGGCGAGCCCAAGGAGCTCATCACGTACGAAGGCGGGCACTTCGACGCGTATGTCGAGCACTTCGCCGCGACGGGCGGCGGCGCGACGGACTGGTTCACCCGGCACCTCGTCCCCGCCGCAGCCGGCTGACGAGCCCACCTCACACAAGGAAAGTCACGCACCATGACATCTGGCCTCCGTTTTCACGTTCACGTCGCCGACCCGACCCTCGAACACGGCACGCCGCCCGTGCCGCACGGCTACCCGGCGGTCGCATCCCCCGTGTCATCGACGCTCGTCACCGGTGAGCGGGACGCCGTCCTCGTCGACACCCCGTGGACACACGAACACGTCCGCGTGATCGGCGACTGGATCGCTTCGTTCGACAGGAACCTGACGGCGATCTACCTCACCCACGGCCACGGCGACCACTGGTTCGGCGCCCCCGCGCTGCTGGAACGCTTCCCGGGAGCCAGGGTGTACGCGACCGCCGGCACCGCCGCGTACGTGCGCAGGGAGCACGAGAACCGCGGCGCGGAGTGGGAGGTCCGGTTCCCCGGCCAGGTCAGCCAGGGAGAGGTCCACCCGGAGATCGTCCCGGCGGAGGGCTTCGAACTCGAGGGCAATGTGCTGAAGGCGGTCGAGCTCGGCCACACCGACACCGACGACACATCCGGGCTGTGGGTGCCCTCCATCGGCCTCTTCGTCGCGGGCGACTCGGTCTACAACCATTGCCACCAGTACCTGAACGAGTCCGGCAACGGCGGACTGCGGTCGTGGTACCGGGCGCTGGACACCATCGAGGCGCTGGATCCGAAGTACGCGGTGGCCGGCCACAAGGACAAGACGCAGCCCGACGACGGAGGCGCCGTCCAGCGGACGCGGACCTACCTCGACACCTTCCGGCGGCTCGTCGAGGAGGGCACCCGCACGCCCGAGGAGTTCTTCGACGAGATGATGCGGCGCTTCCCCGGATACGCCAACCCCAAGGCCCTGTGGCGCAGCGTCGTCGCGGTCGTCGGCCCGCCTGCCGCCGCCGGATGAGGACCTCTCGCAGCGCTGTCCGGAACCGCTCGCAGGGGGAATGGAAGTCCGATTCGGAGGTGGCAATGCCGGGCCAGGTCCAGCACACGTACGTCACGGTCAACGGCGTCAGGCTGCATGTCGCGGAACAGGGCGAGGGACCGCTGGTGGTCCTGCTCCACGGATTCCCGGAGAGCTGGTACTCGTGGCGGCACCAGATGGGCCCGCTCGCCGCGGCGGGGTACCGGGTCGCCGCCCCCGACCAGCGTGGCTATGCGCGCAGTGAGCAGCCCCGGGCGGTCGAGGAGTACAGCCTGCTCCACCTCACAGGAGACGTCATCGGGCTGGTCGACGCGCTGGGCGAGGAGAGGGCGGTGCTCGTCGGCCACGACTGGGGCGCCCCCGTCGCCTGGGCGACGGCCATGATGCGCCCGGACGTCGTGCGCGCCGTGGCGGGCCTGAGCGTCCCGCCCGTTCTGCCGGGAGGGATGACCCCGCCGTCGGTCACCCGCAAGACGTTCGGCGAAGGCTTCTACCAGATCGGCTTCCAGGAACCCGGGGTCGCCGACGCGGCGCTGGCCCGGGACCCCGCGGCCACCTTCCGCCGGATCCTCTCCGGCGGCTCGGGGGAGAACCCGGCCAACGATCCGCCCGGCCCGTGGATCGTTCCCGACGGTGGCACGCTGCTGGACACGATGCCGGAACCGCAGCGGCTGCCGGACTGGCTCTCCCAGGAGGACATCGACGTCTTCGCCGGCGACTACGGCCGTCACGGCGCCCGGGCCTTCACCGGCGGGCTGAACTGGTACCGGAACATCGAACGCAACTGGGAGCTGCTCGCGGCCTTCCGCGGGCGCCGGATCGAGGTGCCGGCGCTGTACATCGGCGGGGACCGTGACATGGTCATCGGCCTGCGCGGCCCGGACGCCACGCTGCGCACCGTCGAGGAGGCGGCACCGCGGCTGTGGCGCGGTCTGATCCTGCCCGGCTGCGGTCACTGGACCCAGCAGGAGCGCCCCGACGAGGTCAACCGGCAACTCCTGGACTTCCTGGGGCAGTTGCCCGGACCACAGTGATCGACAGGCCCGGTCCCGGGGACCACTGCGGACACGCCGCCCCCTGAGCGTGCCTTCCGCATCCGGGCGCGCCCCGACGAAGGGGCCGGCCCGCACCGTGCGGGCCGGCCCCTTCACCGTGCTTCCCGGTCAGGCTCCCTCGACGAGGCTCTTCGGGCGCAGGTCCGTCCAGTGGGTCTCGACGTACTCCAGGCACTCGTGGCGGCCGGCCGGGCCGTGGGCGACCGTCCAGCCCGCGGGGACGTCGACGAAGTCGGGCCACAGGCTGTGCTGGCCCTCGGTGTTGACCAGGACGGAGTAGACGCCGTCGGGGTTCTCGAAGGGGTTGCTGCTCATCGGGTGGATTCCTTCCGTGTGACCAGGGCCTGAAGGGCCCGGAACCAGGTCTGTGCCAGATCCCGGACGGCCTCCTCGGTGAGGAGTCCGCCGGCGTAGGCCCAGTGGGCGCCCAGCTCGGGGCCGCCGGGGCGGTCCTCGGTCAGGGCGTTGAGGGTGAGGGCGTGGGACATGGGCATCCCGGGGTCGGCGTCGAGGTCCGCGGCGTCGCCCTCGGGCGCGTACGACCAGTCGGCGGCCTCGGGGACGTCGAAGCGGCCCATGTAGTTGAACTCGATCTGCGGTTCGGCCAGTCGGGCCAGCTCGGGCCCCGTCACCGGGTTGAGGTGGCGGAGCAGCCCGTGGCCGACGCCCGCTGCCGGGAGGGCGGTCAGGTGCTCGCGGACGCGGGCGACGGCCTCCTCCGGGTCGAGCCCCGCGGCGCCCGGGTCCAGGCGGACCGGGACGACGCTGGTGAACCAGCCGATGGTGCGGGAGAGGTCGGCGTTGCCGGCCAGTTCCTCCTCGCGGCCGTGGCCTTCGAGGTCGACCAGGACCGCGCTGCCGGGCTCCGCGCCGAGTACGCGGGTCCGCCAGTCGGCGACCGCCTGCGCGAACGCGGTCAGCAGCACGTCGTTGACGCTGGCCCCGTACGCGGCCGGGACCCGGCCGAGCAGGGGTTCGGTGATCTCGGCGGGCAGGGTCAGCGACAGGTAGCGGGTGCTCTCCACCGTGTCGCGTGCCGTGTCCAGCGGCCGGGCCAGGGGCAGGCCCGCGCCGTCCGCGAGAACCGAGGTCCACCAGGGCAGTTCGTCCTCGCGGGCCGGGTCCTGGGCGCGGGCGGTCAGCAGCTCCGACCAGCGGCGGAAGGAGATGTCCACCGGCGGCAGCTCCGGGGTGCGGCCCGCCGCGACGGCCTCCCAGGCCGTCGCGAGGTCGGGGAGCAGGATGCGCCAGGTCACGCCGTCGACCACGAGGTGGTGGACGAGCAGCAGCAGGCGGCCCGGCCGTCCCGGCCCCGCGTCGAACCACACCGCGCGCACCATGTCACCGGTGTCCGGGTCGAGTCCGGCCCGGGCGGTGACCGCGTGGGCGGCGATCGCCTCGCGCAGCCCCGCGTCGTCCGCTCCGGCGACGTCGGCGCGGGCGAGCCAGGACGCCACGTCCACGGTGCCCGGGGCGGGCACCCGCAGCGCCCATTCTTCGTGGGGCCCGCCGCTCCCGCCGGTGGAGCACGGCTCGGTGCGCGTGCGCTCCAGGCGGGCGCGCAGCATGTCGTGCCGGTCGGCGACGGTCCGCAGGACGGCCAGCAGCCCCTTCTCGTCCATGTCCGCCGGGGTCTGCAGCAGGGCGGCCTGGTGGTAGCCCCAGATCGGGCCGCCGCGCTCGCGCAGGGCGTGCATGATCGGGGTGAGCGGAACCAGGCCCGTCCCGTCGTCGTGCGTACGGATCAACTCGTCGCCGGCGAGCGGGACCGCGGCTTCGGCGAGCGAGGCCACGTCCCGGAGCTGGAACACCTGGCGCGGGGTGATCCGCAGCCCGGTCGCACGGGCGCGGCTGACGAACTGCATGGCGACGATGCTGTCGCCGCCCAGGGCGAAGAAGTCGTCGTCGGTGCCGACGGCCTCCGCCGGCAGGCCCAGCACCTCGGCGACGATCCCGCACAGGGTGCGCTCGGTGTCGCTCGCCGGCTTGCGGCCGCCCGTTCCGGTGGTGAAGTCCGGTGCGGGCAGCGCCTTTCGGTTCAGCTTGCCGTTGGACAGCAGCGGCAGCCGGTCCAGGACGACCACGGCGGCCGGGACCATGTACTCGGGCAGGGTCGCCGCGGCGTGGGCGCGCAGGGCGGCGGGGTCGGCCGCGTGTCCCTCGGCGGGGACGACGTAGCCGACCAGCTGCCGGACGCGCGGACGGTCCTCGCGGGCGGTGACGACGACCTGGGCGACGGACTCGTGTGCGGCGAGCGCGCCCTCGACCTCGGCGAGTTCGACCCGGTAGCCGCGGATCTTGACCTGGTCGTCGGAGCGGCCGGCGTATGCGAGTTGTCCGTTATCCGTCCACCGCGCGAGGTCGCCGGTGCGGTACATCCGGGCGCCGGCCGGACCGTACGGATCGGCGACGAAGCGCTCGGCCGTCAGGTCCGGACGGCCCAGATAGCCGCGGGCGAGTCCCGCGCCGGAGAGGTACAGCTCGCCGGTGACGCCGGGCGGCACCAGGCGCAGCGAGGCGTCCAGGACATAGGCCCGCGTGTTGTGCACCGCGCGGCCGACGACCGGGCGGTCGCTCTCCGCCACCCGGCCGACGAGGGCGTCCACGGTGGCCTCGGTGGGCCCGTACAGGTTGAACGCCTCCGTGGCCTCCAGCGCGGCCAGCCGCGACCAGAGGGCGTCCGGCACGGCCTCGCCGCCGACGCCGACCACCGCCAGCGGGCAGTTGCCGTCGCGGATCAGGCCCGCGTCCGCCATCTGCGCCAGCAGCGACGGGGTCACCTCGATGAAGTCCAGTCCCTCGTCGCGGATCAGGGCGGCGAGGAGATCCGCGTCGCGGCGCGTCTCGTCGTCCACGATGTGCAGCGCGTGCCCGTCGAGCAGCCACAGGTGCGGCTGCCAGGAGGCGTCGAAGGAGAACGACCAGGCGTGTCCGACCCGCAGGTGGCGGCGGCCGGTCAGCTCCTTGGCGCGGTCGTGGAGGTCGTGGCGGTGGCTGTGGAAGAGGTTGGCGAGGCTGCGCTGGGTGACGACGACGCCCTTGGGGCGGCCCGTCGAGCCCGAGGTGTAGATGACGTACGCCGGGTGGTCGGGTGCCGGGGACTGCGGTGCCGCCTCCGGGAGACCGCCGAGGGCGTCCAGGCGCAGCACCGGGACGTCGGTGTCCGGCAGGGAGCCGGCCAGGGCGTCCGTGGTGAGGATCAGCCGCGGCGCCGCGTCGGCCAGCATGTCGAGCACGCGGTCGGCGGGCAGGTCGGGGTCGATGGGCAGATAGGCGGCGCCCGCCGTCATCACGGCCAGGATCGCCGTGATGTGGTCGGCGGTGCGCGGCAGCGCCAGCGCCACGATCCCCTCGGGTCCCGCGCCGGCGCCGGCCAGCACCCGGGCGAGCCGACCGGTGCGGGCGGCGAGTTCGGCGAAGGTCCACGTCGCGGTCGCGTCGGTGACGGCGACCGCGTCCGGGGACGCCGCGGCCTGCGCGGCGAACAGGGCGGGGACGGTGGCGTCCGGCGCCTGCGCGAGCAGAGCCGTGTCGTTCCAGGTCTCCAGCAGCATGCGCCGGTCGGCGTCGCCGAGGATGTCGAGGCGCCCGACGGCGGTGTCCGGGTCGCCGGCCATCGCCTCCAGGACGGTGACCATGGCCGACGCGATGCGCGCGGCCGCGGCCGGGGTGAACAGGTCGGGACGGAACTCGGCCGTCAGGCGAAGGCGTTCGTCCGGTTCGACGGCCCAGGCGAACGGGTAGTGCGTGGAGTCCTCGTGCTCGCGCACCGACAGGCGCAGGGCCGCGTCGTCGCCCTCCGCGTCCTCCGCGACCGGGTAGGACTCGAAGACCATCAGCGTGTCGAAGAGGTCGCCGAGCCCGGCGCCGCGCTGGATGTCCGCCAGACCGAGGTACTGGTGGGGGAGGAGCCGTGACTGCTCGTCCTGCAGGCGGTCCAGGAGGGTCCCGACCGGCTCCTGCGGGCGCAGCCGTACGCGGACGGGCACGGTGTTGATGAACAGGCCGATCATCGACTCGACACCGTCCAGCTCCGGCGGCCGGCCGGCCACCGTCGCGCCGAACACCACGTCGTCCCGGCCGGTCAGCCGCGACAGCACGATCGCCCAAGCCGCCTGCACCAGGGTGTTGACGGTCAGGCCGCGGCGCCGGGCGAGCGCGCCGAGCGCATCCGTCAGCCGCTCGTCGGCCTCGACGGTGTGGGTGCTGGGCACGACCGGCGCCCGGTTGGCGTCGGCGGGCACCAGGTGCGTGGGCTCCTCCAGCCCGTCCAGCGCCCCGGCCCAGGCGGCGGCGGAGGCCGCGGTGTCCTGCCGGGACAGCCAGCGCAGGTAGTCGCGGTAGGGGGCGGTGGCGGGCGGAGTGCTCCCGTTGTAGAGGGCGGCGAGTTCCGCCATCAGGCGGGGCACCGACCAGCCGTCGAGCAGCAGGTGCTGGTGCGACAGCACCAGGCGGTGGCCGCCGTCGTCCGTCCGGGCCAGCAGCAGCCGCAGCAGCGGCGGTTCCGCCGGGTCGAAGCGGCGCCGCTCCTGGAGCAGCAGGCGCTCCCACTCCCCGTCACCGGCCGGGACGTTCACCTGGCGCCAGGGCAGCGGCACCGAGCGCGGCGCCACGGCCACGGGACGGCCCGAGGAGAGGTAGCGGAAGCCGGCGCGCAGGCTCTCGTGCCGGTCGAGCAGTGCCTGCCCGGCGGCGCGCAGCCGCTCGGCGTCGACCGGGCCCTCGATGTCGTACGACACCTGGACGGTGTAGACGTCGGGGCCATGGTCGCCGCTGTCGAAGGAGGCGTGGAAGAGCAGGCCCGACTGGAGCGGCGAGAGCGGCAGCAGTTCCGCCGCGCCGGTGCCCGGGAGTTCGGCGCGTTCGGCGTCGGTGAGGTCGGGCAGCAGCGCGGCCTCGTCGGAGGTGTCCTGGCGCACGGTGTCGATGGCGACGGCGGCCAGGCCGGCCGGCGTCTTGTGCCGGAAGACGTCGCGCGGGGTGATCGTCAGACCCGCGGCGCGGACCCGGACGACGAGTTGCATCGCGATGATGCTGTCGCCGCCCAGCCGGAAGAAGTCGTCGTCGGGACCGACGCGTTCGAGGCCGAGGACGGCGGCGAACAGCTCGCACATCCGCGCCTCGCGCGGGGTGCGCGGCGCGGTCGCGGTGACCTCGGCGGCGAAGTCCGGCGCGGGCAGCGCCGCGCGGTCCAGCTTGCCGTTCGGCGTGAGCGGCAGGGCGTCCAGGACGACGAAGGCGGCGGGCACCATGTGCTCCGGCAGTGCGGTGGCCGCGTGGGCGCGCAGGGCCGCCACGTCCGCCTCCTGTCCGGGGGCGGGCACGACGTACGCCACCA
The DNA here is from genome assembly GCF_042714775.1 of Streptomyces sp. NPDC058691. Taxonomy (NCBI): domain Bacteria; kingdom Bacillati; phylum Actinomycetota; class Actinomycetes; order Kitasatosporales; family Streptomycetaceae; genus Streptomyces; species Streptomyces sp. NPDC058691. The sequence continues at coordinate 89,917 of NZ_JBHXSO010000033.1, read as the reverse complement.
GGCGCTCGTCGCGCAGCACGACGGCCGCCCGCGCGAGGCCCGCCCCGTGGGTCAGCACGCTCTCGATCTCGCCCGGTTCGACGCGGAAACCGCGCAGCTTGACCTGGTCGTCCACCCGGCCCAGGAACTCCAGCTCCCCGCCGCTCCTCCAGCGCGCCAGATCGCCGGTGCGGTACATGCGGCTCCCCGCCGGACCGTACGGGTCCGCGACGAAGCGCTCGGCGGTCAGCCCGGCGCGGCCGAGGTAGCCGCGCGCCAGCTGGACACCGGCGAGGTACAACTCGCCGGGCACGCCCGGCGGCACCGGGCGCAGCGCGGCGTCGAGCACATAGGTGCGGGTGTTCCACACCGGCCGGCCGATCGGCACGGCGGCCGCACCGGGAGCGGCCTCATGGGCGGTGACGTCGACCGACGCCTCCGTGGGGCCGTAGAGATTGTGCAACCCGGCCGCGCCCAGCACCTGGTGGAAGCGGACCGTCAGCGGCGCGGGCAGTGCCTCGCCGCTGCACAGGACGCGGCGCAGGCTCGCGCAGCCCGCCGCGGCGGGCTCGTCCAGGAAGGCCCGCAGCATCGACGGCACGAAGTGCGCCGTCGTGACACCGCGCCGCTGGATCAGGGCGGCCAGGTAGGCCGGGTCCTTGTGGCCCTCGGGGCGCGCCACGACGAGTGTCGCGCCGGTGATGAGCGGCCAGAAGAACTCCCAGACGGAGACGTCGAAACTCGACGGCGTCTTCTGCAGCACGCGGTCGTCCGGGGTGAGGCCGTAGGCGTCCTGCATCCACAGCAGGCGGTTGACGATGCCCTCCTGCGGCACGACCACGCCCTTGGGGCGGCCGGTCGAGCCGGAGGTGTAGATGACGTACGCGGGGTGGCGCGGGTCGTACGCCCGCGGGAGCGAACCGGTGGGGGCCTGCCCCGGCGGGGTGCCGTCGGTGTCGACCAGCAGGAGCGGCGCGTCGGTGTCCGGCAGGGTCACGCCGTCCGCCGTCACCACGCACGCCGGGCGGGCGTCGGCGAGCATGAACGCCAGCCGCTCCGCCGGGTAGTCGGTGTCGAGCGGCAGATAGGCGCCGCCCGCGCGGTGCACCGCGAGCAGGGTGACGACGAGGGCCGCCGAGCGCGGCAGCGCGACGGCGACGGTGGACTCCGGGCCGACACCGGCGCCCGTGAGGACGTGGGCGAGGCGTTCGACGCGCGCGTCCAGCTCGGCGTAGGTCACCGTGGCGTCCTCGACCGTCAGGGCGGTCGCGGACGGGGTGGCTACGGCCTGGGCGCGGAACAGTTCCGGGAGGGTGAGGTCCGGCACGGCGTGACCGGTGGCGTTCCAGTGCTCCAGCACCCGGAGGCGTTCCTCCCCGTCCAGCACGTCGAGGAGGGCGACCGGCCGCTCCGGCTCGGCCGAGACCTGCTCCAGCAGCCGTTCCACGCGCCGGGCCAGCAGTTCGGCGGTGGGGCGGTCGAAGAGGTCGGCGCTGTACTCGATCCAGCCCTGGATGCCGTTGCCCTCGCCCTGCTCGACGAAGTCGAAGCTGAGGTCGAACTTGGCGGTGTCCTGGCCGGCCGGCACCGGCCGGACCGTGAGGCCCGGCAGCACGGGCGTGCCGCCGCGCTCGGCGAGGTGGACGACCATGACCTGGAAGAGCGGGTGCCTGGCGAGCGAGCGGGCCGGGTTGAGGGCCTCCACCAGGCGTTCGAAGGGCAGGTCCTGGTGCTCGTACGCGGCCAGGTCGGCCGTCCGGACGCGGCGCAGCACCTCCGCGAAGCCGGGGTCGCCGGACAGGTCGGTGCGCAGCACAAGGGAGTTGACGAAGAAGCCGACCAGGCCCTCGAGACGCTCGTCCGCGCGCCCGGAGACGGGCGCGCCGAGCGGGATGTCGTCGCCCGCGCCGAGCCGGTGCAGCAGCGCGGCGACGGCGGCCTGGGAGACCATGAACATGCTGGCGCCCTCGCGGCGCGCCAGTGCGCGCAGGGCGCGCTCCGCCTCGGGCCTGATCGTGAAGCCGACGGTGCCGCCGGTGTGCGAGGACTCCAGGGGACGCGGCCGGTCGGTGGGCAGCGCCAGTTCCTCGGGCAGGTCGCGCAGCGCCTCGGTCCAGTAGGCGAGCAGGTCGTCGCCGGACCGCTCCAGCAGCTCCCGCTGCCACAGGGTGTAGTCGGAGTAACCGACCGGCAGCGGTGCCCAGTCGGGGGCACGGCCGGCGGCGCGCGCCGCGTAGGCCGCGCCGAGGTCGGAGAGCAGGGCCCGGTCCGACCACTCGTCGGTGGCGATGTGGTGCAGGACGAGGAGCAGCACGTTCTCGTCCTGCCCGGTCTCGGACAGCGCGGCGCGCAGCGGGAGTTCACGCTCCAGGTCGAACGGTCGCGCGGCGATCCGGGGCAGCTCGTCCTCCGGGACGGCGCCGAGCGTCACCCGTGCCTGCTCCGGCTCCAGCACCCGCTGGTACGGCACGCCGTCCACGGCCGGGAAGACCGTGCGGAGGGTGGCGTGGCGGGCGACGAGGTCGTTCAGTGCCGCCTCCAGCGCGGCGCGGTCCAGGGCGCCGGTGAGGCGCCAGGCGGTCGGGAGGTTGTAGGAGGGGTCGGCGGCGTCCACCTGGTGCAGCAGCCACAGCCGCCGCTGGGCGGAGGACAGCGGCAGCCGCTCCGGGACGGCACGCCCGGCGGTCAGGGCCGGACGGGCGGCGGCGCGGGGGCCGTCGAGCACGGCGGCGAGCCCGGCGACGGTCGGCGCGTCGAAGACGGCGCGCAGCGACACTTCGGCGCCGAACACGGTGCGGACCCGGCTGATCAGCCGCATCGCGAGCAGCGAGTGGCCGCCGAGGACGAAGAAGTCGTCGTCGATGCCCACCCGTTCCAGGCCCAGCACGGCGGCGAACTGCTCGCACAGGACCTCTTCGCGCGGGGTGCGGGGCAGCCGGCCGCCGACGGCCGCGGACAGGTCGGGTGCGGGCAGCGCGGCGCGGTCCAGCTTGCCGTTGACGGTACGCGGCAGGGACGTGAGACCGACGAAGGCGGCGGGCACCATGTGCTCGGGCAGCGCGGCGGCGACTCGGGCGCGCAGCACCGCCGGGTCGGCGTTCCGGCCGGGGGCGGGCACGACGTACGCGACGAGACGGAGCACGCCGGGGGTGTCCTCGCGGACGACGACGGACGCCGCGGAGACGGCAGGGTCCGCGGTGAGGACGGACTCGATCTCGCCGGGCTCCACGCGGAAGCCGCGGATCTTGACCTGGTCGTCGGCACGGCCCAGGTACTCCAGGGTGTGGTCCGCCCGGCGACGCGCCAGGTCGCCCGTGCGGTACATGCGCTCGCCCGGCTCCCCGAAGGGGTCGGCGACGAAGCGCTCCGCCGTGAGGTCCGGGCGGCCGAGGTAGCCGCGGGCCAGGCCGGCGCCGGCGAGGTACAGCTCGCCGGGCACGCCGGGCGGCGTCGGGCGCAGCCGCGCGTCCAGGACGTACACGCGCGTGTTGTCCACCGGCGCCGCCCACTCCGTGGCCCCGCCGTGGCGTCCGTAGGCGTCCACGGAGGCCTCGGTGGGGCCGTACAGGTCGTGCACCGCGGTGCCCGGCAGCCCGGCCAACTGCCGCCACAGGGCGGACGGCGTGGCCTCGCCGCCGACGGTGAGGACGGCGGGGGCGTGACCGCCTGGCGCGAGGAAGCCGTGGTGCATCAGCTCGACCAGGTAGGTCGGGGTGAGATCGACGTAGTCGGTGCCGGTCCCCGCCAGGTGCGCGAGGAGCGCGGCCGGGTCGGTCATCGTCGTCTCGTCCACGACGTGCAGTTCGTGGCCGGCCAGCAGCCACAGCAGCGGGTCCCAGGAGGCGTCGAAGCTGAACGAGGCGGTGTGCGCGGCCTTCAGGACCTCCCGGCCGGCGGCCAGGACCGCCGGCTCGATCATGTCGCGCAGATGGGCGCCGAAGAGGTTCGACAGTCCCCGGTGGGTGCCGATGACGCCCTTGGGGGTGCCGGTGGAGCCGGAGGTGTAGATCGTGTACGCGGCGCCCAGGGCGGGGTACGCGGCCGGGCGCACGAACTCCTGCCCCCCGGCCGGCGGGCCGTCCATCAGCAGCCGTTCGACGCCCGGTGCCGCCGGGAGCCGTTCGGCCAGTTCCGCGGTGGTCAGCAGGCACACCGGGCCCGCGTCACGGAGCATGAACTCCAGCCGCTCGGCCGGGAGTGCCGGGTCGAGCGGCAGATAGGCGGAGCCGGAGGCGAGCACGCCCAGGATCGCCGGGACCATGGCGTGCCGGGGGAGGGCCAGGCCCACCACGGTGCCCTCGCCCGCGCCGTGCCGGCGCAGCAGGGTGGCGACGGCGTCGACGCGGGCACCCAGTTCGCCGAAGGTCAGCGCGCCCTCGGAGGTCACCAGCGCGGTCCGGTCCGGGTGCGCTCGTACGGTGTCGGCGAAGATCTCCGGTACGGCGCGGGTCTCGACGGGGTACGCGGTGGCGTTCCAGACTCCCTCGGCGGCCTCGTGCTCGGCGGCCGTCAGCAGGTCGAACTCGGACAGCGGGCGGTCCGGGTGCGCGGCGGCCTGCCGCAGCAGCAGTACCAGCCGGTCCACGAGCAGCGCGGCGGTGCCCTCGTCGGCGAGGTCGGTCGCGTACTCCAGCAGCAGGGCCAGCGGCCTCGCCTCACCGTGGTCGACGAAGGTGAAGTCGAGGTCGAACTTGGCCGTGCCGGTGTCCATGTCGAACCACTCGGTCGGCAGGCCGAACACGTCGGGATCGCCGTCGGGGCGGTGGTGGTAGCCCAGCATCACCTGGAAGAGCGGGTTGCGGCCCGCCGCGCGCGGCGGGTTCACCGCCTCCACGACCCGGTCGAAGGGCACGTCCTGGTGCTCGAACGCCTCCAGCGCGGACTCACGGACCCGGGAAAGCAGTTGACGGAACGTCAGGTCATCGCCGGACAGGTCGGTACGCAGCACAAGGGTGTTGACGAAGAAGCCGACGAGGTCGTCGAGGCCGGCGTCGGTGCGGCCCGCGATGGGCGCGCCGAGCGGCACGTCGTCGCCCGCGCCCAGCCGGTGCAGCAGCGCGGCGGTGGCGGCCTGGAACAGCATGAACATGCTGGTGCCCGTCGCGGCGGACAGCTGCCGCAGCTCCCGGCCGAGGCCGGCGGGGACCTCGCTCCGCACGACCGCGCCCGCGCCGGTGGGCGCCGCGGGACGCAGCCGGTCCAGCGGCAGCGTCAGCTCCTCGGGCAGGTCGCGCAGCCGCTCCGTCCAGTACCCGGCCTGCGCCGCGCCGACGGTGTCGAGCAGCCGCTCCTGCCACAGCGTGTAGTCCGCGTACTGCACGGGCAGCGGCTGCCAGGACGGAGCCGAGCCCGCGGCGCGGGAGGTGTACGCGGCCGTCAGATCGGCCATGAACGGGCGGTCGGACCACTCGTCGGTGGTGATGTGGTGCAGGACGACGGCCACCACGTGGTCGTCCGGCCCGACCGCGAACACCTCGCCGCGCAGCGGCAGTTGCTCCGCCAGGTCGAACGGGCGGCGCTGCGCCGCCTCGATCAGTCCGGGCAGGCCGGTCTCGGTGGCGTCGGCGACCGTGAACTCCGGCCGGGCGTCGCCCGCCGGGACGATCCGCTGGAACGGCTCACCGTCCTGCTCGCCGACGAGGGTGCGCAGCGCCTCGTGCCGCGCCGCCACGTCGTGCAGGGCCTCCCGCAGCGCCTCGCGGTCGAGAGCGCCGCGCAGCCGGAAGACCAGCGGGAAGTTGTACGCGGCGCCGCCGCCGGTGAGGCGTTCCACCAGCCACAGCCTGCGCTGCGCCGCGGACAGCGGGACGCGTGCGGGACGTTCGGGTGCCGCGGTGAGCGCGGGGCGCGCGGGCCGGCCGGCGTCCGCCCGGCCCGCGAGCTGCGCGGGCGTCGGGGCCTCGAAGAGGTCGCGGATGGCCAGTTCGGCGCCCAGCTCCGTACGGGCCCGGCTCACCAGGCGGGTGGCCAGCAGCGAATGACCGCCCAGGTCGAAGAAGTCGTCCTCGGCGCCCACCGACGGCAGGCTCAGCACCTCGGCGAAGAGCCGGCACAGCACCTCCTCCTGCGGGGTGCGCGGGCCGCGTCCGCCGCCGAGGGCCACGGCCGGTTCGGCGTCCGGCAGCGCCCGCACGTCCAGCTTGCCGTTGGCGTTCATCGGCAGCCGGTCGAGCGTCACGAAGGCCGCCGGGACCATGTACTCGGGCAGTTCCCGCTTCAGGTCCTCGCGCAGCACCCGCACCAGCGCGCTCGCGTCGCGGCCCGCCGCCGGGTCGTTGGCGTACGGGGCGGTGCCGCCGCCCGGCCGGTACAGCCCGGCGGTGGTCCCGGTCGTCCCGGTGGTGTCGCCGGGGACGAACACGGCCTCGTAGGCGCCCGCTTCCGCGGACCACGTGGTCAGCACCCGGTAGCCGAGCCCGGCGCCCAGGTCGTGCAGGGTCTCGGGATCGACGCCGCCGGGCGTGACCCGCCCGTCCGGGATCGCGGTGACGCGCAGCCGCTCCGGGCGCTGCTCACGCAGGCGCTCGGGAAGGGCGGGCGACCAGGCGATCTCCGGCCCGTCGCCCAGCCGCACCGCGGGCTCGCCCTGGTAGAGCACCGCGTCGTAGCGGTGCCGGGTCAGCTCGTTGTGGTGCAGGCCGCGCTTGGTGCGCAGGTCGAGGCCGTAGCCGAGGGCGGCGAAGAAGTCCGGGTCGACCAGGAGCTCCTTCTCCAGCCGCAGGGCGCGGTCCACGGACCGCTCGAACTCCGCCGGGTCCGTGCCGCGAGCACGCTGGATCTCGGTGTGGAAGGTGCGGGCGAGCCGCAGGTTGCGCACGTCGCCGACGAAGAGCGCGCCGCCGGGGGCGAGCAGTTCCATGGCGCCGCGGACGACCGACTCCAGGTAGGCCACGCTCGGGAAGTACTGGACGACGGAGTTGATGACGATCGTGTCGAAGTACCCGGTGGGCAGCCCCTCCAGATCGTCGGCGGGCCGGCAGCGCAGCTCCACCTTGGCGGCCAGCTCCGGGTCCCGCCGCAGCTCCTCGCCGATCTTGCGGATGACGGGGGCGGCGAAGTCCGTCGCCCAGTACGCCTCGGCGTCCGGCGCCAGGCGGGACAGCAGCAGGCCGGAGCCGACGCCGATCTCCAGGACGCGGCGGGGCCGCAGTTCGCGGATGCGGGCGAGGGTGGCCTCGCGCCACTCGTGCATGTCCTCGAAGGGGATGGGCTGCCCGTCGTAGGAGCTGTCCCAGCCCGCGTACTCCTCGGTGAAGACGGCGGTGGAGATCTCCTCGTACTCGTCGGAGTAGATCTCCTGCCACTCGCCGACCTGGGCGCGCTCGGCGGACTCGCGCTCGGCGGGGTCGGCGGGGGTCGGCACGACGTAGCCGATCAGCCGGTCGTCGCGGACGACGACGGCGGCCTGGGAGACGCGCGGGTGGCGGCTGAGGGCGGTCTCGATCTCGCCCGGCTCGACGCGGTAGCCGCGGATCTTGACCTGGTCGTCGGTGCGCCCGAGGAAGTCGAGGTTGCCCTCGGCGCCCCGGCGTACGAGGTCGCCGGTGCGGTACATCCGCTCGCCGGGCTCGCCGAAGGGGTCGGCGACGAACCGCTCGGCGGTCAGACCCGGCCGGTCCAGGTAGCCGCGGGCCAGGCCGACGCCCGCGATGTACAGCTCGCCGGGCACGCCGTCCGGCACCGGCCGCAGCCAGGCGTCGAGGATGTGCGCGCGGGTGCCGCGAATCGGGCGGCCGACGGTGGGTGCGGCGCTGTCGTGGGTGCCGCCTCCGAGGGTGTTGATGGTGTACTCGGTCGGGCCGTACAGGTTGTAGCCGTACGTCCCCTCGGTGTCGCGCAGCCGCGCCCAGACCGTCTCGGGGACGGCCTCGCCGCCGAGCAGCACCAGCGGCGGGACGTGCCCCTCCAGCAGACCTTCCTCGATGAGGAGGCGGGCGTAGGTCGGGGTGACGTTGACGACGTCGATGCGGTGCCGCTCGCAGTAGGCGGTCAGGGCCTCCGCGTCACGCCGCAACTCCTCGTCGCAGATGTGCACTTCGTGGCCCTCCACCAGCCACAGCAGTTCCTCCCACGACATGTCGAAGGCGAAGGAGACGGTGTGCGCGACCCGCAGCCGCCGCCCGCCCGCCGAGGCGATCGCCGGGGCGAAGATCTCCTTCTGGTGGTTGAGCTGCATGTTCGTCAGGCCCCGGTAGGGGGTGACGACGCCCTTGGGGCGGCCCGTGGAGCCCGAGGTGTAGATGACGTACGCGGGGTGCTCCAGGCTGAAGCGCGCGGTCACCGGAGCGTCGGACAGCTCCGCGAGTTCGGCGGCCACGGCGGGGTCGTCCAGGAGCACGCGCGCAGTGGCGGAGTCCAACGTGGCCGACACGGCGGCGTTGCTGAGCAGGAGGAGCGGCCGGGCGTCCTCCAGCATCAGGGACAGCCGGTCGGCCGGGTGGTCCAGCTCCAGCGGCAGGTAGGCCGAACCGGTGCGCAGCACCGCGAACAGCGCCACCACCATGTCCAGGGAGCGCGGCAGACCCAGGGCCACGACCTTCTCCGGCCCCGCGCCGCGGGCGAGCAGCAGCCGGGCCGTGCGGTTCACGGCGGCGTCCAGCTCGGCGTAGCTGAGGGCGCGGTCGCCGAAGACGAGGGCGGTGGCGTCCGGGGTGCGGGCGGCCTGCGCGGCGAGCAGGTCCGCGATCGTCTCGGTCGGCTCCGGCACCCGGCTGCCGGCCCACTCCCGCTCCAGCGCGGCGTGTTCGGCGGGCAGCAGCGGGTCGAGCCCGCCGACGGGCGCGGACAGGTCCTCCGCCATGTGCCCCAGCAGCAGGGTGAAGCGGTCCAGCAGCGCGCGGGCGGCCTCGTGCGGGATGACGTCGGGGCGGTGCGCCAGGGTGACCAGGACGCGCCGACCCGGGGTCACGATCAGGTTGACGGGGTAGTGGGTCGCGTCGACGTTGGCGACGGCGGTGGCGCCGTGCTCGGCGCGCAGCCGCTCCAGCCGCTCCTCGGTGTCGTTGTTGCGCAGCACGAAGAGCGTGTCGAACAGCCTGCGGTGCCCGGTCTCGGACTGCAGCACACCGAGGCCCAGGTACTCGTACGGCATCAGCTCCAGCCGCTCGCCCTGGATCCGCCGCAGCAGGCCGAGTACGGACTCGGCGGGACGCAGGGCGACCCGGGCGGGCACGGTGTTGAGGAACATGCCGATGACGTGTCCCACGTCCGGCACTTCGGTCGGGCGGCCCGCGACGGTGGTGCCGAAGACGACGTCGGTGCGGCCGGTCGCCGAGGCCAGGGTGAGACCCCAGGCGGCGTTGAGCACCGTGTTGAGGGTGAGGCCGTGCGCCCGGGCCCGCTCGCGCAGCGAGTCGCCGAGCGCCGCCGGGAGCAGCGCGTCGAGCTGTTCCGGGATGACGGGTTCGAGTCCCGCGTCGGCGACGGCCGGGGCCAGCAGGGTGGGCTCCTCCAGGCCGGCGAGGGCGGCGCGCCAGGCGGCGGTGGCCGCGGTGTCGTCCTGGGTGTCCAGCCAGGCCAGGTAGTCCCCGTACGAGCCGGGTCGCGGGAGGCCGATGTCGTCGCCGCCCGTCGCGTAGAGGGCGAAGAGCTGGTCGAGGAAGAGCCACGCGGACCAGCCGTCCCACAGGATCAGGTGGCGGCCGATCACGAGGCGGTCGCCGCGCTCGGCGCCGCGCCGTACGAGCAGCATGCGGAACAGGGGCGGCGCGGCGAGGTCGAAGCGGCGGGTGCGCTCCTCGTCCATCAGCGCGCGGAGCCGTGCGTCCTGCTCGGCGGCGGGCAGCCCGGACAGGTCCACCGTCTCCAGCGGCACTTCGGGCGCCTCGACGATGAACTGCACCGGCTGGCGCAGCCCGTCACTGGTGAACCCGGCGCGCAGCCCGGGGTTGCGGGCGAGCAGGGTGCGGGCGGCGGCCCGCAGCCGGTCCTCGTCCAGGCGCTCGGCGAAGTCGAAGGACTCGTGGACGGTGTAGACGTCCAGGGCGCCGTCGTCGTACGCGGAGTGGAAGAACAGGCCCTCCTGGAGCGGGGCGAGCGGCCAGATCTCGGCCGGCGCCCCGCCGGCGAGCCCGTGCAGGCGCGCGGTCTCCTCCGGCGTCAGGTCGGGGCGGACGGGCCCGGTGCGCTCCGCGGCCACGGCTCCGGTGCGGGCGGCCAGGGCGAGCGCCGCCGGGGTGCGGTGCTCGAACACATCGCGCGGGCTCAGCTCCAGGCCGGCCGCGCGGGCCCGGCTGGCCACGCCGATCGAGCTGATGCTGTCGCCGCCGAGGAGGAAGAAGTCGTCGTCCGGTCCGGCGTCGGCCAGGCCGAGCACGGCCGCGAAGACCTCCGTCAGCGTCCGCTCCCGGTCGGTGCGCGGTGCGCGCGCGGCGGCACGCTCCACCTCCGGCGCGGGCAGCGCGGCCCGGTCCAGCTTGCCGCTGGGCGTGAGCGGCAGCGCGTCCAGGACCACGAAGGCGTCCGGGACGAGCGGCGCGGGCAGCACCTCGGCCACGGCGGCGCGCAGCGCGCCGGTGTCGGGCCGGGCGCCCCGGTCCGCGACGACGTACGCCACGAGGCGCTGCTCGCGGACGGTCACCGCGGCCTGGGCGACCTCCGGCAGCCGGACGAGGGCGGCCTCGGTCTCGCCGGGCTCGATGCGGTTGCCGCGCAGCTTGACCTGGCGGTCGGTGCGGCCCAGGTACTCCACGATGCCATCGGCACGACGGCGTACCAGGTCGCCGGTGCGGTACATCCGCTCGCCGGGCCGGCCGTACGGGTCGGCGACGAAGCGCTCGGCGGTCAGCGCGGCGCGGCGGTGGTAGCCGCGGGCGAGCTGCACACCGGTCAGGTACAGCTCGCCGGGCACTCCGTCCGGCACCGGGCGAAGGCCCGCGTCCAGCACCCGCAGTCCCGTGTTCCACACCGGTCGCCCGATGGGCACGGTGGTGCCGGGGGAGCCGTCGAACGGGTGGTACGTGACGTCGACGGCGGCCTCGGTGGGCCCGTAGAGGTTGTGCAGCGGCACGCCGGTCAGCGCCTGCCAGCGCGCGGCGGCCCCGCCGGGCAGGGCCTCGCCGCTGCTGAGGACGCGGCGCAGGCTCGCCGCCCACGACGGGTCGGCGGTCACCTCCGGCGCGCTCAGGAACGCCTCCAGCATGGAGGGGACGAAGTGCAGGGTGGTGACGCCCTGTTCGCGGACGAGCCCGGCGAGGTACGCGGGGTCGCGGTGCCCGTCGGGACGGGCGAGGACGACGGCGGCGCCCTCGCACAGCGGCCAGAAGAACTCCCACACACTGACGTCGAAGCTGGACGGCGTCTTCTGCAGGACGCGGTCCCCGGCCGTCAGGCCGTACTCGCCCTGCATCCACGCCAGGCGGTTGACGATGGCCCGGTGGGTGACGACGACGCCCTTGGGCCGGCCGGTGGAGCCGGAGGTGTAGATCAGGTACGCGGGGTGGTCAGGGCCGGCCGCCTCGCCCGCGACGGGCGCGGGGCCGTCCTCGGCGGGGGCGTCGATCAGCAGCGGGGCCAGGCCGTCCACCACGGGGAGCCGCGCGGCGTCGGCCGCGGTGGTCACGACGGTTGTCGCGCCCGAGTCGGCGAGCATGAGGGCCACGCGGTCGGCGGGGTAGGCCAGGTCGACGGGCAAGTAGGCCGCGCCGGACTTCAGGACGCCGAGCAGCGCGACCACCAGCTCCGCGGAACGCGGAACGGCGACGGCGACGAAGCGCTCCGGCCCGGCGCCGCGTGCGCGCAGCCGCGCGGCCAGCGCCTCGGCGCGCGCGTCGAGTTCGGCGTACGTCAGGGTCGTCGCCCCGTACACGACGGCGGTGGCGCCGGGGGTGCGGGCGGCCTGCGCCGCGAAGGCGGCGGGAAGCGTGGTGGCGGGGATCTCGTGGGCGGCGCCTTCGAGGTGGGCCGCGTCCCGCTCGTGTGCGGTGAGCAGGTCGACGGAGACCACGGGGCGCCCGGGGTCGTCGGCGATCGCCTCCAGCAGCAGCGTGAGCCGGCCCGCGAGGGCGCGGACGGCGTCGGCGTCGATCCTGCGCGCGTGGTGCTTGAGCCGCAGGTCCATGCGGCGGCCGGGCTTCACGATGAGCGCCAGCGGATAGTGCACGGTGTCGTGGAAGGCGTGGCCGGTGACGCGCACGGCGCCCGAGGGGTCGGCCAGGCCGGTCTCGGCGGGGTAGTTCTCGAAGACCACGAGGGTGTCGAAGAGTTCGCCGCCACCCGCGTGCCCGGCGGCCCGCTGGATCTCCGCGAGGCCGAGGTGCTGGTGGTCCAGCAGCGCGCTCTGCTCGTCCTGCAGACGGCGCAGCAGCGCGCCCAGACTCACCGACGGGTCCCAGGCCAGCCGGGTCGGCAGGGTGTTGATGAACAGGCCGACCATGGAGGCGATGCCGTCGACGGCGACGTCGCGTCCCGAGACGGTGGTGCCGAAGACGACGTCCTGCTGTCCGGTCAGCCGGCCCAGCAGCAGACCCCAGGCGCCCTGCACGACGGTGCCCAGGGTCACCCCGAGTTCGCGCGCGCGGGCGGCGAGGCGGGCGGTGACCCGCTCGGACAGCTCCACGCGGATCTGCGCGGGCTCGACCGGTCCGCCGTCGGCGGGGACGTCCACCAGGCGCGTCGCCCCGTCGAGCCCGGCCAGGGCCGACCGCCACGCGGCGCGGGCGGCGTCCCGGTCGGCGGTGGCGATACGGCGCAGGTAGGTCCGGTAGGCGGGGACCTCGGGGAGCGGCGCCGGGTCGGGCGCGTAGAGGGCCATCAGCTCGCGGTGCAGCACCGGCAGCGACCAGCCGTCCGCGACGATGTGATGGAACGTCAGCAGCAGTCGGCTGCGGCCCTCTTCGAGCCGGACCAGCGCGCAGCGCAGCAGCGGCGGGCGGGCGAGGTCGAAGGGACGCGCCCGCTCGTCGGCGGCGACGGCGTCCGCGAGGCCACGGCGCACGCCGTCCTCCTGCGCGGACAGGTCCACCTCGCGCCACGGCAGTTGGGGGGCCTGGACGACGACCTGGACCGGGCGCCCGTCGCCGAGCTGCCGGAAGCAGGCACGCAGCGGGGCATGCCGCTCCAGGAGCCGCTCCATGGCGCGGCGCAGGGCGGCGCCGTCGACCGGGCCGGACAGCTCCACGGCCTGCTGCACGACATAGGCGTCGTGGTCGGCGCCGTCGACGAGGGCGTGGAAGAAGAAGCCCTCCTGCAGCGGGCCGAGGGGCAGCACCTCGTCGACGGTGACCGTGAGGTCGCCGCGCAGGGCACTGAGTTCGGCGTCCGTCAGGGACAGCAGGGGCGTGTCCTGCTCGTCCGTAGTGGCGTCGTTCGGGCCGCCCTCCTGGGCGACCTCGGCGAGCGCGGCGACGGTGCGGTGCCGGAAGACGTCGCGCGGGGTGAGCCGCAGGCCCGCGCCGCGGGCGAGCACGAGCAGCTGGATCGCCACGATGCTGTCGCCGCCGAGCGCGAAGAAGTCGTCGTCGATCGTGACCGAGCGCACGCCGAGGGCCCGCGCGTACAGGGCGCACAGCAGTTCCTCGCGGGCGTCGCGCGGGGCGCGGCCGGAGCTGAGCGCGGCGTAGTCGGGCACGGGCAGGGCGGCGCCGTCGAGCTTGCCGCTCGGCGTCACCGGGAGCCGGTCCAGCGGAACGAGGGCCGCGGGGACCATGTACTCCGGCAGGAACTCGGCGGCGTGCGCGCGCAGCGTCCGCATCAGCGCGGAGACATCGCGGAACGGGGCGGGGTGGTTGGCGAGCGGCCGTCCGCCGCCGGGCCGGTACAGCGGCCCCGGGGCCGCGTCGCCGGAGGTGAAGACGGCGTCGACGCTGCCGTCCTCGGCGTCGCCGGTCCAGGTGAGGGCGGCGGACAGGCTGTGCCGTGCGGCGAGTTCGTGCAGCGACTCGGGATCGACGCCGCCGGCCCCGTCGGCGCCGGGGCGGCTGCTGTCGTCCAGGAGCGCGAGCGCGTCGAGGTCCTCGGCCAGCCGGGCGTTGGGCACCGCCGTGACGCGCAGCCGGTCAGGGCGCGCGGCGAGCCGGGCGTCCAGCGCATCGAGCGTGCCGAGCGCGGCCCATGCGATCTCGTCACCCGCGTCCGGGTCCACCGCGGTGCCGGCCGGGCGCAGCACGACGTCGTAGCGGTAGCGGGTCAGCTCGTTGTGGTGCGTGCCCCGCTTGATCCGCACGTCGGCGGCGAAGCCGTCGAGGCCCGCGAACCAGTCGGGGTCGACGAGGAGTTCGCCCTCCCACGCCACCGACCGGTCGACGGCGGCGAGCAGCGCCTCCTTGTCGGCGGCGTCGGCGGCGTCGGCGGTCCCGTCGCCGGAGCCGCGGCGGCTCTCCACCGCGGCCCGCAGGGTGCGCAGCAGCCGCAGGTTGCGGATGTCGCCGACGAAGAGGGCACCGCCGGGCGCGAGGAGCGTCGCGGCCTTGCGGAGCACGTCCTCCAGGTAGTCCGCGCCCGGGAAGTACTGGGCGACGGAGTTGACGACGACGGTGTCGAACCACCCCTCGGGCAGCCCGGCGGTGTCGTGCGCGGGGCGTGCCGACAGCTCGACGCGCCCGGCGAGTTCCGGCACGCCGCGGATCTGCTCGCGCAGTGCGGCGACGGCCTCCTCGGAGACGTCGGTGCCCCAGTAGGCCTCGCAGCCGGGTGCCAGCCGGGAGAGCAGCAGGCCGCTGCCGACGCCGATCTCCAGCACCCGTCGCGGCTCCAGCGCGGCGATGCGCTCGACGGTGGCGGCCCGCCACTCGCGCATGTCGGCCAGCGGGATGGGCAGCCCGTCGTACATGCTGTTCCAGCCCGCGAAGTTCTCCCGGAAACCCTCGGAGCCCGCCGCGGCGTAGAGCAGTTCGTGCAGGTCCTTCCACTCCGCGACCTCGGCGTCGCCGTCGAGCGAGGGCACGACGTAGGCGGCCAGACGCCGGTCGCCGGGCCGGTCCTCGCGCACGACGACGGCGGCCTGCGCGACGGCGGGGTGGGAGCGCAGCACGGACTCGATCTCGCCCGGCTCGATGCGGAAGCCGCGGATCTTGACCTGGCTGTCGACGCGGCCGAGGAACTCCAGCCGCCCGTCGGCCTTCCAGCGCACCAGGTCGCCGGTGCGGTAGAGGCGTTCGCCCGGCGCGCCGAAGGGGTCGGCGACGAAGCGTTCGGCCGTCAGGTCGGGCCGCCCGAGGTAACCGCGGGCGAGCCCGGCGCCGCCGAGGTAGAGCTCTCCCGCGACGCCTGCCGGAACGGGCCGCAGCCGGCCGTCGAGCACGTACGCCCGGGTGCCGGGGTCGGGCACGCCGATGGGCACGATGGTGCCGGGCGGGGTGTCGGGGTCGCACAGGCCCAGCGTGGAGTTGGTGGTCGCCTCGGTCGGGCCGTAGGCGTTGAACATCATGCGGCCGCGCGCGTAGCGGCCGACCAGCTCGGGGGAGACCCGCTCGGTGCCGGCGAGCAGCGTCGCCTCCGCGGGCAGGTGGACGTCCTCCGGCATGGCGGCGAGCAGCGCCGGCGGCAGGATCATGAAGGTGATGCCGTGGGCGTTCGCGTAGTCGGCCAGCGGCGCGCCCGGGACGCGCCGGTGCGAGGGCACGACGACCAACTGCCCGCCGGAGAGCAGGCCGAGGCACAGGTCCCAGAAGGCGACGTCGAAGCTGGGGGAGGCGAACTGCAGCACCCGGCTGTGCGGGCCGATGCCGAAGCGCTCGCTCTGGGTGGCGACGAGTTTCGCCACGCCGGCGTGCGAGAGTACGACGCCCTTGGGACGGCCGGTGGAGCCCGAGGTGTAGATGACGTACGCGGCGCTGGCGACGGACAGACGCCCGCCGAGGTCGGGGCCGGTCGTGGGCAGGGCGTCGAGTTCGGCCTCGGTGGCCGGGTCGTCCAGCACCAGTGCGGGCACCTCGTCCGGCAGTTCACCGGCCACCTCGGAGGTGGTGACCACACAGACCGGCGCGGCGTCGGCGAGCATGTAGGCGACGCGGTCGGCCGGGTAGTCGGTGTCGACCGGCAGATAGGCGGCACCCGACTTGAGCACCGCCACCTCGGCGACGATCAGCTCCGCCGAGCGCGGCACGGCCAGCGCCACCACGGCCTCGGGCCCCGCGCCCCGCGCGATCAGGGCGTGGGCCAGGCGGTTGGCGCGCGCGTCGAGTTCGGCGTAGGTCAGGCGGACGTCCTCGAAGACCAGGGCGGTCTCGCCGGGCCGGGCGCGGACCTGCTCGGCGAACATCGCGGGCCAGGTCGCGAGCGGCACCTCGTGGGCGGTGTCGTTCCACTCGTGGAGCACGCGGTGGCGTTCCGCCGCGTCCAGCAGCTCCAGTGCGCCGACGGCGCGGTCCGGGTGCGCGCCGGCGTCCGCGACCAGCGTCGCGTAGTGGCCGAGGATCCGGTCGACGGTGGCGGCCTCGAACAGGTCGGGTCGGTACGCGGCGTGGACCTCGCCCGGCGTCACCCGCAGTTCCAGGTCGAGCGGGCCGCCGGCCCAGTCGCCCGCGGCGAGACCGGTGTTGCAGATCCGGCCACCGCCGCGGGTCGGGGCGGCGCCGAGTTCCGCGGCGAGGGCGGGGACGGGCACGCGGTGGGCACGGGCCTGTTCCGCGGCGTCGGCGACCTGGGCGGTGAGCCCGGCGAAGGTGGTGTCCGCGGTCAGGGCGACCCGCAGCGGCAGCCCGTCGTGGGCGAGGACGACTTCGCCGGCGCCGTTCCCGTAGTGGTGCAGGAGGGCGGCGTACGCGGCGAGCAGTACCGCCTCGCCCGGAACGGGGCCGGGCAGGGCACGGGAGCGGACCAGGGCGGGGCCGCAGGGCCGCTGCGGATACGGGAGATCGACGGGGAGAACGGTCTCCTGTGCGAGCGGAATCAGCCGCCCTCGCCAGAATTCCCTTGCCGTCGCCGTCAGTTCTTCGTTACCCGACACAGGTGCCCGTGCCTCCCCTTACATGCGGAACCGACTCGGCCGAGCCGTGACCGGTCGCCATATTAAGGTAAGCATTACCTAACTTGATAGCCCCATCGGCGTGGCGGAACCGCACAGCTCGCAGGGGTACAGTTAAGGCCTGCCTAACCTAAGGATGGTGGCTGTGGAGCCTGGCCGGTGACCGCGCGCAGGGGACTGCGTCCAGTCCTGCTCGTCGTCCTGCTCGTCGCCGTGCTGACCGGGCTCTGCCTGCTGTCGATCGGTCTCGGGGCCGTGGACGTCCCGCCGGACCAGGTGGTCCGGTCGTTGTTCGGCCACCCCCCGAGCCGGCTCGTGGACAACATCGTCTGGACGGTCCGCGTCCCGCGCACCGTCCTCGGCCTGACCGCGGGCGCCGCGCTCGGGCTGTCCGGCGCGCTCATGCAGGCCCTCACCCGCAACCCGCTCGCCGACCCCGGCGTCCTCGGCGTCAGCGCCGGCGCGTCCTTCGGGATCGTCGTCGCCGTCGCCGTCTTCGGGGCGGGATCGCTGTACGGCTACATCTGGTTCGCCTTCGCCGGTGCCCTCGCCACCAGCGTCCTGGTCTTCCTGCTCGGCAGGACGGGACGGTCCGGCGCGACCCCGGTGAAGCTGGCGCTGGCCGGAGTGGCCGTCACCTTCCTGCTGTTCTCGCTCACCAACGCGATCGTCCTCACCGACCCCGACGCCCTGGACCGCTACCGCTTCTGGTCCGCCGGCAGCCTCGCCGACCAGGACGGGTCCGTCGTCCGCGCCATCGCGCCGTTCCTCGTGCTCGGGGCGCTGCTCGCGCTCGCCGCCGCACCGGCCCTCAACAGCCTGGCACTCGGCGAGGACGTGGCCGCCTCCCTCGGCCGCCGGCTCGGCCTGGTACGGCTTCAGGGCGTCACCGCCGTCATGCTGCTGACTGGCGCCGCGGTCGCGGTGATCGGCCCGGTGGTGTTCCTCGGCCTGGTGGTGCCGCATGTCGCCCGGGTGCTCGCCCAGTACGCGGGCATCGGGCCCGACCACCGCTGGCTGCTGCCGCTTTCGGCGGCGCTCGCACCGGTCCTGCTGCTCACCGCCGACATCATCGGCCGGATCGCGGCACGGCCCACCGAGATCCAGGCCGGGGTGCTCGTCGCCTTCATCGGCGGCCCGTTCTTCATCGCCCTGGTCCGCCGGCGCAAACTCGCGGAGGTCTGAGCATGACCGCCCTCGCCCCCCTCCGCGGCCGCCGGCCCTACCGGCTCACGGCTCCGCCGGTCTCCGGCGTGCTGCGGCCCCGGCTGGTCGTCCTGTGTGCCGCCCTGGCCGTCGGGGTCTTCCTGCTGTTCTGCTGGGGCGTGTCCCTCGGCGACTACCCGATCGGGCTCACCGACGTGGTCAAGGCCCTCACCGGCGCCGGTGACCCCGGAACGGTCCTGGTCGTACGGGAGTTGCGGCTGCCGCGTGCGCTCACCGGGCTGCTCGTCGGCATCGCCTTCGGCATCTCCGGCGCGCTGTACCAGACCATGACCCGCAACCCGCTGGCCAGCCCCGACATGATCGGTCTCACCGAGGGTGCCGGGACCGCCGTGGTGGCGGGCATCGTGCTCGGCTGGGACGGGGGCCTCGGCACCCAGGGCCTCGGCCTGCTCGGCGCGCTGGTCACCGCGCTCCTGGTGTACGCACTGGCCTGGAAGGGCGGTGCCACCGGGTACCGCATCATCCTCGTCGGCATCGGCATCTCCTGGATCTGCACCAGCGCCACCGACTACCTCGTCGCCCGCGGCGAGCGGTTCGAGGCCCAGGCCGCCCTCGGCTGGCTGGTCGGCAACCTCAACGGCCGCACCTGGGAGCAGGTGGACCTCCTCGCCGTCGCGATGGCCGTGCTCGTGCCGCTCGCCCTCGGCATGGGCCGCTGGATGCGCACCCTCCAACTCGGCGACGACGTGGCGGCGGGGCTCGGCACCCCCGTGCAGCCGGTACGGCTCGCCCTGCTGCTCGTCGGCGTCGGGCTGATCGCCTTCGGTACGGCCGCGGCCGGCCCGGTCGCGTTCGTCGCGCTGGCCGCCCCGCAGATCGCCCAGCGGATGGCCGGCACGGCGTGGCCGCCCCTGGTCGCCTCCGGACTGACCGGGGCGCTGGTCGTGCTGGGCTCCGACCTCATCGCGCGTGAAGCGATCCCCGGCACGGAACTCCCGGTCGGCATCGTCACCGGCGTCATCGGCGCGCCGGTCCTGCTCTGGCTGCTCATCCGCGCCAACCGCGTCGGCTCAGGAGGCTGAACACATGGTGACCACCGACCCCGCACCGGTTCCGGCCCCGGCCTCGGCCCCGGAGCCCGAGCTGCGGGCACGCGGGCTGCACCTGGCCTACGACCAGCGGCTCGTCGTCGAGGACCTCGACATCGTCATACCCTCCGGCCGCATCACCGCGATCGTCGGCGCCAACGCCTGCGGCAAGTCCACCTTGCTGCGCGCCCTGGCCCGCCTGCTCGCCCCCCGCCAGGGCACCGTCGAGCTCGACGGCCGCGCCCTGCGCTCGCTGCCCACCCGCGAACTGGCCCAGCGCCTCGGCATCCTGCCGCAGACCCCGGTCGCGCCCGAGGGGCTGACCGTCTTCGACCTGGTCAGCCGCGGCCGTTCACCGCACCAGAACTGGTGGCGGCAGTGGTCGAAGGCGGACGAACTCGCCGTCCACGAGGCCCTGGCGGCGACCGGCATGACCGAACTGGCCGACCGCGCGGTCGACGAGCTGTCCGGCGGCCAGCGCCAGCGCGCCTGGATCGCCATGGCGGTCGCCCAGGGCACTCCCGTGCTGCTCCTGGACGAACCGACCACCTATCTCGACCTCGCCCACCAGGTCGACGTCCTCGACCTCATCACGGACCTCAACCGCCGTGAGGGCCGCACCGTCGTCATGGTCCTGCACGACCTCAACCAGGCCTGCCGGTACGCCGACCATGTCATCGCCATGAAGTCCGGGCGGATCGCCGCCGAGGGACCGCCGGCCGAGGTCGTCACCGCCGCCATCGTCGAGGACGTCTTCGACCTGCGCTGCCAGATCACGACCGACCCGGTGAGCGGGACCCCGCTGGTGATCCCCATGGGCCGCCACCACGACGCGGTCCCGGTCGCCGTCGACTGACCCGGCGGGCGGGCCGGAGGCGATCCGGGAGCCGGGCACCGTCGACCTGCGCCGAGTGCGGCGGCGGCCTACGGTGTTGGTACGGGAATCGCACGGGGATCGGAGCCGTCCATGCCCGTCTACCACGTGGTCACCACACAGAACACGGTCTCGGCAGAGCAGAAGGCCGAGTTGGCGGCGGAGATCACGCGTCTCCACGCGTCGATCACCGGGGCGCCCACCTCCTTCGTGCACGTGACGTTCGCCGAACTGCCGGAAGACAGCGTCTTCACGGATTCGGCTCCCTCACATCCCCTTCTGATCGAGGCGACCACACGGGCAGGCCACGCGGACCCGGAGAAGACACAACTGGCCACGGGCATCTCGGCCGCGGGCAGCAGGGTGACCGGCGTCCCGGAGTCGCGCATCCTCGTGATCATCAAGGACAGCCCTGCCCGGTTCGCCGCCGAGGGAGGCCGCATCCTGCCCGAGCCGGGGGACGAGGGCGACTGGATCGCAGGGGCCGGGTGACCGGCGGCCGGCGCGGTCGACCGCGGACCGGCCACCCTTGCGAACCCGTGAGGTCACCGCACTAGCCCGGCAGGACGGTCGTCCCTACGGCGCCGTGGCCGCCGGACAGCGCCCGCAGCAGTGCGTGCGGGGCGCGGCCGTCCAGGACCCGGGCGGAGCGGACGCCTGCCCGAACCGCGCGCAGGCAGCTCTCCATCTTCGGCACCATGCCGCCGCCGAGCGACGGCAGCATCGACTCCAACTCGGCGGCGGTGAGCCGCTCCAGGACCCGCTCCCGGCGCGGCCAGTCCGCGTACAGCCCCGGCACGTCGGTGAGGACGACCAGCGCCTCCGCGTCGAGCGCGGCGGCCAGCGCCCCGGCCGCCGCGTCGGCGTTGACGTTGTAGACCTGCCCGTCCGTGCCCCGGCCGAGCGAGGACACCACGGGGATGTGGCCGTGCTCCACCAGCACGTCCACGGCCGCCGTGTTGACCTCCGTCACCTCCCCGACGAGGCCGATGTCCACGACCTCGCCGTCGACTTCGGCGTACCGCCGCACCGCGGTCAGCGTGTGCGCGTCCTCCCCGGTGAGCCCGACCGCGTACGGGCCGTGCTCGTTGAGGAGCCCGACGAGATCGCGCTGCACCTTGCCGGCCAGGACCATGCGCGCGACGTCGAGGACCTCGGGGGTGGTGACCCGCAGCCCGCCCACGAAGCGTGCCTTTATGCCCACCAGGTCCAGTTGCGCGCTGATCTGCGGCCCGCCGCCGTGCACCACCACGACCCGCACCCCGGCCCGCCGCAGCCGGACGACGTCCTGCGCGACGGAGCGGAGCGGGGAGTCGTCGCCCATGGCGTTGCCGCCGACCTTCACGACGACGGTGCGTCCCCGGAGGTCCCGGAGGCCGCGGAGCCCCGGGTACGGCCCGGGGCCTGCGAGGGCCGTCGTCATGGACGGGACGTCAGGTAGCCGCCCATGGTGCGGAACCAGTCGGTGGCGGCGTACTCGGTTCCGTCGTCCGTGCGGATGGTGCGGACCAGCAGCCCGGGGCGGTGCCCGCCGCGCGCGTCCGCGCCCGCGACGACCACGACGCCGTCGCCCTCGCGGATGAAGATCCGGCCGGGCGTCCCGCCGTAGCGGGCCTTCGAGACGGCGGCGGACACGATCCTGATGCGCTCGCCGCGGTGGTAGGCGAAGGCGTTCGGGTACGGGTCCGACTGGGCCCGTACGAGTCGTTCCAGGTCTTCCGCGGGCCAGTTCCAGTCGATCCTGCTGTCCTCGACCGACCGCTTGTGGAAGAAGCTCGCACGGGAGCGGTCCTGCGGCTGCCAGCGGGCGCGGCCGGACGCCATCAGGTCCAGGGACTCGCGCACGAGCGGCGAGATCATGTCCACGGTGCGGTGGAAGAGGTCGGTCGCGGTGTCCTGCGGGCCCACCGGTTCCGAGCGCTGCAACAGGATGTCGCCGGCGTCCAGTTCGGCGTCCATCCGGTGCGCGGTGACGCCGACGCGCTCCTCGCCGTTGATCAGCGCCCAGATGATCGGGGAGAAGCCCGCGTAGGCGGGGAGCAGCGAGTCGTGCACATTGAGCGTTCCGTGCGGCGGGAGGTCGAAGATCTCCGGCGGCAGCCAGGTCCGCCAGTTGTTGGCCACGATGATGTCCGGCGCCGCGGCCCGGATCGCCTCCAGCAGTTCGGCGTCGTCCGGACGGTTGCGGAGCAGCACGGGCACGCCGTGCTTCTCGGCCAGCTCGGCCACCGAGTCGTCCCAGATCTTCTCGTACGCGTGCTCGCTCCTGGGGTGGGTCACGACGAGGACGACCTCGTGATCCGACTCCAGCAGGGCCTGCAGCGTCCGGTGTCCCCAGGTCTGATAGCCGAACATGACGACCCGCATGGTGTCTCCCCTTCGACGGCGCAATATTGCAAGGTAAGCCTTACCTTATCTATTATGTGGCGCGCTGAGGGAGGCGATGCAACGGTGACAGCACCGCGCAGTGAGCCGGACATCATCCACGACGTCCTGGGAATCGGTTTCGGGCCGTCAAATCTGGCTCTGGCCATAGCCATAGAGGAGTACAACGACCAACGCCCCGCTTCCCAGCGGATCAACGCCGCTTTCCTGGAACGGCAGCCACGCTTCGGATGGCACCGGGGCATGCTGATCGACGACGCGACGATGCAGGTGTCCTTCCTCAAGGACCTGGTCACCATGCGCAACCCGACCAGTGACTTCAGCTTCCTGTGCTACCTGCGCGAAAAGGGCCGGCTGGTCGACTTCCTGAACCAGAAGACGCTCTTCCCGCTCCGCGTCGAGTTCCACGAGTACTTCGAGTGGGCCGCCGCCCGCGTCGCCCACCTGGTGGACTACTCCTCCGAGGTGCTGTCGATCACGCCGGTCCGCGGCGCCGACGGCGAGATCGACCATCTGGACGTCGTGTGCCAGGACCCCCGGGACCCCGGGCACACGGTCACCCACCGGGCCCGCAACATCAGCGTGGCCGTGGGCCTCGAACCGCACCTGCCGCCGGGCACCGAGCTGTCCGAGCGGGTCTGGCACAACAGCCAGTTGCTGCCGCGGGTCGCCGAGCTCGCCGCGAGCGGGGAGCCGGTCCGCCGCGCCGTCGTCCTCGGCGCCGGCCAGAGCGCCGCCGAGGCGGTCGACTACCTGCACCGCACCTTCCCCGACGCGGAGGTGTGCGCGGTCTTCGCCAAGTACGGCTACACGCCCGCCGACGACAGCCCCTTCGCCAACCGGATCTTCGACCCCGAGGCGGTCGACGTCTACTACGACGCCCCCTCCGAGGTGAAGCAGTCGCTCTTCGACTACCACCGCGGCACCAACTACTCGGTGGTCGACATGGACCTCATCGAGGCCCTGTACGCGACCTCCTACCGCGAGAAGGTCCAGGGCCGCGAACGGCTCCGCTTCCTGAACGTCTCCCGCATCCGCGAGGTGGACGTCCTCGACGAACGCCTCGACATCAGCGTGGAGTTCCTGCCGACGGGGGAGCGCTCGACCCTTCCGGCCGACATCCTCGTGCACGCCACCGGCTACCGCTCCAAGGACATCTCCACCCTCCTCGGCGAGTCCGCGAAGCTCTGCCTGCGCGACGACGGCGACGCCGTCCGGGTCGGCCGCGACCACCGCGTCGAGGTCGCGCCCGAGGTCACCGCCGGGATCTATCTGCAGGGCGGCACCGAGCACACCCACGGGCTGGCCTCGACACTGCTGTCCACCACGGCCGTCCGGGCCGGGGAGATCCTGGACTCGCTCGTCGCCCGCAGTGCCGGCGCCGTCCCGGTCGCACCGCGCGGCGCCTGACCGCACACCCTCGACAGGCCCCCGGCGCCGCGACTCAGGGGACGCCGGTGGCCGGGGGACACCGCCGTCAGCCGTCCCGGTGCGGGTGGATGAGCAGCAGCGCGATGTCGTCGCTGCGGGCGGGGGACTGCTCCGCCCGCCGGACGAGGGTGTCCGCGAGGGCCTCGACGCCCTCGCCGGCGGCGTCCCCCGCGCCCGCGAGACGGTCCCCGAGCGCGGCGATGGACTGCCCGAGGTCCACGCCGGGCGACTCCACGAGGCCGTCGGTGTACAGGGCGAGCACCGCCCCGGGCGGCAACGGGATCTCGGTGGACGGGTAGTCGGCCGCCGGGTCGATGCCGAGCAGCAGCCCCGGCGGCAGATCGAGCACCTCGGTCCGGCCGCAGGGATGGCGCAGCAGCGGGGGAGGGTGGCCCGCCGTCGCCAGCCGGGCCCGCTGCCGCGCCAGGTCCAGGTGCACGTACAGGCAGCTGGTGAACAGACCGGAGTCCAGATCGGTCAGGACCCGGTTGGTGCGGGCCAGGACCTCGCCGGGAGGCGCGCCCGCCGTGGCGTGGACGGCGGTGCGGACCTGTCCCATCAGCACGGCGGCGTTCACATTGTGGCCCTGGACGTCGCCGATCGCGGCGGCGGCGCAGTCGCCCTCCAGGCGGATGAGGTCGTAGAAGTCACCGCCGATCCCCATGCCGCGGCCGGCCGGCAGATAGCGCGCGGCGACGTCCAGACCCGCGATACGGGGCAGCACCTGGGGCAGCAGCCCGGCCTGCAGGGCATGGGCGAGCCGGTCCTTGGCGTCGTACAGGCGGGCGCGGTCCAGCGCCTGGGCGACCAGCCCGGCCACGGAGGTCAGGAGCGTCCGCTCCTGCTCGGCGAAGAGACGGGGCCGGTCGTAGGCGAGCACCAGCGAACCGACGGGCCGGCCGGAGGTGATGAGCGGCAGAAAGGCCCATGCGCCCATGCCGTCCCGGACATCCGACGGCGGATTGGCCCGCTCCAGCTCCGCCCAGTCGCCGAAGAAGGACGGGACGCCGGTGGCCAGGACCCGTGCGGCGGGTGCGGACGAGGCCAGCGGCGCGCCGTCGAAGCGCTCCATCAACGCGGCGGAATAGCCTCGGTAGCCCATGATCCGCAGTCGGCCCTCCTCCGCGGTCATCAGCGCGAGGGACTGGGCCCCCAGGGCGGGCAGCAACTGGTCGGCGGCCTGCTCCACCACGTCCTGCACCCCGACCGCCTCGGTCAGCGTGGCGGCCAGGTGCATCAACTGGTAGAGGCCGCCCGCCCGTCCGGACCCGGCCGGGGGTGCGGGCCGCAGCACGCCGGACGGGTCCGTGACGTCCTCGGCGGGCACGATCCGGACGCTGACGCCCCAGCCGTCCGCGTAGAGGTGGAAGGCGAGCCGCCGGTCCGGCGGGCGCAGCGCCGTGAAGGACGTGGCCTGCCGGCTGATGAGCGCGCCGCGGTAGTGGTCCTCGACGGCCGGGCCGTCGAGCCACGGCAGCGCCTGCCACAGACGGGCGCCCAGCAGCTCGGGGACGCCGGTGCCGAGGAGTTCGGCGGCGGTGGTGGTGACGAACGCGATGCGCCCGTCCACGTCCAGCGT
This sequence comes from Streptomyces sp. NPDC058691, assembly GCF_042714775.1. Classification (NCBI taxonomy): domain Bacteria; kingdom Bacillati; phylum Actinomycetota; class Actinomycetes; order Kitasatosporales; family Streptomycetaceae; genus Streptomyces; species Streptomyces sp. NPDC058691. The sequence goes on along the minus strand of NZ_JBHXSO010000033.1, from coordinate 64,511 downwards.
GCAGCAGCCGCCGGGCAGCCGTTCCGCGAAGTCGGCCGCGGCCTGGGCCTCCGCGGGCCAGACCGTCCGCGGCCGCGGAGGCGGCAGCAGCCGCGGCTGGTCCCCGGCCCGTACCGGGTGTCCGTCCGCCGCGGCCCGCGCCACCCGCCGGCCCAGGGCGCGGCAGGCGTGGTGGATCGCCTCGGTCTCGTGCGTGTTCAGCCGTGGCCGGTGGGAGCCGGGCCACTGGAGCACCAGCCCGCCCCACACGGTGCTGCCGGAGGCGAACGGGGCGGCCGCGAGCAGGAAGCGGTGCGGCAGCATGAGCGCGAGCCTCGGGTAGTGGCGCGCCAGTTCCTCCGGGCTGCCCAGCCACACCACACGCCGCTCGCGCACGGCGTCGGCCACCGGGGAGCGGTCGGTCAGCGCGACCCTCGCCCAGGGCGCCGCGATCCGCCAGGACAGCCCTGTGAGCGCCGCCAGGCGCAGCACGCACTCGCCCTGGCCGAGCAGGTACACCGCCCCCACGGACGCCCGGGTCTCCCGCACGACCTCGAGCAGATCGGGGACGACCGCGTCGGGGCCGCGGTTCGCGGCCTCCCCGCGGCCAGGCACGGCCTCCACGTCGTCACCCGCTCCCGCCGGAACCGGAAGGGGCACCGGCATCGGGGGAGGGCACCGGCACCGCCCCGGCGCCGGGCACGGCGCACGGACGCGTGGCGCGGCAGCACCGGCGACCCCGCGACGCGGAGTCCGGCCCTGAGGCGAAACCCTCGCACCGGCCATGACACACATTCGGACCCTATGTCCGCCCCGGAGGGACGGCACCCCGACGCCCCTGTCCGCCGCCCCCGACGCGTCGCGGAACGCGCACATCCGACAGCCCGCGCGATCCTGCCGTCATCATGCCCAGATGCGTACACGCCCCGCGGCCGCGGTCCTGGCCGCCGCCGCACTCCTGACCGTCTCCGCATGCGGCGACGACGGCGCCAGGCCCCCGCACCGGCTGGACGGGCCGGCGCAGCAGGCCTGCGACCTCTTCGCGCACGGCTACAAGGAGACCGGCACCGTCGACGCCCGGGCGAAGCTGGCCACGCGGGTGCAGGCGGCCGCGACGAAGTCAGCCGTCGAGCCGGTCCGGGACATGGCCGGCACCCTCGTGCAGGGCGCCCAGAGCGACGCGCAGACGTGGCAGATGGGCGCCGACGCCTTCGCCAGGGCCTGCCTCGACGCCGGCTGGACGGCGGGCTGACCCGACCGGGCCCGCCCCCGCCGCGGAGCGCCGCCCCCCGGCGACGACACAGCGGCTTCATGCGCCGTGCGGCGGCCCGGCATGTGGCACGGTGGGCGGGCAGACCGGCACATCACCGAAGAGGAGCCCCCGTGTCCAAGCCACCGCTTCCCGAGGCCGCGATCGCCCTGCTGAGGAAGCCCAATCAGGCGGTGCTCGCGACGCTGCGGGCCGACGGCCAGCCGGTGTCCACCGCGACCTGGTACCTGTGGGACGACGGCCGGATCCTGATCAACATGGACGAGGGCCGCAAGCGGCTCGACCACCTGCGCAACGACCCCCGCGTCACGCTGACCGTGCTGGACAAGGACGACTGGTACACCCACGTCACGATCATCGGCCACGTCGCCGAGATGCGGGAGGACAAGGACCTCTCCGACATCGACCGGCTGGCGCAGCAGTACCTGGGCATGTCGTACCGGGTCCGGGACCGCGTCCGGATCAGCGCCTGGATCGAGATCGACCGCTGGCACGGCTGGGGCGCGCAGAAGGACAACGACCAGATCGGCTGACGCCGCCTGCCGGGGTCCGCGTCGCGCCCGGACCCCGGGGTCCGGGCGCACCCGTGCACATCCGCACGCGCCGCGCTCACCTGCGGATGACGTGGTCCGACGGATACGGGGTGGTCGGCGTGACAGGCGGACCCCCGCCCGACGCCGCCATCGGCCGGGCGGAGAGAAACGGAACCGGAACCGGCGAGGTGGGAGGGAAGCCCGGCCTCGCGGCGTCGAGGTGGGCGTCCAGGCTCAGCGCGGCGGTGATGAGCGCGAGGTGGGTCAATGCCTGCGGAAAGTTGCCCAGTTGCTCGCCGGTCAGCCCGATCTCCTCGGAGTACAGCCCGAGATGGTTGGCGTAGGTGAGCATCTTCTCGAAGACGAGCCGCGCTTCGCGCAGATGCCCGGCGCGGGCGAGGGCTTCGACGTACCAGAACGTGCAGGCCGAGAAGGTGCCTTCGGAGCCGATCAGTCCGTCCGGGGAGGCGGAGGGGTCGTACCGGTACACGAGGCCGTCGGACACCAGATCCTTCTTGATCGCGTTCAGGGTCGACAGCCACCGCGGATCCTGCGGGGGGATGAACCCCACCGCGGGCATCCGCAAAAGCGCGGAGTCCAGCACGTCGCTGCCCAGGTACTGCGTGAACGCCGCCCGCTCCGGACTCCACCCGCGCCGCAGGATCTGCCAGTAGATGGCGTCGCGTTCCTTCGTCCAGCGCTGCACCTCGGCGGGGCGGCCGCTCCGGACGGCCATGCGGATGGCCCGGTCAAGCGCGATCCAGCTCATGAGCCGCCCGTACGTGAAGTCCTTGTCGCCGCCCCGCGTCTCCCAGATGCCGGCCTCGGGGCGGTCCCAGTTCTCGCACACCCAGTCCACCGTGCCGATGAGCGCCTGCCAGATGCGGCAGGTGGTCGGCAGCCCCTGCTGATCGGCGAAATGAAGGCACTCCAACGCCGATCCGTAGATGTCGAGTTGCAACTGGTCGGCGGCACCGTTGCCGACCCGCACCGGAGCGGAGCCCCGGTGGCCTTCCCAATGGTCCAGGGTCTGCTCCGCCAGGTCCGAGGAGCCGTCGACGCGGTACATGACCTTCAAGGGGTGCTCGCCCGGACCCGTGTACTCCTGGACGCGGTCGCCCAGCCATTCGGTGAACGCCACGGCCTCCTCGGTGAATCCCAGCCCGAGCAGCGCGTGGAGGGACAACGAGGCGTCGCGTACCCACGCGTACCGGTAGTCCCAGTTGCGCTCGCCCCCGATCTGTTCCGGCAGGCTGGTGGTCGGAGCCGCGACCATGGCCCCGGACGGGGCGTACGTCATGAGTTTGAGCGTCAGGGCGGAGCGGTTGACCATCTCCCGCCACCGTCCGGTGTAGCGCGAACGTGCCAGCCACTGGTGCCAGAAGGCGATCGTGTCCTCCAGGAGCCGATCGCACTCCTCCGGCGGAATGATGCGCGGCGGACCGTCGGCGTTCGTCTCCAGCATCAGTCCGCGGGTCATCCCGGCTCGCAGCCTCACGGTCATGCATACGTCGCCGGAGTCACTGCGCCGGTGGCTCGTGCACGCGTCACCGGGTGTGTCCACCACGTGCACGGTCATCTCCGTGTCCCGGCCGGCGAAGTGCCAGCCGCCCGTGGACGCGGTGACCTCGTGCGGTTGCCGTGCGTAGTCGAACCGGGGGGCGATCTCGATGTCGAACGCGATCTCGCCGCGTGTGCACCGCAGCATGCGGACCAGTCGGTGATTGTTCGTCGGATCGCGCGGCGAAGCAGGCGGCATGAAGTCCACGACCGATCCGACCCCTTGCTCGGTCATGAACCGGGTGAGCAGCACGCAGGTGTCCGGATAGTAGAGCTGCCTGGTCGCGTGCGTCGGCGCCTGGGGAGTGATCGTCCAGTGACCACCGTTCTCGCCGTCGAGCAGTGCTCCGAAGATGCTCGGTGAGTCGAATCGCGGGGTGCAGAACCAGTCGATCGTTCCCTCGGTGGAGACCAGCGCGGCCGTCTGCAGGTCACCGATGAGTCCGTGGTCCTCGATCAGCGGATGTTCGTTCATGGGGCCTCTTCCCATTGCGCCCGGCCTCGGCGGTGACGTCGCCGGCACCTGCCCCGCCGCTCGCGGCCACCCACGCGCCCCACCTCCCAGACTGCCCGGCATGCCCCGGCTTCGCATCACCCCCGGAAGCGGACCCCACCGCGCGCCCCGCGCTCTAGGGTGAGGCGCATGTACGCCATGCAGGTTTCGCGTCGTGTGCGGGCGGCCCCCGCGGCCGTGTACCGGGCGCTGCTGGATCCGCAGGCGGTGGCGCGCTGGCGCGCCCCGGCCGGCATGAGCGCCCACGTCCACGCGTTCGACGCCCGGGAGGGCGGCCGCTTCGGGGTCTCGCTCACGTACGACGGACAGCGCGGCAAGGGGAAGTCCGGCGCGCACACGGACACCTACCACGGGCACTTCGCGCGCCTCGTCCCGGACGAACTGGTCGTCGAGGTCATCGAGTTCGAGACCGAGGACGAGGCGCTGCGCGGCACGATGACGATGACGACGTCGCTCACCGCGGTGGACGGCGGGACCGAGGTCGCCGTCCTGCACGAGGGCGTTCCCGACGTCGTGTCCCGCGAGGACAACGAGACGGGAACGCGGATGGCCCTGGACAACCTCGCCCGGCTGGTCGAGGGCGGCGGGTGACCGGGTGACCGGGGTGTGAGAGGAGCCGCAGGGGCCGCCGGGCCGTCGCACGCGGCCCGGCGGGATCAGGCGCCCGTGCCCGCCTGGAGCGGGCCGATCCGCGGCACCGAGGCCTTGCCGGTGTTGGAGACCTTGCCGCCGGTCCACGGCACGCGCAGGGACGCGCGCTCGTCCGGCGGCGTGACCAGTACGGCGGCCGGGACCACCGTGGTCACCCCGCTGATGGCCGGATTGGAGAACGACATCGGCGACCAGGCGCTCGCGCCCGGCGCCAGCGTGACCCGCTGCTTCGGCAGGCCGGTCTCCCGCTCGGGGTCCACCGTCACCTGCTGTCCCGCGCTGTTCACGAACGCAAGGCCCGGGAAGCCGTAGACGGTGCACGTGCGGGAGGACCGGTTGGTGAGCACCACCGGGAAGTTCTCCTGGCCCGCGCCCGGGTCGTTCGGGCCGATGGAGGCGCGCAGGTCCGCGGTGTGGCAGCGGTCGCCGCCGGCCGTCGTCGCGCCCGAGCCGCCGGTGCCGCCGCTCGCCGGGGTGGTCGCGGCGGTCGGGCTGGTCGCGGTGGCGCCCGGGGAGGCGGCGGAGGACGCGGACGTCTGAGCGGAGGCGGTCGTGTCGCCGCCGGCCGGGCTCGCCGAACCGGGGAGCGTCTGCGGGGCGCTCGCGTCGCTGCCGCCGCCGTTCCCGCAGCCGGTGAGGACCGCCATGGCGAGGGCCGCGCCCATGACCATGGGGATGCCGGCCCGGCGGGTGCGCTGCTGTGCCGGGACTCCGTCGTGGTGGTGGTTCGCCACGTCTGTGCCTCTTTCCGTCCTGTCGTGCGGCCGCGACGACCCGCGCGGTCGGCGGGCATCGTGGTGGAGGACAACCCTCCTCATAGTGGGATGCCACCGGCGCGGCGGAAGTTCACGATCTTTCCCGGTGATGGATCAAGAAGTGATGCCGAGCCCGCCGAGGACAGTATCGGTGAGGTCGGCGCCGCCACGCTGCCGGACCTGGACGTACACCTGCGGCTGGGCGGCGCCGGCGCGCCCCAGGCTGATCTCGTCGATCGACCCGCCGGCGGTTCCGCACCCGGTCCAGTGCCGGATCCGGCCGCTCCACCGCGTGCCGTGGTAGCCGTGGGACTCCTGCCCGCGGCAGACGTCGTGCCGGATGGCGGCGACGCGCGCGGCGAGGTCGCCGTGCTCGCTCAGTCCCACGAAGACGCCGTCGACCCCGGCGTCCAGGTCCGGCCAGCGGGAGGCGTCCCCGGCCACGACGAGCCCGGGCTCCTGGGCGCCGGGCAGGCCCAGCGCCTTCGGGTTCCACCCGCCGCCGACCAGTTCGCGGCTCCACGCCGCCGGCACCGTGACCGTGATCCGCCCGGTGGTGTCGCGCACCGCGATCGTCCCCGGGGTCCGGGGCGGGGGCGTACGGGTGGCGAGCAGGCCGGCGCCGGCCGCGGCTGCCGCCAGCACGGCGCACAGCGCGAGCACCGAGGCGCGCCGGTGCGCCCGGAGCCGCCCGAGTGCCCCGCCCGCGGCGGGACGGCCGTGGCGGGCCGCCAGCGCCTCCAGTTCGGCGGCGAAGTGCCCGGCGTCCGGCCAGCGCTTCCTGCGGTCCGCCTGCAGGGCGCGCAGCACCGCCCGCCGCACGTCGGCCGGCAGGTCCGGGCGGAGCCGGTCGGGCCGGGTGATCCGCCCCGCGGGGCCGGGCACCGTCCCGGTGAGCAGGTGGTAGAGGACCGCCCCGAGCCCGTACACGTCGGCCCGTACGTCGACGCCGCCGTCCGGCCTGGCCTGTTCGGGCGCCATGTAGCCGGCCGACCCGCCGACCATCGTCAGGCCCGAGGCCTGGGCGAGCGCCTTGGCCAGACCCAGGTCGGCCACCAGGATCCGCTCCTCGCCGTCACGGGCGGTGCCGATCAGGACGTTGGACGGCTTGATGTCCCGGTGCACCACGCCCGCCTCGTGCAGGGCCGCGACCCCCCGGGCGGCCTCCGCGGTCAGCCGTAGCGCGTCGTGGAGGGGAAGCGGGCCGTCGGTGAGCAGATCCTCCAATGTGCCCCGGTCCGCGTACTCCATCACGAAATAGGGGCGTTCATCCGGTAGTTCGCCCATGTCGAAGACCTGCACCAGACGGCTGGAGGCGGCCTTGCGCAGCAGCCGGGCCTCGGCGAGGAAGCGCTCGCGCAGATCGAGGCGGTACGCCCAGTTCTCCGCCATCACCTTGACCGCGACAGGGGCTTCGAGTGAGTCGTCGTGCGCGAGCCACACGATCGCGAACGCCCCCGCTCCGATGGGCCGCACGAGCCGGTAGCGGCCGATCTGCTCAAGAGGGGGCATAGGCATATCATGCACCGCGCGCCCACCGACCCGAGGAGGACCCCTGTGACGCCCGCCCGGGAGACAGAGGAGCTGGCGGCACGTGCGGCGGCCGGCGACGCCGCGGCCCTGGACCTGCTGCTCGGGCGGATCCGGCCGGAGGTGCTGCGGCGCTGCGGCCGCTTCCTGGCGCACCGGGAGGACGCCGAGGAGGCGGCGCAGGACGTCCTGTTCCAAGTCGCCCGCAAGATCGGCAGCTTCGAGGGCCGCAGCCAGTTCCACACGTGGCTGTACACGGTGGTCGCCAACTGCTGCCGCCAGAAGTACCGCGAACTCAAGCGCCGGCGCGGTGAGCAGCCGCTGTCCGCGGCGGACACCGATACGCCCGACCCGCGCCGCACCAGCATGATCGCGAGCACGCACATCGACCTGCTGGAGGCGCTGGAGCGCCTGGAGAGCGTCAGCCCGGAGCTCGTCGCGCCCCTGGTGTACCGCGACATCTGCCAGATGGAGTACCGGGAGATCGAGGAGCAGCTCGGCATCCCCCTGGGCACGGTGAAGTCCCGCCTGTTCAACGCGCGCCGGCAGGTGCGGGCCTGGCTGGTGGACCCCGGCTGAGCGCCCGGCCCCGGCCGGAGGGGAAATCCGGAGAAGAAATATCGAGCGTTCCGTGAACTTTTCCGGTCGCGCCCGCAACTCACTGATCCAAGGGCGGTGTCTGCCACCGCCGCAGGATGTTCACAGGAGTTGTGCTTTGTCCATATTGAACAGGATCATGCCGCGACGAGGGAGACGGTCGGCGCTCGGTGCGGGGATGGTGAGCACGCTCGTGGTCGCCGCGCTTGCCGCGCTCGGCACCACCGCGCCGGCCCCGGCGGCCGCCGCGGAGAACGCCCTTCCGGCATCGAAGACGTCCGCCCGCACCCTGCCCGGCCATGTCGAGCCGCTCTGCGGACCGGCGAAACCCCGTGAATTCACCTGTTTCGGTCTGCGCCGCACCGACGTCCCGGCCCGGAAGGGGCTCCGGGTGGCCGGACAGGCCCCCGACGGCTTCGGGCCGGCCGATCTGCTCAGCGCCTACTCCCTGCCCGCGAACGGCGGCGCCGGACGCACCATCGCGATCGTCGACGCCTACGACAACCCCGACGCCGAGGCCGACCTCGCCGTCTACCGCGCCCAGTACGGCCTGCCCGCGTGCACCACCGCCAACGGCTGCTTCACCAAGGCCGACCAGCGCGGCGGCACCGCCTACCCCGACCCCGACCCGGGCTGGGCCACCGAGATATCCCTCGACCTCGACATGGTCTCCGCGATCGCCCCGAACGCCCGCATCGTGCTGGTCGAGGCCGACACCGCGACCGGCGACGACCTCGGCGCCGCCGTGGACCAGGCCGTGGCGCTCGGTGCGCAGTACGTCTCCAACTCCTACGGTTCCAACTACGCCTTCTACCCGGAGGACCCGGCCGAGTCCGCCCTCGACGTCCACTACGACCACCCGGGCGTCGCGGTCATCGCCTCGTCCGGCGACTCCCGCTACGGCGTCGCCTACCCCGCGGCCTCCCCGTACGTCACGGCCGTCGGCGGCACCTCGCTCACCAAGGACGCCGGTACGTCCCGCGGCTGGACCGAGTCCGTCTGGGACCACGACGGCGGCGGCACCGGCTCCGGCTGCTCCCTCCACGAGCCCAAGCCCGCCTTCCAGCAGGACACCGGATGCCCCGGGCGCACCGTCGCCGACGTGGCCGCCGTCGCCGACCCGGCCACGGGCGTCGCGGTGTACGACAGCTACGGCTCCGGCGGCTGGGGCGTGGCCGGCGGCACCAGCGCCTCGGCGCCCATCATCGCCGGCGTGTACGCGAACGCCGGCGCCCCGGTCGCCGGCACCCACCCCAACGTCTACCCGTACGCCGCCGGTGGCCTGAACGACGTCACCGAGGGCAGCAACGGCCGCTGCGCGCCCGCCTACCTGTGCACCGCGGGCCCGGGCTACGACGGCCCCACCGGCCTCGGCACCCCCGACGGCCTGAACGCCTTCCGCATGGGGCCGCACGGCACGCTCTCCGGCACCGTCACCGACCGGGCCTCGCACGCACCCGTCACGGCGGCGACGGTGACGGCGGGCCTCTTCACCACGACCACCGACAGCGCGGGCCGCTACACCCTCCCGCTGCCCGCCGGCCGCCATGAACTCGCCGTCACCGCCTACGGCTTCGCGCCGGGCGCGGCCACGCAGGTCGACGTCGCCGACGGTGCCGCCGTGACGCGCGACCTCGCGCTGCGCAAGCTCGCCACCCACCGCGTGTCGGGCACCGTGACCGACGCCTCCGGGCACGGCTGGCCGCTGCACGCGAAGATCACCGTCGACGGCGTTCCCGGGGCCCCGGTGTGGTCCGACGCGGTCACCGGCGCGTACCGCCTCGACCTGCCCGAGAACCACACGTACACCCTGCACGTGGTCGGCGACGACCCCGACTACCTTTCCCTGACCCGGAAGGTGGCCGTGCGGAGCGCGGACCTCAAGGTGGGACTGGGGCTGCCCGCCGACACCTGGGCCACCGGCAACCCCGCGTACCGGCTGCGCGTGGACACCCTGGGCACCGAGCCCTTCGACTCGCCGTCCGGCGCGCCCAAGGGCTGGAGCGTGACCGACCTCGCGGGCACCGGGCACGGCTGGTCGTTCGACGACCCGGGCGGCCGGGGCAACAACACCGGCGGCTCCGGAGGGTTCGCCGTCGCGGACAACGACCACGCCGGCTGGGACGTCGCCATGGACACCGTACTGACCGGCCCGGTCTGGGACTTCGGCCGCGCCGGCGACCCGGAACTGGCGTTCAGCACCGACTACGAGGGTTCCGGCGAGCAGAGCGGCGACGTCGAGGTCACCGCCGACGGCGGCAGGACCTGGACCACGGTGTGGCACCAGGACCAGGGATGGGGCAGCGGACGGGTGGAGATCCCGCTGACCGGCTGGGCCGGCGAGCGGGCGGTGCAGGTGCGCTTCCACTTCACCGGTCCTGGCATGCTGTGGGCCGTCGACGACGTGACGGTCGCCGAGCGCGTCCTGACCCCGGTCCGGGGCGGGATGCTCACCGGCCTCGTCACCGACGCCAACACCCGGCGCGGGCTCATCGGCGCCCAGGTGCGCTCCGGTTCGGGCAACGTCGCGCCCACGCTGGCCACCGCGGGCGACCCCCGGGTCGGCGACGGCCTGTACCGCCTGTTCGTCCCCGGCAACGGCAGTCACAAGGTGACCGCCGGCAAGCCCTCGTACAGCACGGCCTCCCGTACGGTCGCGGTCCCCGCGGACCGTACGTCGCGGGCCTCGTTCGCGCTGAAGGCCGGGCGGCTTTCGACCCGGGTCACGCGGATCGATGCGACCACGACGCCCGGCGGCAAGGCCACCCGGAAGGTCACCGTGCGCAACACGGGCACCGCTCCGCTCACCCTCCGGCTCGGCGAGCGCACCGGCACCGGCCCGGACTCCGCCGCGCCCGGCACCGCCTGGCGTTCCCTGCCGGACCTGCCGGCCCCGGTGATGGACAACGCGGTGGAGAGCCACGGAGGACGGCTGTACTCCGCGCTCGGCACGGGCGACGGCGACACCCCGACCGGCGACCTGTACATCCTCGACCCCGCGGCGGGCACCTGGAGCCGCGGCGCGAGCGCGCCCGAACCCCGTCAGGCCACCGCGCACGGCTTCATCGGCGACCGCCTCTGGACCGTGGGCGGCTGGGGACCGGGCGAGCAGGTCAGCTCGACCACCCAGGTCTACGACGCGGCGCGGAACACGTGGTCGACGGGCCCGAGCATCCCCGAGGGACGCTACGGCGCGGCGGGCGCCGTGCTCGGCGGCCGCCTCTACGTCGTCGGCGGATGCACCAACACCGACTGCTCCGGCACCGTCTCCGTGCTGGACCCGGCCACCGGCAAGTGGTCCCGGGCCGCCGACTACCCGCAGACCATCAGCTGGGAGTCCTGCGGCGCCGTCAACGGCAAGCTGTACTGCGCCGGCGGCAACCACGAGTACGTCGAGACGGGCGCGGCCTACGTCTACGACCCGGCCTCCGACAGCTGGCAGCCCGTCGCCGCCATGCCCACGGGCCTGGCGACCGCCTCCTACGCCGCGGCCAACGGACGGCTCCTGGTCTCCGGCGGATTCAAGCGGGTCGGCGTGAACCGCGTCCTCACCCCCGAGGGCTACGCCTACGACCCGGGCACCGACACCTGGACCCGTCTGCCGGACGCCCCCACCGCGGTCTACCGCGGCGGCGGCGCCCCGGGGATGTACCAGGTCGGCGGCAGCAACCAGAGCCGCTTCCCCGTCCCCGTGGCCACCGCGCGGCAACTGCCGGGCTGGGACCAGACGGAGACGGACGTGGCCTGGCTGTCGGAGAGCCCCGGCCGCCTGACGCTCCGCCCGGGCGGGAGCGCGACGTTCACGGTCACGCTCGACGCCCGCGACATCCGGCGCCCCGGCGACTGGACGGCGTCGCTGATCCTGCGCAATGACACGCCGTACTGGGCCCCGCCGATCCCGGTCGCCCTGCACGTCGTGAAGCCCGCGGGCCACTGACGCGGACCCCTTGCGGCACCGGGCCCCTCGGACAGGTCTCCCCGACCTGTCCGGGGGGGCCCCCCCCCCCCCCCCCAACCCCGGGGGGACCCCCCCGGGCCCGGGTACAACCCCCGG
>NZ_JBHXSO010000033.1:0-53058 GCF_042714775.1 Streptomyces sp. NPDC058691 | reverse complement strand
GGTCTCCCCGACCTGTCCGAGGGGCCCCGCCGTCCCCGGCAAAGCGCTGGGGTCACGCTCCGGGCACGGTGACATCCCGGCGGCCGCGGGCGGGTGCCTACGGCAACACCTCGCAGAGCGCGTCCAGCGCGCCCGCCCAGGCGCTCTGCGAGGGTGCCGCGTAGTTGACGACCAGCGCGTCCCGCTCCGGCAGCTGCCCTCCGGGGTCGGCGGTTTCGTAGCGGAACTCCGTCAGCCCGCTGATCGCCAGGCCGTGCCGTGCCGCCGCCTCGACGGTCGAGCGCTCAGTGCCGGGCGGGAGTTCGAGGACCGCCTGGAGCCCGGCGGCCATGCCGGTCACGTGGACGTCCGGGGCCCTTCGCGCCAGGGCCGCGACCAGTTCGTCGCGACGGCGCCGGTAGCGCAGCCGCATCGAGCGCACATGCCGGTCGTAGCCGCCCGAGGTGATGAACTCCGCGAGCGTCAGCTGCTCCAGAGCGCTCGACATGTAGTCGCCGTACCCCTTGGCCGCCACGATCTCCGGGACCAGATCCTCCGGCAGCACCATCCAGCCGAGCCGCACCCCTGGTGCCAGCGACTTGCTCGCCGAGCCGAAGTACACCACCCGCTCCGGATCGAGGCCCTGGAGGGCGCCCACCGGCTGACGGTCGTACCGGAACTCCCCGTCGTAGTCGTCCTCCAGAATCAGCCCGCCGCCGGCCCGCGCCCAGTCGACCGCGGCCGTACGCCGGTCCGGGCGCAGGGCGACCCCCGTCGGGTACTGGTGCGCCGGGGTCATCAGCACCGCGCCCACTCCGCGCAGCCGTGCCAAGTCATCGGTGCGCACGCCGTGTTCGTCGACGGCCAGGGGCGGCGTGCGCAGGCCGGCGTCGGTCAGCAGGTCGCGATAGATGTCGAGGCCGTACGCCTCCACGGCCACCGCGGGCACCCGTCGCGCCCTGAGCGCCCGTGCCATCAGCATCAGACCGTGATGGAAACCGGAACAGACGACGACCCGCTCCGGCTCCGCGTACACCCCGCGGGCCCGCGCGAGGTAGTCCGCGAGGGCGGTGCGCAACTCCACCCGGCCGCGGGCGTCTCCGTAGCCCAAGGCGTCGTGCGGCGCCGCGGTCAGGGCGCGGCGGGCCGCGGCGAGCCACTGCGTACGGGGAAAGTCGGCGAGGTTCGGGGCACCGGGCTGCAGACCGTACCGGGGACGGGGACGGGGAAGTGGCCGGGCCGGCGTCGCCCGGGAAGCGGCGGGCGCGGCCCCGCGCGGCTGTCCGGGCCGATCGGCCACGCGGGTCCCGGAGCCCTGCCGGGCGGTGAGCCGGCCCTCGGCGACCAGTTCGGCGTACGCCTCGGTCACGGTGTTGCGGGAGACGCCGAGATCCGCGGCGAGCGAACGGGACGCCGGCAACCGGGTGCCGGGCGCCAGGCGCCCGGTGCGGACGGCCTCCCGCAGGGCGTGGGTGAGCCCCGCGCGCAGCCCGGATCCGCGTAGCTCCAGATGGAGGTCCGAACCGAACGCGGAAGGCGGTCCGGCGGCGGAATTGGTCCGGTGATCCGTCATGGAAATGGACCATACTCCAGAGCCACTGGGTACGTAGCGTGGCAGGTATGACAACGAACGAAGCACCCACGACCGACGCACGCCTCCCCGAGCACACACCCCGCCTGGACTGGGCGAAGCTCGCCCCGGAGGCCTACAAGGCGATGATCCGCCTCGACACGGCCGCGCGGCAGGGCGTCGAACCTGCCCTCCTCAATCTGGTCAAGATCCGCGCGTCCCAGATCAACCACTGCGCCTTCTGTCTCGACATGCACAGCAAGGACGCGCTGGCGGCCGGCGAGTCGGCGGAACGCGTCATCCAGCTCGACGCGTGGACGGAGTCCAAGCACTTCTACACGGCGCGGGAGATCGCGGCGATCGAGCTGACCGAGGCGATCACCGTCCTCACGGACGGATACGTCCCGGACGAGGTGTACGCCAGGGCCGCGAACGTGTTCGACGAGACCGAGCTGGCCCGCCTCATCGTCGCGATCACGACGATCAACGCGTGGAACCGCTTCGGGGTCTCCACCCGGCTGGTCCCGGGCCACTACACGCCCGGCGTCTGAGCCCCGGCGATCCGGGCGCAGGCGGGGCCGGCCGGCGACGACCGGACCCGCTCCGCCGGGCCGACACCAGGAGATCACGGTGACCACGGTGACCACTGCTTCCGCCCCACCCCTCCGGCCGCCCCCGGCCCTGGCGCGTGCCGTCGCCGACGAGTTCGCACTCACCACGGTCCTGCTGTTCCTCGCGGTGACGGTCGTCCGCTGGCTGCGCGATCCGGGCTCCGCCCTCTACATCGCCGACCTGCGGGTCGCGCTCGCCGTCATCGGCGTCATCAGCGGGATCATCCTCACCGGACTGATCCTCAGCCCGCCCGGCCGGCGCAGCGGAGGACACACGAATCCGGCGGTGACGGTCGCCCTGTGGCTGATGGACGCCTTCCCCGGTCGCGGCGTCCTGCCCTACGTACTCGCCCAGCTCGCCGGCTCCGCCGCGGGGACGGGCCTCGCGCGCCTGGTCTGGGGCCGGGCGGTCTCCCTCCCCTCGGTCGCGCACGCCGCGATCAGGCCGGCGCCCGCCTGGCAGCCCGCCTCCGTCTTCCTCGCCGAGGCGGGCAGCATGATCGTCCTGATCCTCGTCGTCGGATTCTTCATGACCCGTCCCGGCCGTGCCCGCCGGGTTCCCTACGTCATCGGGATGTCCGTCGGGCTGGTGATCGCCCTCCTCGGTCCCCGCAGCGGGGGCTCGATCAACCCCGCCCGGCAGTTCGGCCCCGCCGCGCTCTCCGGGCAGACCACCGATCTGTGGATCTACCTGGTCGCGCCGGTCCTCGGAGCGGCACTCGGGGCCTCGGTCCACCATCTGCTCGTCCGGCGGCTCCGCATGCACCGGCCCGACGGCCGGGCGGACTCGGCGGGGGAGGCGCCGCCCGAGCGGCCCGCGGCCGCGGTGTCCCATGACCCGCTCGTAGGGCGTTGACAGCCGATGGTGCCGCGCACGGCCCGGCACCCTGTGTCACATTCAGGGAGGCATGCTCGATGTGCCACCACCTTCGCTCCTGTCCGCCGCGAGGCGGACTCCCCGACCACACAAAGGACTGATCCGTCATGCACGTCTTGGTCGCGGGTGCCACCGGCGCGGTCGGCCGGCTGCTCGTGCCGCTGCTGCTCGAGGCGGGGCACCAGGTCACGGGAATCTCCCGCACGCCCGCGGGAACCGAGCGCGTACGGCGCCAAGGCGCGTCGGCCGTTCAAGGCGATGTCTTCGACCGGGACGGTCTCCGGGAGGCTGTGGCGGCGGCCGCGCCGGATGCGGTAATCCACCAGCTCACCGATCTGTCCGGCGCCGACGGGGAGGCGACCGACCGGCTCCGCCGGGAGGGCACGCGCCACCTGGTGGACGCGGCCAGGTCCGCCGGCGTCACAAGGATCGTCGCCCAGTCGATCTCCTGGGTGTACGTCCCGGGAGAGGGTCCGGCCGACGAGACGGTTCCACTGGACATCGGCGCGGCGCAGCCGCGCGGAGCGATGGTGGACGGCGTCCGGGCACTGGAGGACACGGCGGCCGAAATGGACACGGCGGTGCTGCTGCGGTACGGCATCCTGTACGGCCCCGGCACCTGGTACGCGCCGGGTGGCGCCGTGGCCGCGGCACTGGCCGGCGATCCGTCCGCTCGGTTCCTCGGGAGCATCGAGGCGGATCGGTCCGTGAGTTCGTTCCTGCACGTCGCCGATGCCGCACGGGCCGCCGTCGCCGCCCTCGACTGGCCGGCCGGTCCGGTCAACATCGTGGACGACGAGCCGGCGGAGGCCCGCGAGTGGCTGCCGGTCCTGGCAGCCGCCCTCGGCGTGCCCGCGCCGCCCGAGGACGGTTCGGGACGGCAGGACTGGGCACGGGGCGCGTCCAACGCGCTGGCCCGCGCCCGGGGTTGGCGGCCCGGGCACGCGACGTGGCGCACCGGCTTCGCGGCGCAGGAGGCGTGACGCCGCGGCGTCGCCCCGGCCGTGACAAGGCGCCCGGTGTCCGGCGGGGGTCGGGCCCCGCCGGCGGTCACACGAGCAGCGCGGCCGGTGCCACCTCGCCGGGGACCAGGACGGCCTCGTAGGCCTGCTCGGTCATGGCCGCCACGCGGGGCCACGCGAAGCGGGTCAGCGCGCGGCGGCGCCCGCTCAGCCCGCAGTCCCTGCGGGTGCCGGGGGACGAGAGCAGCCCGCCGACCGCGTGCGCCAGGGCGGCGGGGGAGTGCGGCGGCACCAGGCGCCCCGTGCCGGGGTCGGCCACCGTGTCCAGATGCCCGCCCACCGCGCTGGCCACCACGGGCCTGCCACACGCCATGGCCTCCAACGGCACACTGCCGAACGGCTCGTAGTCGGCGGGACAGACGACCACGTCCGCGCTGCGGATCAGCGGCGGCACCGCGGCCGGCGGCACCCCGCCGGTGAACCGGACCCGGTCGGCGACTCCCGAGTCCCGGGCCAGGTCGAGCAGCCGGCGCACCTCAGGGTCGTCCCCGAGGCGGCCCGCGGCGGGACCGCCGACGACGACGAGTTCGGTGTCGGGAAGCCGGGTCAGCGCGTCGATGGAGACCGCGATGCCCTTGTGCGCCGCGAGCGGGCCCACCTGGAGCAGCCGGTACCGTGCCGGGCCGCGCTGCGCGGCGAGGCCGAGCGGCGTGAACCGGTCGGTGTCCACGCCGCGGGGAACGACGCTGATCTTGTGCGCGGGAATGCCCATCAGCGCCAGTTCCCCGACCTCGTCGCGGCAGACGGCGATCACCCGGTCGCAGGCCAGGCCCACTTCGGTCTCGCGGACGACGAGATCGGCCGGACGGGCGCCGCCGCCCGCCGCCTCGTACCGGCGTGCGACCGTGCCCAGGGCATGGAAGGTGTGCACCAGCGGAATCCCCAGTTGGCCGGCGGCCCGCAACGAGGCCAGGCCCGACATCCAGAAGTGCGTGTGCACGATGTCCGGTTGCCGGATCCGCCAGACCCGTGTCAGATGACGCCCGAACTCCGCCATGTGGGGCAGCAGTTCGTCCTCGGTCAGCGGGCACGCCGGCCCCGCGGGGACATGGTGGACCTCGACGCCCTCGCACAACGGCACGACGTCCGGCAGGCCGGGCGCGTCGCGCCGGGTGTGGACGGTGACCCGGTGGCCCCGTCCGGCCAGGGCGACCGCCAGTCGTGCGACCCGGACGTGGGGTTCGCCGCCGTCCGCTCCGCCCGGCGTGGCCAGGGGGTTCGCGTGCTCGGAGACGATCGCTATCGCCATGGAATCGGCGGTGCTGCGACCGTTCACAGGCGCACCTCCCATCGTCGGGCGCTCCGGGTCGTACGGGAAGCGGTCGGGCCGGGGGCTTCGAGGCGTGCTCACCGCGCGGGCTCCGGCAGCACCAGGCGTACCGCCTCCAGCAGGTCGGAGGCGAGGACCTCGGCCTCCCGGACCTCCTCGGGGCGGGTCACCGGGGTGGGGACGAGCACCCCGCGCGCCCCGGCGGCCCGGGCGGCGGCCGTGTCGGCGCCGATGTCGCCGATGACTGCGGTCTGTTCGGGGGGCACGCCGAGCCAGTCGCATGCGGCGAGCAGCAGGCCCGGCGCGGGCTTGCGGCAGTCGCAGACCTCGTCCCAGTGCGGGCAGACCGCCCACAGCGCGAACGGCCCGAGCAGATCCTCCACGCGCCGCTGCACCGCGACGACCTGACGCCACGTCAGAACCCCGCGTCCCACTCCGGACTGGTCGCTCACCACGCCCACCGGTATCCCTTGGGCGCGTACGGCCTCGATGGCCTCCCGGGCGGACGGCATGGGGACCACCCGTGCCGGGTCGCCGTTGTAGGGCACATCCACCACCAGGGTCCCGTCGCGGTCGAAGAGCACCGCCTGCGGGAACCCGACCGGCGGTTCCGGGGGCACGGCCCCCGGGAACAGCCACGGCCCGGGGCAGGGAAGCGGGGGGCCATGGGTGGACCAGGTGCCGAAGCGGCTGGTCACGGCCTGACCACTTGCGGACGGGGAGTGGTGCGGACATCGGCGGGGGCCGGCCCGGCACCCGCCGGAAAGGCGATGTGGTTCGCGGGAAACGGGGAAGGGCGTGTCATTCGATCTCCTCCCGTCGGGCGGATACCGGTCACACGTGGCGGAAGCCTCTCCACACGATCCGGCTCCGCCTGTCCGGGGGCACCTCCGCATACGCCGATCGGGTGAACGTCGTCGGCGCTGGGCGGGGGAGCCTGCTCAGCGCGCCGCGGCGGGAACGGCCTGGGCCGGCGACTCGACGTCCACGACCTCGTCCAGGCCGACGAGGTCGACGACGCGGCGCGGCTGGCCCTGGACCCCGTGGAGGGCGAGACGGACGCCCTCGGGGCCGAGCCGGTGCCGCAGGCGGAGGACGAGGTTGACGCCGGAGGAGTCCATGAAGGTCAGTCCGGCCAGATCCAGGACGACGGAGGTGCAGCCCTCGAGGTCGAGTGCTTCGTCGACGCGCGAGCAGTTGTCGGTGTCCATCTCGCCGGTGAGGCTGAGGGTGAGGCGATCGGCGTGACGCTCGGGTGCCACGATCAGGTCGGTGGTCATGGTTCCCGCTCCTTCAGGGGAGCCGGAGCCCATCGCGGCAACTGTCGGGTCGACTGCCGCCACCCGTGCGCATATCGGCGCGCGCGGAATCCGGTAGTGGCCCCGTACCGTTCCGCCGCCCGGAGTGCGGCCGGGAGGACGGCGCGGGACGCGTACCAAACCAGGCTGATGTCCCCTCACCGTCCCACAACGGGAACGGGCAGGCCAGGGCGGCGGTCCGCGGGAACCGCCCGCCCCGGGCCGGGGAGCGACCGTCCGCACGCCCCCCCACCTGCGGGTTCATCGACACCGACGCCGTACCGGACGCCGTGCCTCCTTCGGTGGACGGGCACATTTCCCACACGCCGCCGCCACGCATCGTCCGTAACCGGTGCGGTCGATCAGCGAGGGCACCGTCAAGCGCGCCGCATCCTGCCCGGCAGACGCTGCGAGCGCGTCGCGGAGAGCAGGGTGGCCGCCCACGAGACCGCGAAGGCCCACAGCAGAGGTGAGTTCTTGGTCATCGCGGCCGCCGGCAGCAGAGCGAGGCTGCTCCCGCCCAGAAGGGTCACCAGAAGTGCGTCCCGCCGCCGCGTGCGCAGGCGCCGTATCGCACGCAGGCGCCGGGCGAGCTCCCGGTCCCGCCCCAGCAGGCCCTCGATCCCCTTCAGAGCACGGACTTCCTCGACGCTGAGCGCGCAGTCCTCCCGCACAGACACCTCCACGACGGGTGCAAAGGGGTCCGGGTCTCAGCCCGCCGGTGGCGCGGCGGGCGTGCGGGGCCGCGAGCGGGCGATGAGGAGGGCGACATCGTCGCGGCACCCGGGGAGGCGCAGTTCGGCGAGCAGGCGGTCGCAGGTCTCCTCGACCGAGCGGTCCTCGGCGCACAGGAGGTCGACCAGCACGGAAAGGCGTTCGTCGATGGACTGGTCGCGCGTCTCGACGAGCCCGTCGGTGTACAGGACGAGCGCGTCGCCGAGACCCAGGTGGACCACGGTGTTCTGGAACGGCACACCGCCCACCCCGAGCGGGGTCCCGGTCGGCAGGTCGAGGAGTTCGGGCCGTTCGCCGGCCCGTACGACGATCGGCGGGAGGTGCCCGGCGTTGGCGACGCGGCACTCGGCCCGTTCCGGGTCGAAGACCGCCAGGACACAGGTGGCGATGGAGTGCCCGGCGTGTTCCCGGCCCTGGATGATCTTGTCCAGCTCGCCCAGGATCCGGGCCGGTTCGAGGTTGAGGGCGGCGAGCGCCGAGGCGGCGGTCCGGAGCCGGCCCATGGTCGTGGCCGCCGGGACCCCGCTGCCCATGACGTCGCCGACGACGAGGACCGCCTTGCCGTCCTCCAGGGTGATGACGTCGTACCAGTCGCCGCCGACCTCGCTGCTGGCCTGTGCCGGACGGTAGCGGGCGGCGAGCTCCAGACAAGGGTGGCCGGGGCGCAACTGCGGGAGGAGGCTGCGCTGCAGGGTCTCCGCGGTGCTGCGCAGCCGCTGGTGCAGGCGGGCGTTGTCGATGCACACCGCGGCGCGGGAGGCCAGCTCCCAGGCGACGGTCACATCGTCCTCGTCGAAGGGCTGGGGGTCCCGTGCCCGCGCGAGCCCGAGCACTCCGAGGACGCGGCCGCGGGCGATGAGGGGCACCGCCATGGCCGTGTGGACCCCGGCCTCGGCGAGGTCCGCCGCCGCGTCCTCGTCGCGGCCGATGCGCAGAAGGTCCTTCTCACCGGCGTGCGTGATCAGTTGCGGACGGCCGGTGCGGACGCAGAGTGCCGCGAGATGGCCGGGCGGGTATGCCACGACGACCTCCGGTCCGCAGGTCACGCGCGCCGCCCGCGTCGGATGCGTGGTCTTGGACGCCAGGGCCCGGAAGACGGGGGCGTCCTCGCCCGGCTCGGCGGCGCCCTCCTCTTCGAGGACGGCGCCGAGGATGTCCACCGCGGCCATGTCGGCCGGTTCCGGCACGACGACGTCCGCCAGTTCCCTCGCGGTATGCGCCACGTCCAAGGTGGTGCCGAGTCGTGCCGAACCGTCCGCGATCAGGGCGAGCCGGCGGCGGGCCCGGTCGGCCTCCAGCGCGGTGCTGTGCCGGTCGGTGACATCGACCACGGAGCACGCGACGCCGAGTACGAGCCCGTTCTGGTCCTCCAGCCGGTAGAACGAGACGGACCAGGCGTGGTCGGTGTCCGGGTCCGCGGCGGTGCGGCCGACGACATAGCGGTCGACGACGGGGACGCCCGTCTCCAGGACCTGCCACAAGGCGTCTTCCGCCTGGCCGAACTCGGCCCCGGGCAGCACCTCGCGGAAGGGGCGGCCGATGTGGTCGTCCTCCGGGAGGCCGTGCATCCGGGCCAGTGCCGGGTTGACGGACAGATACCGCAGGCCGCTGTCCATGACCGCCAGGCCGATCGGTGACTGCGCGACCAGCTGGTAGGCCAGGGCGAGGCCCCGCTCCATCGTCTGCAGCCGCGGCCGGTCGGTGGCCAGCCCGAGCGCGTGACGGCCGCCGAGGCTGTCCGTCAGCCGTACGTTGCGGAACTCGACCAGCCGTGTGCTGCCGTCCTTGCAGCGGATCGGGAAGGCACCGGCCCAGCTGCGGCCGGTCTCCATCACCTCGGCGAACAGCCGGATCGCCGCGTCCCGCTGCCGGGAGTCCACGAGCAGCGGCGCGGCGTACTGCCCGACGGCCTCGTCCGCCGTGTAACCGAACAGCTCCTCGGCCTGGGGGCTCCACATGTCGATGCGGCCGTCGGCCTCCAGGAGGACCGTCGCGACGCCGAGCATGTCCATGAGCCCGCTCGGCCCCAGTGCCGGGGCCTCGGGCCTGCCCACGTCGAGCGGCTTGTGATCCACTTCGCTCATCGCGGGCTCTCCTTTCGCCCCAGCCCGAGCGGCGGCCGCGGACCGGAGCCGGCCGTCATGCGGCTGCCGCCCGCCACCGTGCGCGAAGACCCCTGGGCGCGCGTCGGCGTAGGTGCCGATGACCTCTTCGCAATCGCCTACCCGCGGGCCGTCCGCCTGAGTCATCTCCGCACGGGAGGGGTTCCGGACCGCGTCCGCCGGGTCCCGGCACGGGCCCGGCTGAGCCGGTCGGCGCCCGTCGGCGCCGGTCAGGGGTGGCGGCCCGCGGGGTCCCCGTCCGGGTCGTCGGCCAGGACGACGCGCGCGGTGATGCGCTTGCCCACCGGCTGCCGGTGCACCTCGAAGCTCTGGCAGACGGCCATGATGATCTCCAGGCCGTGCTGACCGACGCGGTCGGCGTCCGCGGCCCGCGCCACCGGAAGCGTCGTGTCGCTGTCCCACACGGTCACCTCGACCGTGCCCTCGCTGATCTGCAGGGTCAGCAGGCACGGGCCGGGGGCGTACTTGCGGGCATTGGTCACCAGCTCGCTGACCACCAGCTGCACCGTGACCATCACGCGGTCCGAGACCGGCAGACCGTGGACCGCCTGCACATCGGTGAGGAAGTCGCGCGCGAGGTCTCGGGCGTCGGCGATCTGCTCGCTGCCCTCGTACGCCGCCGTGACCGCGATCGGTCGCGTGTCCGGATACGTCCGGTCCCCACCCTGTACAGCCTCGTACATCCAGTCCGCCTTCGTGCCGCTTCCACATCCGCTTCGATGCGTGTGCCCCCGACCGGGCCCGATCACACCTCGCGAATCGCGGTGCGGTTCCGGGACACCGTCCGGCGGCCGTCCGCCCCGGTCACGGCCGCCGGCCGACCCGGTCCGGTCAGCGGGCCCCGGTCCGGGCGGTGGTCCGGTCGCCGGCGCGTGCCGCGCCCGCCGCGGCGCGCTGGGCCATGGCGCGGCCACGCCGGAAGAGGGCCATGCTGGCGAGGCCGAGCACCATGAGGGCGGCGCCGGTCACGATCTGGCTGAGGTACGCGAGCCCCGCCCCCGAGTCCTCGCCGAAATAGCCGAACACGAAGGGCGCGGCGACCAGGCAGGCACCGCACACGATGGTCACGATGTCGCTGCTCTCGTCGCGTGTCTTCGTCACACGGAAGCACCCGTTGAGGATCACGATGGTGGCGAAGACCAGATCCACCATGCGCGCGCCGTTGGCGATCGGGGTGTTGGGGTAGGCCAGCGGCCAGCCCGCCGCGAAGAGCCAACCGCCGATCAGCAGCAGTGGCGCGGAGAGCAGCGAGTCCCGGATGTCGATGAGCGATGCGTCGTAGTGCGGCTCCGCGAGGGGCCGGACCGGGGGACGGTTCACCACGGACATGATGCTCCCTCCTGCACATCGCCCGAGGGCGACAGGTGGGGGGTATGGACGTCTGTCCCATTTTCATGCACGGTGACCCGGACGTCCTGTCGGCCGTCAGGGGGCCCCGGCGTCCTTCGCGTCCACCCCGCCCTTCCCGCCCTTCCCGTCCTTGCCGCTCTTGCCGCTCTTGCTGTCCTTGCCGTCCTTCGGGCCGACCAGCGTGTGGATGAGCGGGACGCGGACGAGGACCAGTGCGCCGCACACCACCAGGAGCGCGCCGAGCAGCATCGGCACGGTGTACCAGCCGCCCCGCAGCCGCTCCTCGAAGACGGTGACGCCCAGCGCGAGGCTCACCGTCGCGTCTCCGAGGGTGAGCGCGGGCTGTGAGGCGACCAGGGGACCCGACTGCATGGCGTTCTCCAGAAGGAAGACCGCGGCGACGCCGACGAGCGCGAAGCCGTACGTCTGCCAGGCGGTGAAGAACGCCGTGGGGCCGTCGTCGTTCCACGCCTGGGTGGCGTCCTTCAGCAGCCCCGCCGTCAGCGCGTAGCAGATGGCCGCGCCCATTCCGAAGCACATGGCGCGGACCCGACCTTCCGGGCGGCGGACGGCGACCGCGATGAGGAGGAAGACGGCGGCGCCGCAGGCCGGCAGGGCCGCCGCCCACAGGGCCGCATGCGGCCGGTTCACCCCGCCGCTGGGCGACGCCGCCCACAGTCCCAATCCCAGCCCCACGACCATGCAGCCGACGGCGGCCCATCCGCGCGGCGGCAGCCGCCGGTGCAGCACGATTCCGGCGAGGAACAGCGCGAAGGGCAGCTCCAGGACGAAGAGCGGCTGGACGAGCGACAACTCGCCGTTGAGCAGGGCCAGGGCCTGGAAGGCGGCCGCGGCGATCACCGCGCCGAAGCCGGCGAGCCACACGGGCTTGCGCAGCAGTTCCCCGATCAGTGCGAGCCGCAGCCCCGCCGCGAGCGGCACCGTACGGGCGGCGTAGCGCTGCAGAACGGTGGCCAGCGCGTTGCTGAGAGCCGCGAGGAGGGCGAACAGCACGGCAAGGATGGTCTGCACTCGGGGATCTCCTTTGCCTCACCTCCCACGTCGATCCCAAACTAATCGGTGACTTCCGTCCGGCACGCGCGCGACGCGTCGGCCGCAGCACGCGGATCGGAACACCTTCCGAGCAGGGTCAGAGGACGCGCTGCCCCTTGCCGAGGGCGATGACGCCACCCGCCGAGGCGTGGTACAGCTCGCGGTCCCGCTCGGGATTGACGCCGATGGTGGCACCCGGCGGCACGGTGATGTTCTTGTCGAGGATGGCCCGGCGGACCACCGCCCCGCGGCCTATGCGGACGTTGTCGTGGAGCACCGACCCCTGGACGACGGCGCCCTCCTCCACCACGACGCCCGGCGACAGGACGGACTGGGTGACCTGGCCGGAGATGATGCAGCCCGGGCTGACCATGGACTCGCTCGCGATGCCCCCGGCGACGAACTTGGCGGGCGGCAGCCGCAGTGAGTGCGTGTACAGCGGCCACTGGTTGTTGTAGAGGTTGAAGACCGGGTTGATCGAGATCAGGTCCAGGTGGGACTCGTAGTAGGCGTCCAGGGTGCCGACGTCCCGCCAGTAGCCGTGGTCGCGGGCGGTCTCGCCGGGGACGTGGTTGTCGTCGAAGTCGTAGACCTGCACCTGGCCCTTGTCCGTGAGCAGGGGGATGATGCTGCCGCCCATGTCGTGGACCGAGTCGTCGTCCTCGGCGTCCTGGTGGAGGGCGTCCAGCAGGACCTTCGTGGTGAAGATGTAGTTGCCCATGGAGGCGTAGACGTGGTCGGGATCGCCCGGCAGACCGGGCGGGTCGGCCGGCTTCTCCAGGAACGACTCGACGCGGATGCCGCCCGCGGCCGGGGTGATGATGCCGAAGGACGACGCCTGGTCGCGCGGGACGCGTATCCCGGCGACCGTGGCGCCGGCGCCGTTCTCGATGTGCTGGCGCAGCATCTGGCGGGGGTCCATCCGGTACACGTGGTCGGCGCCGAAGACGACGATGTAGTCCGGCTGCTCGTCGTACACGAGGTTCAGCGACTGGAAGATGGCGTCCGCGCTGCCGAGGAACCACCGCGGTCCCAGGCGCTGCTGCGCCGGGACCGGGGTGACGTAGTTGCCCAGCAGATTGGACATCCGCCAGGTGGTGGTGATGTGCCGGTCCAGGGAGTGCGACTTGTACTGCGTCAGCACGCAGATGCGCATGATGTCGCCGTTGACGAGATTGGACAGGACGAAGTCCACCAGCCGGTAGGCGCCGCCGAAGGGCACCGCCGGTTTGGCGCGGTCGGCGGTGAGCGGCATGAGCCGCTTCCCCTCCCCGCCCGCGAGAACGATTCCGAGCACTGAAGGTCCGCCGCGCATCGCTGCCCCCTACCCCTGGTCCGTCGCTGTTCTCGGGTCCTTCGCGCGCCCGCTCACCCGAGGGCCCGCTCGTACACGTCCACGGTGCGGCGGGCCACCGCGTCCCAGCCGAACTCGGCCACCGCGCGCTCCCGGCCCGCCGCACCCATCCGGGCGGCCGTGGCGGAGTCGCCCACGACGGCGTTGACGGCGGCCGCCAGGCCCTCCTCGAAGGCGGCCGGGTCCTTCTCCTCGTACGGCACGAGTACCCCGGTGACGCCGTCCCGCACCACCTCGGGGATGCCGCCGACGGCCGAGGCGACGACCGCGGTGCCGCAGGCCATCGCCTCCAGGTTCACGATGCCCAGCGGCTCGTACACCGAAGGGCACACGAACACCGCCGCGTGGGTGAGGAGTTGCACCACCTCCGGGCGCGGCAGCATGCCCGGGATCCAGATCACGCCGCTGCGCGTCTCGCGCAGTTGCTCCACCAGCTCGCGGAACTCCGCGTCGATGGCGGGCGTGTCGGGAGCCCCGGCGGCCATCACCAACTGGATGTCCGGGTCCAGGCGGCGGGCGGCGCGCAGCAGATGGGGAACGCCCTTCTGCCGGGTGATGCGCCCGACGAACAGGGCGTACGGACGGCCGGGGTCGATGCCCTGTGCGTGCAGGACGGACTCGTCCGGGTCCGGCCGGTACAGCCGCGTGTCGATGCCGTTGTGCACGACGTGCACGCGGGACGGGTCCAGCGCCGGGTAGGACTCCAGGATGTCCGTACGCATGCCGTGCGAGACGGCGACGACGGCGTCGGCCGCCTCGATCGCGGTGCGCTCGGCCCAGCCGGACAGGGCGTAGCCGCCGCCGAGTTGCTCGGCCTTCCAGGGGCGCAGGGGCTCGAGCGAGTGGGCGGTCATCACGTGCGGGATGCCGTGCAGGAGCTTGCCGAGGTGGCCGCCGAGGTTGGCGTACCAGGTGTGCGAGTGGACCAGGTCGCGGCCGGTCAGCGCGGCGGCCATCGACAGGTCGACCGACAGGCTCCGCAGCGCCTCGTTGGACCCGGCGAGGCCGCCGTCCGCGGCGTGCCGGAACACCCCGGCCGGGTCGTCCGCCTCCGCACCGGCCCAGCAGTGGACCTGAAGGTCCGTCAGGGCCCGTAGCTCACGGGCGAGGAACTCGACATGGACGCCGGCACCGCCGTAGACGTCCGGCGGGTATTCACGAGTGAGCAGGGCCACCTTCACGGGCGCCTCCCGATTGCGTCGCCGTGTCGGGACATCCATGCCCCGCGGAACGTAGTTCGATCCGCATTGTGCGCCGCCGTCGTCGATCTGTGGAGGGGGCCGCACGTGCTTCAACCGCCGCACGGGCCCGCGTCGTCGGCGGAAACCGTGCCGGACCGCGGGCCGCGGATCACAGGTCCACGATCGTGCCCCATCCCGCGGAGCGCGCGACGGCGTGGGCCACGTGGGCCGCCGCGACGTCGAGGGCGGCGTGGCCGGTGGACTTGAAGACGGTCAGTCCGGCGCCGTCGCCGCGGCCGGGGTGGTCGCCGGACAGGACGGACCCGAGCAGGGCCACGGGCCGGCCGGGGGAGAGTCGCTGCAGTTCGTGCGCGCCGGCCGGGGGAGCGGAGACGGCGGCGCCGGGCCACTCGGCGAAGAGCGTCGCGTCCCGCACCGTGTCGGCGTCCAGCTCCGGGCCGTGGGAGCCGCCCACGGAGCTGACGTGCGTGCCGGGCGCGAGCCACGCGCGGCGTACCACCGGGCTGGTCGCGCCGGTGCAGCAGAAGACGACGTCGGCCCGGCGGACGGCGGCCTCGATGCCGTCCCCGACGTGGGCGGCGGGGTGCAGGGCGGCGGCCTCCCGGGCCCGCAGCGGGTCGCGCCCGGCCACCACGACCTCGGCGTCCGGCCGCAGTTCGGCCAGCAGTGCGATCTGGGCGCGGGCCTGCGCGCCGGTGCCGACGACGGTGAACCGCCGGGCGCCGGGCCGGGCCAGCGCCCACGCGCTGTGCGTGGCGGCCGCGGCGGTGCGTACGGCGGTGAGCGATTCCGCGTCCATCAGCGCCAGGGGCCGTCCGTCGTGCTCGTCGAACAGGGCCACCATGCCGCGGTGGGAGCTGCGTCCCGGCCGGGCGGGGTCGCCCGTCACCGTGACGAGCTTCGCCGCGAGGCCGAGCCCGGGGACCCAGCCGGGCATGGCGCCCAGCAGCCCGGCCGGGGTGTGTGCGGCGATCCGCGGCGGCGCGGACACCTCACCACGCCCGATGGCGATCAGCGCCGCTTCGACGGCCTCCATCACACGGCGCGTGTCGAGCGCGGCGCGGGTCCGCGCGCGGTCCAGGACCAGGACTCCGTCGTTCGTGGCGCTCGTGCCGCTCATGGCGTGCCCTCTCGTGGTGCGGTCAGGATGCGCCCCAGTTCCTCGGCGGCGTCGCGCAGTTGCCCGCACAGCCGGTCCGGTCCCGCGGCCTCGAACTCCGCGTCAGGGCCGACGAGGGTCAGCGCGCAGACGGGCGCGCCGGGCGTCGGCACCACCACCCGGCTGATCGAGGCGACGAGTTTGTCGGTGCGGCCCCGTTCGACGGCGAAGCCCGTCCGCTCGATCCGCGCGATGTCGGCCAGCAGCCCGTCCTCCCCGTCGAGGGGATGCCCGTCGGCCTCGGCGGGACGCAAGTACGCGGCGCGGGCCGCCGGTTCGAGGGCGGCGACCAGAGCCAGGGGCCCGGCGAAGCGGTGCGCCGGCAGCAGTTCGTCCCTCAGGTGGCTGATCATGGCGAGCCGGTCGGGGCGGACGACGTCGACCACGCGCGCGCGGTCGGTCTCCAGTACCTGGAGGTTGGCCATCATGCCCGTACGGCCGGACAGGTCCCGCAGCACGGGACGGGCCAGCGCGGTCAGGGAGTTGCCCGCGGCGGCCGAGGACATCCGCAGCACGGCGGTCCCGGGCAGGTAGCGGTCCCCGGCCCGCAGGACCCAGCCGCGGCGCACCAGGTCCAGCAGGATCCGGTAGGCGGTCGCCCGGTGCAGGCCCACTTCGCCGGCCAGGTCCGTGAGACGCGCAGGATGCGGCGCCCGGGCGACGGCCTCGACCAGGTCGAGCGCCTTGTCGACCGCCGAGCGGGGGGTGTCGGACATACGCGGCCACTCCTCCGGGGTTCCCGCGGCGCTGACGCGCGATGGGGGTACAGTACCGGCTGTTTCCCATCACGATACAGCTGTTGCATCCACCGTAACACGATAGAGCGGAGGAGAGGTGGAACGGTCATGACCGACGAGCCCCCGGGCGCCCCCACACCCCATGCCCCACCGCCCCCGGGCACGGTCGCGGTGTACCGCGGCGCGACCCTCTTCGACGGCGCCGGCAGTCCTCCCCGGCCCGGGACGACGATCGTCACCGACGGCGGCACCATCCGGGCCGTGGGCCGTGACGCGGCGATGACCGGCGGCCTCCCCGCCGACGCGGAGGTGTTCGACCTCGACGGGCGCTTCGTGATCCCCGGTCTCATCGACACCCACCAGCACCTGGCCACCCCGCCGGACCGCGCCGTCGCCGAGGCGGCACTGCGCCGGCAGGTCTACGGCGGAGTCACCGCGGTCCGGGACATGGCCGACGACCTGCGTCAGGTGGGCGACCTGGCCAGGGCCACCCTGGTCGGCGAGATCCCCGGCCCGGACATCCGCTACGCCGCCCTGATGGCGGGCCCCGGGTTCTTCGACGACCCGCGCACCCACCAGGTCTCCCGGGGCGCGGTGCCCGGTGAGGTGCCATGGATGCAGGCGATCACCTCGCGCACCGACCTGCGGCTGGCCGTGGCCGTGGCGCGCGGCACCCACGCCGCCGCGATCAAGATCTACGCCGATCTGGACGAGACCCTGGTCGCCGCCGTCACCGCCGAGGCCCATCGCCAGAACCTCGCCGTCTGGGCCCACGCCACGGTCTTCCCGGCCACGCCCGGCCAGGTCGTCGCGGCCGGCGTGGACAGCGTCTCCCACGTCACCCTGCTCGCCCATGAGGGCGCCGCCGCGGGAACGCTGACCAGCTACAAGGACAAACCGCCCGTCGACCGCGCCCGGTTCGCCGCGGGCGACGACCCGCGACTGGCCGAACTGTTCGCCCTGATGCGCCGGCGCGGGACCGTGCTGGACGCGACCGCCGGCATGTGGGCGAGCGCCGAACTGGCCGGTGACACCCCGGAGTCCGCCGAACGGGCCCGCGCCGACTCCGCGCTGGCCGCGGCCGTCACCGCGCAGGCCCACCGGGCCGGCGTGGCCATCTCGACCGGCACCGACTACGAGACGCCCGCGGCGGACCCGTTCCCCGCCCTCCACGAGGAACTGGCCTTCCTCGTACGGCACTGCGGCATCCCGCCCGAGGACGTGCTGCGTTCGGCGACGCTGACCGGCGCACGGGCCGCCGGCACCGAGGCGACCATGGGCAGCGTCGAGGCGGGGAAACTGGCCTGCTTCGCGGTCCTGGAGGAGGATCCGCTGCGCGACATCGGCAATCTGCGCAGCGTCACCCTGACCGTCAAGCGTGGCCACCGCTTCGACCGCGCCGAGTTCGAGGAAGGCCGATGACCGAATCTCCGTCCTTTAGGGCGGAGAGGATGTCAATTCATGCCTTTCCTCAGTCCGTCGGGACACGCCCGCGCCGCCGACGTCGTCGAGCACATCGACCACGCCGTCAACGTCTGCGGTGAGGACCACGTCGGTATCGGCACCGACGGCACGATCACCGCGATCGACGACCTCGACGCCTACCGCGCCGTACTCGCAGAGCACGTCGGCCGGCGGCGCGAGGCCGGCGTCGGCGCCGCGGGGGAGCGCGCCGACACCTACCCCTTCGCGGTCGACCTGCGCGGAGTCGACCAGTTCCGGGAACTGATCCGGCTCCTGGAACGCCGCGGCTACCGCTCGGAGCGGATCGAGAAGATCCTCGGCCGCAATTTCCTGGACTACGCGGCCCGCGTCTGGGCGCCGTGACGGGCCGCCGTCAGGCGGTGGGCTCCCCGCCGTGGAGGGTGGCGAGGACGGCCCGGACCTCGCTGCCGTCAGGCTGCTGCCAACGGCCGTCGACGTGTCCGAGTACGCCGCCCTCCGCCGCGGCGTGCGTGCCCGGCCGCAGCGCGCGCACCACCCGCAGGACCAGCCGCCCGTCCGGGCCGCCGTCCAGGACAACGTCGGTGGTGCCGGCCGGGCCGTCCACCACGGTGCCGGAGCCGAAGGCGGGGGCCTGCGCGGGCCCGGTCCAGGAGCGGCCGACCGTGGGATCGGGGGTGTCGCTCACGCTTTGCGCCTGTGCCCGCGCCTCACCACGGACGAAGGCCGTCAACTGGGCCACGAGCACCGGGTCGTGGGCACCGTCGTACACCCAGCGCTTCCCCAGCACGCCGTGCTCGGTCGTGCCGATCAGGGCGTGCTCGGCCCCGGTCAGCGGGGCCGCCCGGTAGGCGAGGGGCACGTGGTACGCCACCGCAGTCTCACCGCTGCCGTCGGTCACCACCATGAACTCCAGGCCGACCTCGCCCTGGGGATCGTCCAGACGGAAGCCACCGGCCTTGGCCGGCTCCGGCTGCCGGCCCGAGCCGGCGCCCGCGTACCAGGGCTGCCCGGGGAGCCACTGGGTGAGCAGTTCCAGCTTGGTGGGCGACAGCGTGGTGCGGTGGATCAAGGACATTGCTGTGGAGCCTTCCCCTCGGCGAGCCTGCCCGCCCATCGTGCCATCCGTGCCCTCCGTGCCGCGGGCCCGGGAGGGAAGGTGGGTTCAGCCCCTGGTGAGGGCCTTGTGGACCGCTGCGACGAATGCGGCGAAGGCGGCCCGTCGGCCCAGGACGCGGCGCCCGCGTCGCAGATCCCGGATGCGCGGGGCGACGCCCCTGACCCCGCGAATCCGGTGACTGTCCGTGGTCTCGGAGGAGCCTTTCGTGATCGTTGGCCTTAACTTGACCCGACGCCGCCGTGCCCACGCCAATCCATGTCGATTCGGACGACTCAATTGCCCCAACAGGGGTATTGGATGGTCGAAAAGCCCGAAATGAGCGGAGATGGTTTCGATGGCCTACACGCGACCGAGCATCGAGGAGCACCCGGACCTTCTTGAGCTCCGCGCCGAGTACGAGCGGACGACGGCGACCAACCGGGGGCAGGCGATCGAGGCCATGGGCCTTGTCACAGGCACCTACCTGGCCGCGTCTCCATGGATCGTCGGCTTCAACGGCCTGTCGACGATAGCGGTCGCCAATCTGATCGCCGGCGTCGCGTACGCCATGCTGATGGGCGGCGTGGGCCGGGCGTTCGAGCGCACGCACTCCATGGCGTGGGCCGCGGCGATCATCGGTCTGTGGACGATCATCTCGCCGTGGTGCATCGCGGGAGGCGTCGCCACGACCCGCACGATCATCAACAATGTGATCGTCGGCGTGATCATGCTGGCACTCGCGCTGGCGGCGGCCACGATGCGCCCCGGCGTGAGCCGCATGCGACGCGAGATGCCCGACCACCCCACGCCGGGCCGCCGCGTCTGAGCGACGCCCCGCCGGAAGCCCCCCGGTGGGTCCACGCGCGGACCGCCGGACGGGACGGGAACGGCGGAGGGCGGCACCGCCTGCCGGTGCCGCCCTCCGCCACGGCCTCGGCACTGACGTAGCACTCACGCCTCCCCGGCGGTCTACTGGGAAGTGGCCCTGCCGATCGTCCGCCCCGCAGCGACCGGGCGGGGGTGGCGACCACATGAGCCGCTCATGTGCCACACGCACCCAGTAGGCGACGGGAACGAGGCCGGCATGTCGGTGGAGGAGCCGGAACTGCGGCAACTGCTCGCGGGTCTGACCGCGGTGCGCGACGGCGACTTCGGAACGCGCCTGCCCGGTGGCGGTGACGGTCTGCTGGCGGAGATCGCCACGGTGTTCAACGGCATGGTCGACCAGCTGTCGCTGTTCACCTCCGAGGTGACCCGGGTGGCCCGGGAGGTCGGCACCGAGGGCACGCTGGGCGGCCAGGCGGACGTGCCCGCCGTGTCGGGGACGTGGGCGGACCTGACGGACTCCGTCAACGCGATGGCGGGCAATCTGACCGCCCAGGTGCGGAACATCGCGCAGGTCACCACCGCGGTCGCCAGGGGCGACCTGTCCCAGAAGATCGACGTGGACGCGCGGGGCGAGATCCTGGAGCTGAAGGAGACCGTCAATACGATGGTCGACCAGCTCTCCTCGTTCGCGGACGAGGTGACGCGGGTGGCCAGGGAGGTCGGGACCGAGGGGAACCTCGGTGGCCAGGCCGACGTGCAGGGCGTCTCCGGCACCTGGCGGGACCTGACGGACTCCGTGAACTCCATGGCGGGCAATCTGACCGCCCAGGTGCGCAACATCGCGCAGGTGGCCACGGCGGTCGCCGGGGGCGACCTGTCGCAGAAGATCAGGGTGGACGCGCGGGGCGAGATCCTGGAGCTGAAGGAG
The DNA here is from genome assembly GCF_042714775.1 of Streptomyces sp. NPDC058691. Lineage (NCBI taxonomy): Bacteria > Bacillati > Actinomycetota > Actinomycetes > Kitasatosporales > Streptomycetaceae > Streptomyces > Streptomyces sp. NPDC058691. Next base: position 32,420 of record NZ_JBHXSO010000033.1, on the reverse strand, counting down.
ACCGTCAACACGATGGTCGACCAGCTGTCGGCCTTCGCGGACGAGGTGACGCGGGTGGCCCGGGACGTCGGCACCGAGGGGAACCTCGGCGGCCAGGCCACCGTGCGCGGCGTGTCCGGCACGTGGAAGGACCTCACCGACAACGTCAACGTGATGGCGTCCAACCTCACCGGCCAGGTCCGCTCCATCGCCCAGGTGGCCACCGCGGTGGCCCGCGGCGACCTGTCGCAGAAGATCACGGTCGAGGCGAAGGGCGAGGTGGCCGCCCTGGCCGGGGTCATCAACACCATGGTCGACACGCTCTCCGCGTTCGCCGGCGAGGTGACCCGGGTTGCCCGCGAGGTCGGGACCGAGGGACGGCTCGGCGGTCAGGCCCGGGTGCCCAACGTGGCCGGGACCTGGAAGGACCTGACCGACAACGTCAACTCCATGGCGAACAACCTGACCGGTCAGGTGCGGAACATCGCCCAGGTCACCACCGCGGTCGCCAGGGGAGACCTGTCGCGGAAGATCGACGTGGACGCGCGGGGCGAGATCCTGGAGCTGAAGACCACCATCAACACCATGGTCGACCAGCTCTCCGCCTTCGCCGCCGAGGTCACCCGGGTCGCCCGCGAGGTCGGCAGCGAAGGGCGGCTCGGCGGACAGGCCGAGGTGGAAGGCGTGTCCGGCACCTGGAAGCGCCTCACGGAGAACGTCAACGAACTCGCGGGCAATCTGACCCGGCAGGTGCGGGCGATCGCCGAGGTCGCCAGCGCGGTCGCCGAGGGGGACCTCACCCGCTCGATCACCGTGGACGCCTCCGGGGAGGTCGCCGAACTCAAGGACAACATCAACGCCATGGTCGGCTCCCTGCGCGAGAGCACCCGCGCCAACCGCGAGCAGGACTGGCTGAAGTCGAACCTGGCGCGCATCTCCGGACTGCTCCAGGGCCACCGGGAGCTGGACGTGGTGGCGGAACTCGTCATGGACGAGCTGACGCCCCTCGTCGACGCCCAGTACGGCGCCTTCTACCTCGCCGAGGAGACCGCCGACGCCACCGTCCTGCGGCTGGTCGGCTCCTACGGACGGCCGGCCGGGCCCGGCGCGGGGGAGCGCTTCGGGCTGGGCGAGTCCCTGGTCGGCCAGGTCGCGCGCAGCCGCCGCACGATCGCCGTCGACGAGGTGCCCGCGGGCTACGTCATCTCCTCCGGACTGGGGGCGGCGGCCCCCACCGGCCTCGTCGTGCTGCCGGTCGTGGCCGAGGACCAGGTGCTCGGCGTGATCGAACTGGCCTCCTTCTCGGGCTTCACGCCCGTGCACCTCGACTTCCTGGAGCAGCTGAGGGAGACCATCGGCGTCAACGTCAGCACCATCCTGGCCAACGCCCGCACCGACGAACTGCTGGAGGAGTCCCAGCGCCTGGCCGGGGAACTGCGCGCCCGCTCCGAGGAACTGCAGGTGCAGCAGGACGAGTTGCAGCGCTCCAACGCCGAGCTGGAGGAGAAGGCCACACTGCTGGCCGCCCAGAACCGCGACATCGAGATCAAGAACCTGGAGATCGAGCAGGCCCGCCAGGAACTGGAGACCCGTGCCCGCGAGCTGGACCTCGCCTCGACGTACAAGTCCGAGTTCCTGGCAAACATGAGCCACGAACTGCGCACGCCGCTCAACAGCCTCCTCGTCCTGGCCCAGTTGCTGGCGCAGAACGCGACCCGCAATCTGACGCCCAAGCAGGTCGAGTACGCGGGCATCATCCACTCGGCCGGCTCGGATCTGCTGCAGCTGATCAACGACATCCTCGACCTGTCCAAGATCGAGGCCGGGAAGATGGACGTCAACGTCGAACGGATCCCGCTGCGGCGCATCGTGGAGTACATCGAGGCGACGTTCCGGCCGATGACCACAGAGAAGGGGCTCGCGTTCGACGTCGTGGCCGGGCCCGGGGTACCGGGCGAACTCCGCACCGACGAGGCCCGGCTGCGGCAGGTGCTGCGCAACCTGCTCTCCAACGCGGTGAAGTTCACCGAGGAGGGACAGGTGCAGCTGCGCGTCGAGCCGGCGGCGGCCGGCGAACCGCCCCCCGTCGTCGACGCGGAGGACGGGGCGATCGCGTTCCGCGTCACGGACACCGGGATCGGCATCGCCGACCGGCAACTGGAGACGATCTTCGGCGCGTTCCAGCAGGCCGACGGCACCACCAGCCGCAAGTACGGCGGCACCGGCCTCGGCCTGTCCATCAGCCGCGAGATCGCCACCCTGCTGGGCGGCGCCGTCACGGCCCGCAGCACGCTCGGCAGCGGCAGCACCTTCACCCTCTATCTGCCCGTCGCGCGTACACCCCGCGCCGCACCAGGGCAGCCGCCGTCGGCGGAGCCGGAACCGGCCCTCGGCCGCGCCGCGGCCATGGAGCCCTGCTGCGACGACGGCGCGACCGCCGACGCCAACACCGGCGCGGTCACCGGCGCGGTCACGGACGACAGGGCGCCCCGGCCGGAACGCCTGCTGCTGGTGGTCGAACCGCGTCCCCGCGGGCTGCTCTCGCTGGTCGCCGAGAGCGCGCTCGCCGAGCTGGTGACCGGCCCCGGCACGCCGCCGCCGGAGGAGGCCGTCGCCATCGTCACCGCCGTGGGCGCCCCGGAGGCGGCCGCCGTGCTCGCCGCCGAACCCACCGGGCTCGTCGAGTGTGTCGTGCTCGACCTCGGCCTGCCGGACGAGGCCTCCCGCATCGTCCGGGAGATGCGGCAGCACGAGGTGCTGGCGTCCGTTCCCGTCCTGGCCTACCGCGGCGGCTCAGGCGACACCGCGGCGGACCCGGTCCTGCGGGCCCAGGCCGGCGCGCGGCGGGTGGAACTGCTCACCGGCCTCGACGAACTGCGCGAGCGCATCGCCGCGCACCTGTCCGCCCGGCGGTCCGCGGACGTACCGCTCGCGCCCCGGCCGCGGGAGGCGACGCGGCAGGAGGCGCCGCAACAGACCGAGTCCGACGAGCCCGCCCCGCCGTCCCTGGCCGGCCGGACGGTCCTGGTGGTGGACGACGACGCCCGCAACATGTTCGCCATCACCGGCATTCTGGAACTGCAGGGCATCCGCGTGCTGCGCGCGGACAACGGCCGCAGCGGCATCGAGACACTCCTCGCCCACCCCGAGGTCGGCCTCGTCCTGATGGACGTGATGATGCCGGAGATGGACGGCTACACGGCGACCGCCGAGATCCGCGGCATGCCCGAGTACGCCGGGCTGCCCATCATCGCCGTCACCGCCAAGGCGATGCCGGGCGACCGCGAGAAGAACCTGGCCGCGGGGGCGAGCGACTACGTCACCAAGCCCTTCGACGCCGACGACCTGATCGCCCGGGTGCGCTACTGGATGGCCCCATGACGCGGCCCGCACCGTCCGAGGGACCGCCGGCGCCGTGACCGCCCCCGACGCCCCGGAGCCCGTCCGGCCGGAGGCGGCGCCGTCCGCGGCCGTCGTGGAGCGGCTCGCCGCCACCGTGGAACGTCTGCGGCGCGAGTTGCAGGAGGCGCAGGCCGTGGCGGACGGCCGGGCCCTGGTCGAACTGGCCAAAGGGGTGCTCGTGGCGCGGCTGGGCTGCGGCCCCGCCGAGGCGGCCCGCCAGCTGACGCGACTCGCCGACGCGGCGGGCGTCTCGCGGCTGGAACTGGCGGCGGACGTGGTCAACGACGCGGCGCACGACCGCATCGCCGAGGCGGTTGGCGACGTGGCGGTTGGCGACGTGGCGGTCGGCGACGTGGCGGCGCGCGGACCCGCGGCGGGACAGGCGGGCGCCGGCGGCTCCCCGCCCGGAGTGCGCCTGCGCACGGCGGAGAGCGGCGCCCTGGCCGCCACGGACACCCAGACCGTCGCGGCATCGCTGCTGGAGCACGCCCTGGCCCCGCTGGGCGCCTGCGCGGTGGCGATCTGGGCGGCCGGACCCGACGCCTCCCTCACGCTGGCCGGCCATGCCGGATTCACCGAGGCGGAGGCACAGCGCTGGCGGTACGTGCCGCCCGCCGTGGCGACCGTCGCCCACCGCGCCATGGACGAGCGCCGGGCGTGCTCGTTCCCCGTTTCCCCCGTACCGGAAGCGGTTCCCTCGATCCGGCCGGAGGGCGGCGCCGGCGGCCGCATCGCGGTGCCGGCGGGCGCGGGCGGCCGCGTGGATGTCGTCCTGGAGATCTGCTGGCCGGACGCGCCGCCCCCGCTCTCCCCTGCGCTCCTGCGGCAGATCGGCGCCCTGGCCGACCTGTCCGCCCACACCCTGGTCGCGGTCCCCGCCGCACAGGGCCCGCTGCCCGTCGACGAACTGATCGACATCTGCGACGCGGTCCCCGCTCCCGCACTGGTGCTCACGCCGCTCACCGGCGCCGACGGCAGCGTGACCGACTTCCGCATCCGCCACACCAACGAGCACTTCGTGGATCCTGCCGGCCGCCCGCGTGGCGCCGTCAGCGGGGCCACCCTGCTGGAGGCCTACCCCTCGGCCGCGGCGGACGGCAACCCCTTCGACAAGGCCGTGCACGTCCACGCCACCGGCGAACCCTTCCGCGCCCGGCACGTGGCCTTCAGCTCGCTCGTCGAGCACGTGCCGCTGACCGTCGTCGCCGAGGTGGGCCTCAGCCGGCACGGTCCGCACCTGCTGCTGATCTGGCGTGTCGAGGACGAGACGGCCCGGCCGGCCGGCCTCCTGCAGCCCGCCCAGCGGCTCGGGGGGCTCGGGGGTTTCGAGGAGAACGTCCGCACCGGCGAGATCACCTGGAACAGCGAGCTGTTCACCCTGTACGGCAGGAACGAGCACTCCGCGCCGGTGCCGCTGGAGGACCTGCGTCTGCACGCCCACGCCGACGACGCCGCGGCGATCGGCCGGTTCCTGCGTACCGTCTCGCGCCGCCACCGGCCCGCCTCCGTCGCGTTCCGGCTGCGGCGCCCCGACGGCGTCACCCGGCACATCCGCGTCTTCGCCGAACCGGTGCTGGACGCCGACGGCCGGCTGCTCGCCGTACACGGGGCCTACCAGGACGTCTCCTCCCAGCACTGGACGGAGGTGGCGCTCGCCGCGACCCAGGACCGGCTCGCGCACTCCGAGGAGCAGGCCGCCGAACGCGACCGGCTGGCCCTGCAGTTGCAGCACGCCATCATGCCTCCCACGCGCGGACCGCTGGACGCCCCCGGCCTGGAGGTGGCCGTGCGGTACCGCCCCGCGGAGACGGAGTCCCTGGTCGGCGGGGACTGGTACGACGCGGTCGTGCTGCCCTCGGACCATGTCCTGCTGTGCGTCGGCGACGTCGCGGGGCACGGGATCGAGGCCGCGACGAGCATGGTCGTCCTGCGCAACGCCCTGCGCGGGCTCGCCGTCACCGGCGCGGGCCCCGGGCAACTGCTCTCCTGGCTCAACGTCGTGGCGTACCACCTGACCGACCGGATCACGGCCACCGTCGTCTGCGGCCTGTACATCCCCGCGACGCGCACGCTGCGCTGGGCGCGGGCCGGCCACCTGCCCCCGGCCCTGCTGCGGGGGGATGAGGCGAGCACCCTGTCGCCGGGGCGGGGCATGCTGATCGGCGCGGTTCCCGCGACCGGGTACGAGGAGCAGGAGGTCCGCCTGCGACCGGGGGACACGCTGCTGATGTACACCGACGGCCTGATCGAGCGCCGCGACAGTTCGGTGACCGACTCGGTGGCCCATCTGCTGGCGACCGCCCGCGGCGCCGACCCGTCGTCCTCCCTGGAGCAGCGCCTCGACCGGCTCCTCGCCGACAGCCGGTCCGACACCGACGACGACGCCTGCGTCATCGGCATCCGCGTGATCTGACGCGCCGTCCGGGCGGGTGGGCCGACGAGGAGGCCGTGTCGGACATAACGACATGAACAGGGGCGGGTTAGTGTCACCGCCGGATCGCGGTCCGCCGCCCGGCCGGCGGACGAGAGAGAGGAACCAGGAGTCCACCATGGCAAGCCCGCACCACCCCCACGACAGCCACGAGCACGTCCACGGCGAGAACTGCGGCCACGCCGCCTTCCGGCACGGCGACCACACCGACTACGCCCATGACGGACACGTCCACCGCTCCCACGAGGGCCACGTCGACGAGTGCGACACGACCGCCCACGTCACCCACGGGGAGCACTCCCACCAGCACGGCGACGGCTGCGGCCATGTCGCCGTACGGCACGGCGACCACACCGACTACGTCCACGACGGGCACCGCCACGCGGCGCACGAGGGGCACTGGGACGACCACTGACGGCTGCCCGTACAAGGTCTGACGGGTCATCGGCATTCGGCGGCGCCGGAGGTGCCTGCACAGGGTGTATGAATGACGGCGCCGCCCGAGCCGGGCGGCCCGTCACGAAGAGGACACGCGACACCCGTGCACAGACGTCTCCGACCGGGCGCCACCGCTGTGGCAGCCCTCATCCTGGCCGCCCTGCTGGGCGCGTGCGCCGGCACCCCGTCGGGGTCCGGCGCCTCCGGCTCCACCGATCCGATGGTCGCCCAGGGCGGCTCCGGCGGCTCCGCCGACGCGCAACAGGCCCCGGACGACACCGTCGCCGGCGTGCTCGACACCTACCGCCACGACCCCCGCAAGACGGTCCCCGCCACGCGGGCCCGCATGGTCGACGCGTGCACCGACCGCACACGCCGGGTGCGGCACACGTCCTCCAGCCACTCCGGCAAGCGCACGACCACCCGCAGCTGGTACACCACCGAGCACTACCGGGACTGCCACAAGGTCCGTCGCGGCACGGAGACTTACCACCGGGTCATCCGCACCGAGCGCTGGTGCGTACGCCTCGACGACGTCTGGTACCGGGTGGACGCCGCCACCTACGACACCGCCACGAACACCGACAAGGGCGACCGGCTCACCATCACCCCGCTCGGCACCGGGTGTTCGTGACGGGGTGACCGCGTGACGGGGCCGCCGGCCCGCCGTTAGCCTGCCCGGATGCCCCGCCCGCTGCTCTTTCTCGACATCGACGGACCGCTCATCCCCTTCGGCTCCCCGGCCGGCCACCCGGCGTTCCCCGCGGTTCTCGCGTCCCCGGGGGAGGCCGCGAACCCGCTGCTGGACCGGATCGATCCCGCGCTCGGTCCGAAGCTGGCCGCGCTGCCCTGCGAGCTGGTGTGGGCGACGTCCTGGACGGCCGAGGACGCCAACGCGTCCGTGGCACCCCGCCTCGGACTGCCGGCCCTCCCGGCGGTGACCTGGCCGGAACCGTGCGCCGCCGACGACGCGCGCGACGAGCGGGCGGGCCTGCACTGGAAGACACGGACGCTGGTGGCCCATGCCGCCGGACGGCCCTTCGCCTGGGCAGACGACGAGATCACCGGCGCCGACCGGGACTGGGTCGCCGCCCAGGGCGTACGAGCCCTGCTGCACCGCGTCGACCCACGGCAGGGCCTGACGGAACGGGACTTCGCCGTGCTGGCCGCGTGGCTGCCCGGCTCGCGCGGGGGCGGCGACCCTACTCCTCGGGCGCCACGACCTCGCCGGTGACGGCGTCCCGGATCATGATCGCCTCGACCGGGCAGGACTCGGCGGCGTCGATGAGGACGTTCGCCGGTTCGGTCTGCGGGTGCAGGGGGTGCGAGACCCCGTCCCGGAGTCGGAAGTGCTCGGGGGCGATGCCGGCGCAGGCGCCGGTGCCCATGCAGGTGTGTTCGTCGACGTTGATCTGCCAGGTCATGATCGGGTCCTCGGTCGGTACGTGGTGCGGGTTCGGGTGCGGGTATGGGGGGGCTGGTCAGGGACCGTCCCAGGTGACGGGCATGTGCTCCGGACCGCGCAGGGCCACGCCGGACTTCCACACGACGGCCTCCTCCCGGTCCGCGAACCGCAGACCGGGCAGCCGCTCCAGCAGGGAGTGCAGGGCCACCTGCAGCTCCATCCGGGCCAGTTGGGCACCGAGGCAGTGGTGCGGTCCGTGCCCGAAGCCGACGTGCGAGGCTTCGTCGCGGCGGAGGTCGAGCCGGTCGGGGTCGGTGTAGACCGACGCGTCGCGGTTGGCGGAGACGGCGGCCACGACGACCGCCTCCCCGGCCCGCACGGTGCCGCAGCTCAGCTCGACGTCCTCCGTCGCATAGCGCGGCATGCCGGCGCCGTTGCCCAGGGGGACGTAGCGCATCAGCTCCTCGACGGCCTGTGGCACCAGGCCGAGGTCCGCGCGCAGCGCCGCCAGTTGCCGGGGGTGGGTGAGGAGGGTGTAGACGAAGTTGGGGATCTGCGTGGCCGTCGTCTCGTGGCCCGCGACGAGCAGCGCGATCGCCAGGACCACCAACTCCTGCTCCGAGAGCCGGTCCTCCTCGTCCCGGGCCGCGACGAGCGAGCTGAGCAGGTCGTCCCCGGGCGCGGGCGCGCCGCGGCGCCGGGCGATGAGACCGGCCATGTACTCCATGAGCTGCCGCGTGCAGTCCTCGACCTGTTCCGCGGTGAACTTCGTCGTGGACAGCAGCGCGTCCGACCACCTCCGGAACGCGGCGCGGTCCTCGTAGGGCACGCCGAGCAGTTCGCAGATGACGGTGATCGGCAGCGGCAGGGCGAAGTCCTCCACGAGGTCGGCGGGGGCACCCTCGGCGACCATCGCGTCGAGCAGTTCACCGGCGATCTGCTCGGTGCGGGGCCGCAGCCGCTCCACGTGGCGTGCGGTGAACGCCTTCGCCACGACCCTGCGCACCCGGGTGTGGTCCGGCGGGTCGAGTTCCAGGATGTTGCCGGGCAGGCCCCGTCCTGGCCGCAGGCGCGGCTCGTCGCGGCGGGCGGCCTCGGCCCGGCTGAACCGCGGATCGCCCAGGACGGTCTTGACGTCCTCGTACCGCGTGACGAGCCAGGCCGCCTCCCCGTACGGGAAACGGACCCGGACCATCGGCTCGCTGTCGCGCAGTTCGGCGAAGACCGGGTCCACGGTCAGCCGGTCGGGCTCGGTGAAGGGATACGTCCTCGGTTCGGTGACGGCCATGGCGACTCCTGAGGGGAAGGGGGTGCTGTGTGTGTGGGGGCTCACGGCAGTCGGGGCGGCGGATGCAGCGCCGGGCCGAGCAGATGGCAGAGGTCGTCCGCGAGCAGGTCCAGCGGATCGGGGGTGCCCAGCGGCAGACCGCCGGCGATCCACGTCGTCAGGAACGACCCCGTCTGGAGGGCCGCCATCAGCGCCCGCTGCCGGGCCTCCTCGCGGGTCACGCCCCGCCACCGGCGGGCGTCGTCCGTCAGCAGGTCCATGTACCGCTCGTGCGCGGCCACGTAGCGGTCCTTGACGCTTCCGTCGTCACCGGCCGCCGCAGGCGTGGCCGCGAACAGCACCCTGATCGTCGGTGCCAGCGCCCGCCAGTCCGCCGCCGCGCGGTCCAGCCACGCCCGGACGGCGGCGCGGGTCCACTCCGGGACGGCGGCGAGATCCACGTACAGCGCGTCGGCTACGGCGTACACCCGGTCGGACAGCGCGACGATGATCGCGGCCTTGCCGCCGAAGTGCGCGTACACCGTGGCCCTCGTGACGCCGCTCGCCGCGGCGATGTCCTCCATCGTCGCGTGCACGAACGACGTCCGGGTGAACACGGCGATCGCCCCGTCCAGCACCCGGTTGCGGGTCAGATCCCGCTGCTGCTCGCGCAGGCTCACCCGCGCCCCACGGCCGCCCGGACGCGGGGCGTCCAGCGCGGTCGTGGAACGGGCGGCGGCCTGCTTGCGACGCTCCATGAGATAAGCCTACAAAATGCCGCAACCCTTGACATTTTGTGCAGCGCCGATCGGGGAGAGGCCCTGAGGGAGAGTGCCGCGAGGTCGTCGCTTTCTGTGGGCCCATGACCCCCGAGGTCGGGGCCGGACTGTCCCACGCGCCTGTCGAGCGGTGCCGGGCCCCGATGCGTTAGCTCCCCTCGACGGCGTCCCGCGAAGCCGTGCCGGAGCGCGCGGCCGTGTCGATGCCGAGTTCGGTGAGCAGGCCGTTGATGCGCTGCTCGATCGCGTCGCGGATCGGGCGCACGGCGTCGACGCCCTGGCCGGCGGGGTCGTCAAGCGTCCAGTCGAGGTAGCGCTTGCCGGGGAAGAAGGGGCAGGTGTCGCCGCAGCCCATCGTGATCACCACGTCCGAGGACTGCACGGCCTCCGTGGTGAGGACCTTGGGGACCTCGGCGGAGATGTCGATGCCCACCTCCTTCATGGCGTCGACCACGGCCGGGTTGACGGTGTCCGCGGGGGCGGAGCCTGCCGAGCGGACCTCGACGCGGTCCCCGGCGAGGTGGGTGAGGAAGGCCGCGGCCATCTGGGAGCGGCCTGCGTTGTGGACACAGACGAACAGCACGGACGGAGTGGTGGGAGTGCTCACGGGTCTTCCTTGGTCAGTGGCTGGTGGCGGCGAGTCCGGGCTCACCGGGGGACACGGGGACGGTCGCGGTCGCCGGGACAGGGCGGCCGAAGAGAACGGCGACCAGGGCGAGGCCGACGACGGCGCCCACGAGCTGTGCGGCGATGAAGGGCGCCACGGAAACGGGAGCGATGCCGGCGAAGGTGTCGGAGAAGGTGCGGCCGATGGTCACGGCCGGGTTGGCGAAGCTGGTGGAAGAGGTGAACCAGTAGGCCGCGCCGATGTACGAGGCGACCGCGACCGGGCCGAGGCGCTGCTGCCCCGTGCGGCCGAGCCCGAGGATGAGCAGGACCAGGCCCGCGGTGGCGGCGACCTCGCCCAGCCACAGATGCGCGGCGGACCGGTCGTGCGCCGACCATCGCACCAGCGGTTCGGCGAACATGGCGTTGGCCAGGACCGCACCACCGATGGCGCCGGCGACCTGGGCGGGGACGTAGGCCGCGACCTCGCGCGGGCTCGGTCCGTCGCCGGTCAGGCGGCCGGTCCACCAGGCGGCGAGGGTCACGACCGGGTTGAAGTGCGCGCCGGAGACCGGGCCGAGCAGGGCGATCAGCACACCCAGGCCGAACACCGTCGCCAGTGAGTTGGCGAGCAATTGCACGCCCACGTCGCGGGACAGCTCGGTGGCCTGAATGCCGGATCCGACCACGACCGTGACCAGGGCGGCCGTGCCGGTGAACTCTGCGGCGGCACGACGGCCGAGCGGGGCGGCGGCGGTCATCCGCAGACGCCGGCGGCAGCCGGTTCGGCCGGTTCGGCCGGCGTCTGGAGGAGGGAGGAGAGCCGGGCGAGTGCGGGCGGCAGCACCCAGTAGTAGACCCAGGTCCCGCGCCGCTCGGAGCCGACCAGCCCCGCCTCCCGCAGCACCTTCAGATGATGGGAGATGGTCGGCTGCGACACGTCGAACGGCCCGGTCAGATCACACACGCACGCCTCGCCGCCCTCATATGAGGCGATCAGCGACAGCAGCCGCAGCCGCACGGGGTCCGACAGCGCCTTGAACATGCGCGCCAGGTCGACGGCGTCGGCCTCGCCCAGCGGTTCACGGACCATCGGCGAGCAGCACGCGACGTCCTGATCGTCCTGCCCGAGGACCCGCAACTCTGATTTCGACATGCGTCTATGTTGACGCCTCTCGATTCAAGTGGCAACCTCGGGTTCGTCAAGCTGTATCGATGGATATCGATACAGAACCGGATGAGGGAGACCGTCATGTCCCGCGTTCAGCTCGCCCTGCGCGTCGCCGACCTCGAAGGGTCCATCGCGTTCTACTCCAGGCTCTTCGGCGTCGAACCCGCCAAACTCCGCCCCGGCTACGCCAACTTCGCCATCGCCGAGCCCCCGCTCAAGCTCGTCCTGATCGAGGGCGAGGAGGGCCAGGACACCCGCCTCGACCACCTCGGCGTCGAGGTCGAGTCCACCGACCAGGTCACGGCGGCCACCGGCCGACTCCGGGAAGCGGGTCTCGCGACCTTCGAGGAGAACGACACCTCCTGCTGCTACGCCCTCCAGGACAAGGTCTGGGTCACCGGCCCCGGCAAGGAAGCCTGGGAGGTCTACGTCGTCAAGGCCGACGCCGGCACCCTGGGCAAGACCACGGACAGCGCGCCGGCCGCCTGCTGCACCTCCGGCGCGGACGTCACGCCTGTCCCGTAGGTCAGGCGGAGACGGTTGGGGCCGTCCGATGCCGGCCCACGTCGGCCCGCGCCGGCCCCGACGACACCTGCGGTGATCGGGGCGGGCAGCAGGCTGCACGCGAGGCAAGCCGGCCCGGCCGGGCCCGAGAGAGTCTTCGGCGCCCGGCGGGGACGCGGCTCAGCAGCACGGGTTGCCAGGGGCAGTTGATCCCCGTCGTTCAGCCGGGCGGGTCCTGCTCCCCAAGCGCCCTGACGTGGTCGGGCATGGCGGGGTCGGCAACAGTCCCGACGTCCTCCGGATCGGTCGCGGCGGTGAGGGCGCGGATCAGGGGGTTGTCGTTGGCGGTGTGCCAGGCGAAGGCCCAGCGGCCGGGCGGGGCGTCGCGGACGGGGAGATAGACGAGGTTGGGCCAGGGGTAGAAGCGGGCGGCCTCCGCGGGGCAGGCGATGACGGCCTGGCCGGCGGTGGCCGCCTTGAGCTCGTCGTCCCAGTTGGCGACCACGGGACCGCGCGGGACCAGGCGCCCCGAGGGGGTGCGGAAGGGCTGGAACGCCTCCTCCATGGACGCTGGAAGCGGCGACCGGTGCGCCACGAACGTCAGGTCGCCGTAGTCCTCCAGACAGACCGAGTCGCGGCCGGCGTAGGGATGGGTGACGGCCATGGCCAGTACGACGGGCGAGGTGTGGGTGATCGGGCCGACGACGATGTCGGGCTCGCGCACCGGCAGCCACAGGTGGGCCACGTCGATCTCGCCCGAACGCAGGGGGGTGAGCGGATCCACGGGGTTGAGGTCGCGATGGACCAACTGCACGCCGGGATGGCGGCGCTGGAACCGCTCGATGATGTCGTGGATCATCCAGCCCTGGGGTCCCATGGTGCCGAGGGTGAGGGTGCCGCCGCCGGTACGGGCGGCGGCCGCCACTTCCTCGATCCCGTCGACGATCTGCCGGTAGGCCGGTTGCAGGCTCTGGTACAGCCGGTCGCCGACCGGGGTGAGGCGAACGGTGCGGGAGGTGCGCTCGAACAGCGGTGCACCGATGCGCCGTTCCTGCTTCTTGATGGCGTGGCTGACCCGGGAGGCGGTGATGTGCAGCCGCTCGGCGGTGCGCCCGAAGTGCAGTTCCTCCGCCAGGGTCAGAAAGATCTCGATCTCACGCAGTTCCATGACCCCTCCATGGCCCCTCCTGATCGTGAACCTAGCGGTCATCGCTGCGTTGACACAAGGCGCAACGATGACCCGCCGGGCAACGCTGTCTTGCGGACTTCGCCGTTGTTCGCGGCAGCCCTGCCCGGCCACGCTGATGCCACGCCCTCACGTGGGGTGAGCCGGCGCGGGGGCACCGAGGCGCTGAGCGCCACGCCCGGACGGGGCGCGCGGATCGAGCACCGTACGCAAGGAGATTCATGATGGGACAAGGCAACAGCGGCTTCTCCAAAGCTGGGCTGCACCGAATGCGCGACGTGCTGGCAGGGCATGTCGAGTCCGGGAGGATTCCCGGACTCGTCGCCCTCCTCAGCCGAAACGGTGAGACGCACGTCGAAGCGCTGGGGACGATGCGCCACGACGGTGGCGCGCCGGTGCGACGGGACACGATCTTCCGGATGGCCTCGACGTCGAAGCCGGTCGCGATCGCGGCGGCGATGATCCTGCTCGACGAGTGCAGGCTGCGGCTGGACGACCTGGTGGAGACGTGGCTGCCGGAACTCGCCGACCGGCGGGTGCTCAAGCGGATCGACGGCCCGCTGGACGACACCGTGCCGGCGCGGCGGCCGATCACCGTACGGGACCTGCTGACCTCCACGTTCGGCCTCGGCATGGATATGACGTCGCTGGGCACGCCGATCATGGGCGCGATCTTCGAGCAGGCGCTCACGCCCGATCTGCCGGAGCCGATGCCCGAGCCGGATGAGTGGATGCGCCGCCTCGGCACGCTTCCGCTGATGCACCAGCCCGGGGAGCGCTGGCAGTACCACATCAGCAACGACCTGCTCGGCGTGCTCGTCGCCAGGGTCACGGGCCAGTCGTTCGAGACATTCCTGCGCGAACGCATCTTCGACCCCCTGGGCATGAAGGACACCGGTTTCCACGTACCGGCCGACAAGATCGACCGGCTGCCGCCCCTCTACGCCCCCGACCCGCAGACCGGAGAATTCCTCGTGTGGGACGAGGCCCAGGGCGGACGCCACAGCCGGCCTCCGGCGTTCCAGGGCGGCGGCTTCGGGCTTTCCGCCACCGCCGACGACTACCACACCTACTTCCGGATGCTGCTGAACCACGGGATGCACGGAACCGAACGGATCCTGTCCCGGCCGGCCGTCCAGCTGATGACCACCAACCGCCTCACGCCCGAGCAGCAAGCCGTCCGACACGCCATGGCCAGCGGCAACGTCCATGTGTCGTTCGGCCAAGGACAGCACGGCGGTTGGGGCTTCGGGATGGCGGTGCGCACCCACCGCGGCGACTACGCGCCCATCGGCCAGTTCGGCTGGGACGGCGGAAGCGGCACCTCGACCTACGCCGACCCGGACAACCGGCTGACCGGGATCCTGCTCACCCAGGTCGGCATGTCCACCCCGGATTCGGCGCGGCTCATCCACGATTTCTGGACCACGGCCTACCAGTCGATCGACGACTGACCCTCCGGGCCGTTCGGCCCTGTCCCCCGGCCCGCGAGGGCGAGCACAGCCCCGCCATGGCCGAGACGCTCCGCAAGATCCGCCGAAACCCTCGACGCCGCTTGACGGGACGGACGGCCGGGACCATCCGGGACCCGGTCCGTCTCGTTCCCGTCCTGTCAGGCTCCGTGCCGGCGAGGGGACGCTCCGTACCGGACGGGGTTCGGTCCGGGCCGATGACCCACGCGCCGGGGGAAGGCGTGAACCCCGGGGCGTTTTCCATGAGTTCACATGCGCAGGGCCCCGGAAATCACCCCGTGACGCCTCGGCCACGCCATCCGTAACAGCCTGCCTCCAAGATCAGCGTGCACACCAGCAGATCGAGAGAGGGCGACTCATGACGCAGGGGCAGCCAACAGGACTCGACCGCAGGGGATTTCTGCGTGCCGTCGGCATCACCGGCGGTGCGGGCGCGATGTTCGCCACCATGGGCGCGATGGGGCTGGCGCCGACCGCGGAGGCAGCCGGCCGCGGCACCGACTTCCGGGCGCCGAACGCCTCCGACTTCCACCTCACCGGACGGTCCGCGGGCAAGGTCGTCGTCCTGGGCGGCGGACTGGCCGGCCTGACGACCGCGTACGAACTGGGCAAGGCCGGCTACGACTGTACGATCCTCGAACCGCGCGACCGGCCCGGCGGCCGGAACTACACGGTGCGCGGCGGGGACTCCCACACCGACCTCGACGGCCGCACGCAGACGGCCCGGTTCTCCGAGGGCCAGTACCTCAACGCCGGACCGGCCCGGCTGGCCCAGTGGATGGTGACGCTCGACTACTGCCGTGAACTCGGCGTGCCCATCGAGGTCTTCACCAATGCCAATGCCGACGCGTACATCTACCACGAGTCGGCGGGCATGCGGCCGGGCGAGCCGGTGCGGTACCGCACCGCCAAGGCCGACACCTACGGGTACGTCAGCGAACTGCTCGCCAAGGCCACCGACCAGGGCGCGCTCGACAAGGAGCTGACCGCCGACGACAAGGAGCGCCTGCTGTCCTTCCTGGAGGGCTACGGGGAGATCGGCGGGCGGAGCGAAGGCTGGGCGTACGCCGGGGGCGCCAACCGCGGCTACACCACCTGGCCCGGCGCGGCCGGCACCCCCGGAGCCCTGCTCGGCGGCGTGCCCACGGCCTCGGAGGTCTTCGCCTCCGGCGTCGGACGGCACTTCGCCTTCGAGTTCGAGTTCGACCAGGCGATGCTGATGTTCCAGCCGGTCGGCGGCATGGACCAGATACCCAAGGCTTTTGCCCGGGCCATCGGGTCCCACCGGTTCCGGTACGGCTGCCAGGCCACCTCGCTCGTCCAGTCGGCCAAGGGCGTGACCGTCGGTTACACCGATCCGCACGGCCGGCCGAAGCAGTTGGAGGCGGACTACTGCGTCGCGGCCATGCCGCCGCACCTGCTCGCCAAGCTGCCGCACAACCTCGGCTCCGACGTGCAGACCGCGCTCACCACCATCCGTCCCTCCTCGGCAGGGAAGATCGGTCTGGAGTACCGCAGCCGCTGGTGGGAGACCGATCACCGGATCTACGGCGGTATCACCGAGACCGACCTGGACCTCTCCCACATCTGGTACCCGTCCTACGGCCACCACGGCAGACGCGGCGTCATCGTCGGCTACTACAACACGGGGGCCAACGCCGACGCCTACGCGGCCCTGACCCCGGCCGATCGTGAGGCCCGCGCGGTCCTGCAGGGCGTGAAGATCCACGGCGAGAAGTACCGCACGGAGCTGGCCAGTTCCTTCTCCATCGCCTGGAAGCGGGTACGCCACCTCGAGGGTGCCTGGCACAGCATCCCCGGCGGCACCGACGCCGCCGTGTACAAGCCGCTCAACGAGCCGGCCGGACGGGTGCTCTTCGCCGGCGACTGGCTGTCCTACATGGACGCCTGGCAGCACGGCGCGATCCTCTCGGCCCGCAAGGCCGTCACCGCCCTGCACAGCCGGGCCCTGAAGGCCTGACGGCCCGCGGTTTCGCGGTGCGGGGGGCGTACCGGCCGCTACCGGCCGCCCCCCCCGCACCGCCACCCCCGCACCGACCGCCACCCCGGGATCGCGTGCCCACCGGGATCATGGCCGCCCACGACCACTAGGCTCCGGGAATGCCGATCCCCAGCCCCGCGGAGATCCGCGCCCTGCACGAGAAGCACGCGCCCAGCGCCGAGGCCTTCGCCCTGGTGTTCACGCACTGCGAGATCGTGTGGAGCATCGCCGAGCAGCTCATGCGCGCGCCGGGTGGCGTCGCCGTCGACGAGGAACTGGTACGCGCGGGATGCCTGCTCCACGACATCGGCGTCTACCGGCTCTTCGACGACACCGGCCGCCTGGGCCACGCGGGCTACGTGCGCCACGGTCTCCTCGGCCATGAACTCCTCGCCGCCGAAGGCATGCCCGAGGTGCTGTGCCGGTTCTGCTCCTGCCACACCGGCGTCGGCATCACCTCGGCCGACGTGCTGGAACAGGGGCTGCCCCTGCCTCCGGCGGACTACGTGGCGGTGACGCGGGAGGAGAGGCTGGTGATGTACGCGGACAAGTTCCACACCAAGGCGTCGCCGCCGTGCTTCCTCTCCTTCCCCGCCTACGCCCGGGAGGTCCGCCGGTTCGGCGAGGACAAGGTGGCCGCCTTCCACGCCCTGCGCACCGAGTTCGGCGAACCCGATCTCCTGCCGCTCACGGTGGCGTACGGGCAGGCGCTGGTGCCGTGAGGGTGTTGCCCGTCATCTCCGCTTGGTAGGACGCACGACGTTCGCCTCGACAACCGGCGCCCGCTGATCGAAGGGACCGGAGCGGCCCGGCCCGGCGTGCCGGCGTGGGAACGGCAGACTGGTGCCATGACCACTTCGGATCCCAAGGCCGACCTGCGCCTGTATCTGCAACTCGCCCGTGACGCCTTGCTGTGGAAGCTGGAAGGGCTCTCCGAGTACGACATCCGCCGGCCGCTGACACCGACCGGCACCAACCTGCTCGGCCTGGTGAAGCACGTGACCGGAATCGAGCAGGGGTATCTCGGCGACACCTTCGGGCGGCCCTCCGGCGAGCCCGCGTCGTGGCTGGAGGAGGGGGCCGAACCCAACGCGGACATGTGGGCCACCGCCGACGAGTCCCGTGAGCAGATCGTCGAGGGCTACCGCCGGGCGTGGGCGCACGCGGACGCCACCATCGACGCGCTGGCGCTGGACGCGACCGGCAGGGTGCCGTGGTGGCCGGCCGGCCGCGACGAGGTGACGCTGCTCCACGTCCTGGTGCGGGTGATCGCCGACACGCACCGGCACGCCGGGCACGCCGACATCGTCCGCGAACTCATCGACGGCGCCGTGGGGATGAACGAGGGCAACAGCAGCATGGCGCAGGGCGACGAGCCGTGGTGGCGGGACCACCGCAGCCGGCTGGAGCGGGTCGCCCGGGAGGCATCCGGCACGGCGTAGACGGCGTACGAATCGGCCACGGCAGGGGCGCTTGACGGATCGTGGGCGGCGCGATCCCGCGCGCAAGGGCGGCGCCCTCGCCGCGGGCGGCTGAATCCCCCTCCACCGTGCGCACGGCGGCCGCCGTGCGCCGCGAACTAGCATTTCCCCTCATGGCGATGTTCGTGCACCTGACCTCGGCGGCGAACGCGCCCCGCATCCGGCGGTCGGGGATCCGCGCGGCCGGCGGCGGCCGGGGCGGCGCGCGGGGGGTGTACTGCTTCCCGGTACTGGCGTCGTACACCCTCACCCACCAATGGCTGCGGGAACTGGCCCGGTTCGGGACCCGGGGAGGACTGGCAGCCGTCCACATCCGCCTGGACGACGACCAGCCGGTACTGGTCGGGCACTACGCGGACCGGGCGCGGGGCGTGGAGGCCGCCGTCACTGCGGCGGAGGCGGTGCGCCGGGTCGCCACGCTCGCGGACCCGCGGGGGTGGGAGGTGTTCGTGCCCCGGGCGATCCGCCCGCGCGAGGTGCACCGTACGCGCGCCGCGCCCCAGGTGACGGGCTGGCGCTACCGGCCGGACGCACACGGGACGCGCCCCTGTACCTGTTTCGGCTGCCGGGTGCGCGGCGAGTACGGGTCGCGCCGCCTGCGCGAACGGATGCCCCACCCGCTGGACGGCCCGGCGCCGCCGGTCCCTGTCCTGCTGGCCAGGGTCGCGGCCGCGGGCGATCCCGGTGACCCGGCCGTCCTGCGGGAGGCGCTGCACTGGTTCGGGATGCGCCGGCGCGGCCCCCTCCTCCAACTGCGCCGGCTCGCCGCGCACCCCGACCCGGGGGTGCGGGAGGACCTGGTGTGGGCCGTCGCCCGCTGGAGCACCCCCGGGGTCGCCGAACTGCTCGACGGCCTCGCGGGCGACCCGCATCCGGAGGTCCGCGAGGCCGTGGAAGCGGTCATGGACGACGACTGAACCACGCACGTCAGGAGCCGCGGATCGCGCGTTCCGGCCGCGGCGCCCTTCGGCCGCGGCACCCTTCGGCGTGGGCTCGCCGGGCCGCGCACGGCGTCATCGCAGGCCAGGTGCGGAACGCGGGCCGCCCCGGCCCGGGCCCGGTGGCGTGCGGCATGGTTCGGTGCCTTACTGGATGACATGCGTGCCACCTGCCCCTTGTTCCTCGTCCGCCGCACATTCGGATCGTGCGGACGGCAGGGCGCCGCCGCGACCCCGGCCGCCGGCCGGCTTCTGCGCGGCATCCTGCGGGGAGCGGCCGCGGGGGCCGCCGGGTGCACGGCTCTGAACACGGTCGGCTACCTGGACATGGTCTTCCGGGGCCGCGGCGCCAGCAGCACCCCGGAGGTCACGGTCGAGCGGCTGTCGCAGGCCGTGCACGTGCCGATCCCGGGTTCACCCGAGGCCCGCCGGAACCGTATCGCCGGCCTGGGCCCGCTCACCGGTTCCGCCGCCGGCGTCGGCATGGGCGCCACGCTGGGACTGGTCACCGCCGCCGGCTGGCGGCCGGGCAACGCCACGCTGACCGCGACCGCGGGCGTTCTGGCCCTGATCGGCACCAACGGCCCGATGACCGTCCTGCGTGTGACCGACCCCCGCACCTGGTCCGCGTCGGACTGGGTCGCCGACATCGTCCCGCACGTCGCGTACGCGCTGGTCGCGACGGCGGTCCTCAAGGGCCTTGCCCCCGGCATCCGTTCCGGGAGTGCCGCGGCACGCGGACCGCAAGGCCGGTGCGAAGCCGTACGGCTGCGGCTCACCCCTTGAGGATGTTCACCGACCGGGCGACCACCAGGGCCAGGGTCAGCAGCGACACCATGGCCTGAAAGGCCATCAGCAGCTTCGCCCAACGGGTCATCGGCATCGTGTCGGTGGGGCTGAAGGCGGTCGCGTCGGTGAACGACACATAGAGGTAGTCGGCGAAGTCCGGCTCCCACTCGTGGTGCACCGGGTCCGGGCTCTGCATCTGCGGGAAGAGGAAGTCCGGGGTGTCATCCTCCCCCGAGGCGCGGGCGACGGGTCCGCCCCGGTCCCACTCCCAGTACCACAGCGCGAAGACGATGACATTGGTGATCCAGATGGACGCCGCGCCCAGCAGGAGCGCGTGTGCGTCGCTCCCCGCGGTCCCGCGCACCAGGTGCTGGATCAGCCGCAGCGCCGACCAGCCGTTGGCCACGCTGACCGCGCAGGCCAGGGACAGCCCCCCGGCACGCAGGAGCGGGCCCATCTCCCGGGCGCGGGAGGGGGTGGCCGGCAACAGCGCCACCAGCAGCAGGAACTCCAGCCCCGGCAGGAGCCACCGCGGATGAATGGCCAGGCGGTCCGGCAGCACCAACTGAAGGACGATGGCGACCAGCACCGCCAGCGACACCGCCCCTCGCCCCTCCACTTGCGTGCGGCGGCGCCAGGCCGGCACCGTGGCCGCCCCCTCCGGGGACTTGGTGAGCAGTTCCTCGATCCGCGCCAGCCGCTCGTGCACGGCCCTCGACTCATCGTTCACTGAGCCAGTGTGGGCCCGCGACCACGGAAAGCCGCAGCGGACCCCCCTTCCGGGCGATTGGGCGATTCGGCGACCGGCGCCGGTGACGTCCCGGAGCGCCGTACGGCCGTCAGCGCGCCTGCCTGGCCCGCTCCAGGTAGCCGACCAGGCCGGCCATCCGCTCCGCGGACCAGGGCAGGCCACGGCTGAGGTCTGCGCCGTGGTCCTGCCACATCCGCCGAGCGGCCTCCTCGGTACCGTCTCCCCGGTCTCCACGGTCTCCCCGGGCTCCGCCGGTGTGGAAGGCGGACCCGAGTTGGTCCCAGTCCCGGACGAGCCGCTGCACCCCGGGATCGTCCACCGCGGTGCCGGAGTCGACATGGGCGAGGAGTTCCTCGACGAGGCCGGTCCACCGCGTGCGCGCCGCGTCGACGGCCGCCGGGCCGAGCTCGGCCCTGCGCCGGGCGAGTCGGTCCTGCTGCTCCTGCGTGAAGTAGCCGTCCAGCACGGAGATCATCTCCAAGGTCGTCATGAACTGGTCCGGATCGGGCGTCGATTCCCCGTCGAGCTGCCGCAGGAGTCCGCGGACCTGCCTGCTGATCCTCCGGATCCGTTCGCCCTGCCGGTCGAGCTCGTCCAGCTGGGCGGACAGCACCGCGCGCATCGCCGGCAGGTCGTCCGGCGCGCCGTCCACCACGTCCGCGATCTCCTCCAGGGACAGCCCCAGGGAGCGCAGCGCCCGCACGCGGTACAGGCGGTGCAGGTCGTGCCCGGTGTAGCGGCGGTGCCCCGAGCCGTTGCGCTCGCTCGCGGTCACCAGGCCGATCTCGTCGTAGTGGTACAGCGTCCGTACGGTGACGCCGCCGGCCCTGGCCAGCTCGCCGATGCTCCACCGGGGTCCGGTGGTGTCGTTCCCGATCACGTCCGCAACGCTACGACCTCCCGTCACGGGAGGGGCAAGCCCTCCGGGCGCCGACCGCGGGGCCCTCCCGGAGGAGGGCCCCGCCGGGTCGACGTGGGGTCAGTCGCGGGACAGGTACCCGTCGGTCAGCCGCCACAGGCCGAGGGGGTTGCCGGCGCTCAGCGCCTCGGGCAGCAGCGCGTCAGGGAAGCCCTGGTAGGTGACCGGCCGCAGGAAGCGGTCGATCGCGGTCATGCCGACCGAGGTGAAGCGGCTGTCGGTCGTGGCGGGGAACGGGCCGCCGTGGATGGTGGCGTGCGCGACCTCCTGCGGGTGGGCGAAGGCGTTCACGACGATCCGTCCGGTCCGCCGCTCCAGGATCGGCAGCAGGCGCGCGGCGTCCGCGTGGTCGGGCTCGTCGATGTGCATCGCCGCCGAGAGCTGGCCGCGGAAGCTCCGGGCCACCTCCAGGAGCTGGTCCATGCCGGTCAGCCGGACCAGGAGCGCGGACGGCCCGAACACCTCTCCCGCCAGCGCGGGTTCGGCGAGGAAGCGGTCGCCGTCGACCTCGAGCAGCCGGGAGCGGCCCTCCCAGGTGCCCCGCGGCTCCGGACCTTCCACCAGGCTCGCGGCCCCGGCGTCGCGCAGCCGCCGGGCGCCGCGCTCGTAGGCGTCGTGGATGCCGGGCGTCAGCATCGTCCGCGCGTCCATCGCGCCCGCACGCGCGACGGCGGCCTCCCGCATCCCGGCGTAGCCCGGGCCGTCGATCGCTAGCAGGATCGCGGGCTTCAGACAGGCCTGGCCGACGTTGACGAGCATGCGCTCGGCGAAGCCGTCGCCGACCTCGGCACCTCGGGCCGCGAGCGCCGAGGGCAGGACGAAGGTCGGGTTGACGCTGGTCATCTCCGCGAAGACCGGGATCGGATCGGGGCGCAGCTGGGCCCGCCGGTACAGCGCCATGCCGCCTGCTTCGGAGCCGGTGAAGGTGACCGCCTTGATCAGCGGATGGTCCACCAGCGCTTCGCCGATCTCGTTGCCCGCGCCGCGGACCATGGAGAAGACGCCTTCGTGCAGTCCGCTGTCGGCGACGGCGGACCGGATGGCGCGGGCCTGCAGCTCGGAGGAGCCCGGGTGCGCGTTGTGGGCCTTGAGGATCACCGGAGCGCCCGCCGCCAGCGCGGAGGCGGTGTCACCGCCGGCGACGGAGTACGAGATGGGGAAGTTGCTCGCGCCGAAGACGGCGACCGGGCCGATCGCGATCTTCTGCATGCGGTGGTCCGTACGCGGCCGGGGCTGCCGCTCGGGCTGCGCCGGGTCGACGGTGGCGTGCCGGAAGCGGCCCTGCCGGACCACGTCGGCGAACTGCCGGAACTGGCCCGCGGCCTTGGCCGCCTCCGCCGACAGCTGGGCGGCGGGCAGGCCGGTCTCCAGCGCCGTCCGCTCGGCCAGTTCGCCGTTGACGGCGTCCAGCCGGTCCGCGATCAGCTCCAGGAAAGCGGCGCGCTCGTCCAGGCCGGTGCGGTTGTAGCTGTCGAAGGCCTCGTCGGCGAGGCGCGCGGCACGGTCCACCTCGGCCGCGCCGCCCAGTGCGAAGGGCGGCTCGATCTCGCGGCCGGTCGCGGGGTTCAGCGCGCGCATCGTCGCGCCGGCCGCCGGTACGGACGCCGAGCCGATCAGCATGTCTCCGGTCAGTGCCACGTCAGCCTTGTGGGCGATGTCGGCAATGTCAGCCATGTCGGGGGGCTCCGTCCTGCAGCGCCAGGACCAGGTCCTGGGTGGTGGTGATGGCGTGGGCGAATGTGGGGCCGTTCAGCTCGTGGGCGGCGTGCATCATCTCCGGGAGGAAGGCCGCGGTGGCGTCGCGGACGAGGGTGACGTGGTAGCCGAGCTCCATGGCATAGCGGCCGGTGGACTCGATGCACGTGTTGGCGAGCAGGCCGATCACGACGACGTGGGTGATCCCGCGCTGCTTGAGCCGGAAGTCCAGGTCGGTGTTGGCGAACCCGCTCTGCGCCCAGTGCTCCTGGACGACCACGTCACCATCGGCGGGCAGGAAGTCCGGGTGGAACTCCCCGCCCCAGGTGCCCAGCGCGAAGGTGTGGCGCTCCTGCACGATGCGCTGGGTGGGGTTGGGATGGTCCCAGCCCTCGTAGTCGCCCTCCTGCCAGCGGCGGTGGGGGACGAAGAAGACCGGCAGGTCCGCCCGGCGGCCGGCGACGACGACGGCGCGCAGGTTGTCCAGCAGGCCGACGTCGGTGGCCACGGGCTCCAGGAGGGGCCAGACCTTGCCGCCGGCGGAGAGGAAGTCGTTGTAGGGGTCGACAAGGAGGACGGCGGTACGGGTGGGGTCGTACGTGGTGGTCACGGGTGCCACTCCAATATGTGGAGGATTAATGTCATCCACATTCAGGATTACTCGCGTAATCCAGAACGTCAAGGCCGAAGCGATGTGGCGCGGGATTCTGTATGATTGACATCATCCACATTGAGGCGAGCGAGGAGCGACATGAACCCCGATGAACTGCGCAAGGCCCTGCTCGGCGCGTGGCGCCTGGTGTCGTACAGGGCGACCGCCGTCGAGGGCGGCGACGTCGTCGAACCCTTCGGGTCGCGACCTCAAGGGTTGATCATGTACACCCCCAGCGGCCATATGTCGGCCCAGATCATGCGCCCCGGCCGCCCCGCGTTCCGTGAGGGGCGCCTGGAGAGGGGCCTGCCCGAGGAGCTGTCGGCGGCGGCACTCGGCTACATGGCCTACGGGGGGACCTACGAGGTGCCCGAGGACGATCTCGTGGTCCACCACGTCGAGCTGAGCCTGTTTCCCAACTGGGTGGGCGTGCCCCAGGTCAGGGCCGTCGGCTGGGACGGCCCGCGGCTCCGGCTGGCGTTGCGTGAGCCGGCCCCGATCTGGGGCGCGCGACGCGACGGCGTTCTCGTCTGGGAGCGCGTGCCGGATGGCGGAACCCTTTATGGGGCTCGTGGGCAGGGTGTATGATGCCCGTCATCCACGTTTGACCGGTGCAGCCTGAACGACATCCGGGAGGTCTTCAGATGGGTCACTCCCAGGCAGCCAAGGCGGAGTCACGCGAGCGGGTCCTCCGGATCGCCGCCCGCCGTATCCGTGAGGAAGGCATGACCGCCCCGGGTGTCGCGGACCTCATGAAAGAGGCGGGCCTCACCCATGGAGGGTTCTACAAGCACTTCGCGTCCCGCGACGAACTGATGGTCCAGGCCGCGGCCCTGGCGCTGGAGGACGGCGAGGCCAAGATGGCCGAGGCCGCGCGCCGCGACCCCGATGAGCCCCGCACCGGCCTGATCGACGCCTATCTCAGCGCCCGCCACCGGGACGCGCCCGGAACGGGGTGCGCCCTGGTGACGCTCGGTTCCGCGGCGGGCCGCGGCGCCACCGAGATGAAGGAGGCGTACGAGAAGCAGGTGCGCGGCTATCTGGACCTCATCGGCGAGGCCGGGCAGGGCGACGACCCCGAGGAGACGCGGGCCGACGCCATGGTCACGCTGAGCGCCATGGTCGGCGCGATCCTGATGTCGCGGGCGGTCGCCGATCCGCAGCTGTCCGACGAACTGCTGAAGACCGTCGCCGAGCGGCTCAAGCACCCGGCCCCCACGGTCTGACCGTCAATCCCGGACAGTGCCCCGGGGCCGGCAACGTCCCTCTACGTCAGAGGACTTCCAGCGGTACGGGCCCGCCCGGCGGCGGGAACGCCTCGTCCAGCAGCGCGAGCACGTCCTCGGGCAGGCGCAGGTCCGCGGCGGCCCGGTTGTCCCGGACGTGTTCCGGCCGTCCCGTGCGGGGGATCGCGGCCACGTCCTGTTCCAGCAGCCAGGCCAGCGCCACCTGGGCCGGAGTGGCGCCCAGTTCACGGGCGACGGCACGCAAGGGCTCGTACCGCAGCAACCGGCCCTGCTCGATGGGGGAGTAGGCCATGACGGCCACACCGCTGCGCCGGCACCAGGGGAGGAGGTCCCCTTCGATGCCGCGGCGCGTGAGGTTGTAGAGCACCTGGTCCGCCGAGACCGCCTCGCCTCCGGGCAGTTCGGCCAGCTCGGTCATGTCGTCGACGTCGAGGTTGCTCACACCCCAGGAGCGGATCTTGCCCGCGGACATCAGGTCGGCGAATCCGGCGACGGTCTCGGCCAGGGGATGGCGGCCGCGCCAGTGCAGCAGGTACAGGTCGAGGACGTCCGTGCCGAGCCGGCGCAGACTCGCCTCGCAGGCGGCGACCGTGCCGCGGCGGTCGGCGTGGGCGGGCAGCACCTTGCTGACCAGGAAGACCTCTTCGCGGCGTCCGGCGATCGCCTGCCCGACCAGCTCCTCGGCGGCGCCGTCGCCGTACATCTCCGCCGTGTCCACGAGCGTCATGCCCAGGTCCAGGCCCAGCCGCAGTGCGGCGATCTCCTCGTCCCGGCGGTCCGGGGCGTCCCCCAGGTACCAGGTGCCCTGCCCGAGCGCCGGGACGTCCCGGCAGGGGAACCGCACGGTCCGCATGTCCCTGCCCCCGTTCCCGCGTCGAGTACGGCACCGCGGCCGCCGGCGCCCCGCCCGTGCGCACCCGGCCACTCTCAGGCCACCACCGCCGCCGGGCGGATGCAACTCGACGCCCCGGCGCGTGCGGCGGCATCGCGGACGGCGGCCCATGCTGGAGGAGAGGGAACACCGGCCGAGGAGGACGTCCATGTCGGAAGCGCGAGCGAACCACCCGGGGCTCATCGTCCCGGTCGGACACGTGGAGCCCGTCCCACGGCGCATTCGGGGCACGGTCGACGGCCGGACGGTCCTCGACACCAGGAACGCGCTGTACGTGTGGGAGTGGCCCGGCTATCCGCAGTACAGCATTCCGGTGCGGGACGTCGCCGAGGGCGCCCTCACCGACGAGGGCCGCAGGGGAAAGCTCAGCCCGGGGCCCGCGCGACGGCACGCGCTCCACGTCGGATCGCAGGTCCGCGAGGGCGCGGCGTGGGTGTGGGACGAGGGGGCCCCTGAGCGGCTGCTCGGCACGGCCCGCTTCCGGTGGGACGCGATCGACGCCTGGTACGAGGAGGACGAGCAGGTCTTCGTGCACCCGCGCAGCCCCTACACCCGCGTGGACGCCCTTCGCTCCTCCAGCAGCGTCCGCGTGGAGGTGGACGGCGTCGTGCTGGCGGACGCCCCGCACGCGGTGCTCCTGTTCGAGACGGGCCTGCCGACCCGCTACTACGTGGAACGCCCCTACGTCGACTGGACCCGGCTCCGCCCCACGGCCACGGTGACGGCCTGCCCTTACAAGGGGACGACCACCGGCTACTGGTCGTTCACCTCGGAGGCCGCCACCCACACCGACCTCGCCTGGGCCTACGACTTCCCCACGCCACAGGTCGCGGCGATCGCCGGAATGGTCGCCTTCTACAACGAGCACGTCGACCTCTCCGTCGACGGCTCCCTCCTGCCGCGCCCCGCCCCGGTCTCGCGCGAGGCCTGGCAGCGCGGCCGGCAGCAGCACTGACCGGCCGGGCGTCTCACAAGGTCCGGAGCACCGCGACGACCTTGCCGAGGATCGTCGCGTTCTCCCCGGGGATCGGCGCGTACGCGGCGTTCTCCGGGAGCAGCCAGACGGGGCCGTCCTCCTGCTGCTTGAGGCGCTTGACGGTCGCCTCGCCGTCGAGCATGGCGGCGACGATGTCGCCGTTCTCCGCGGTGGGCTGCCGTCGCACCGTCACCCAGTCGCCGTCGCAGATCGCGGCGCCGATCATGGAGTCGCCCGCCACCTCCAGCGCGAACAGCTCGCCCTCGCCGACCACTTCGCGCGGCAGGGCGAAGACGTCCTCGACGACCTCCTCGGCCAGGATCGGCGCGCCCGCGGCGATCCGCCCGACCACCGGTACGTACGCGGGCTCGGGCAGCTCCGCGGTCTCGGCGCCGGCCTGCCCGTCCGGCCGCTCGGACCGCACCCGGTATGCCCGCGGCCGGTGCGGGTCCTGCTCCAGCACGCCCTTGCGCTGCAAGGCGCCCACTTGGTGGGCGACGGACGAGGTGCTGGCGAGCCCGACGGCCTGGCCGATCTCCCGCATCGACGGCGGGTAGCCGCGCTGGGCCACCGACTGAAGGACGGCCTCGACGATGCGGGCCTGGCGGGTGGTCAGGCCGTCCGGGCGCACTCTGTCGCCGGGCGGGCGGCCAGGCCCCGCGCCGCTGGTCGCGTCCATGCCGGTTCCTCCACGTGTGCCGATCTTGACCGTTGTGCCACCGTACCCCGCTGACCTGCCGGGACGGAACGGGGTGCGGGGATTTGCCCCGGGCGGCGGCACGAGAGGGGCACGACGCCATGCGACGGCATGCGACGGCATGCGATGGCATGCGACGGCACGCGACGCCTACGTCAGCGGCTCGCTCAGTTCGACGCAGCGCAGTGCCGCCGCCAGGGCCCGCTCGTCGCCGACGTCCAAGGCGGTGTCGGTGAGCTTGATGACGTGCTCGTCCCCGTGGGCCAGCGCCCGCTGCACGATCTCCTCCGGCGCGATGTCACCGGGCGGGGACCAGGGGACGGCTGTGTCGGGCGCGTACATCGCGGTCACCGCCGCGGAGGCCACCCACGCGGCGCGCAGGCTCGGCAGCCACAGGGACTCGGGCAGCGCGGGCAGGGTGCGCAGGACGGCGTTGGGCGCGGTGGCCGCGTGGACGAGCATCGTCTCCTCGCCATGCCCGTGGGTGGCGTACCGGTGGGTGGCGGCCCGCACGAGTTCGGCGAGCCGCCGGCGCGCGGTCTGCGGGTCCGTCACGCCGTCGGCCCACGCGGGCACGGCGGTCACACGGGCCAGCCGGTCCGGGAAGCCGCCGGTGCGCTCGGTGAGGGGTGGTACCGCGTCGAGGGCGGCATCGGCGGTGTCCGCTCCCGCCGCACCGGCCGTCCCGGCCGGCAGCACCCCGAGCCCCGTCACGGGCCGGTGGCGTGCGGCCCAGTAGCCCAGGCCCTGGGCGAGTTCGCCGAGCCGCGGCCCGGTCTCCTCCCCGGAGAGCAGTGTCCGCACGGCGTGACCGGCCCTGATCACCGGATGTGTCGACCCGCCGTACATCCCGGGCAGCAGGCGCGGCCACCACTGGCCGAGCACGTCCCGCCACGGGCGTTCGGCGACCTCCCGCCCGAAGAAGGCGATCCAGTCGGCCAGCCGGCGCGGGTCGCCCAGCGCCTCCCGCCAGTCGGAGGCCGTCACGGGCGCGGTGCCCGAGGGGAACTCCTCCAGCTTCGGCGCGTACCGGTCGAGCCAGCGGTGCACTCCGCCGGCCTGCCCGTGCGACGCCAGTGCCTCCACCGCCATCGGCGCGTGGTTGCTGAGCCGCCCCAGGCGCTCGGGCCCGGTCCTGTGCAGCCGTTCGAGTGCTTCGTCGAGTATCCCTGTCCGATCCACGTGGGCCGACATTAGGGCGTGCCGCCGCGCGGCGTAACCGGCGCAGGTCGTAGGTCCACGGGCCCGTGCCCCCGCGCGCTCCGACTCGCCCGTCAGGCAACCACGTTGCGGCGGCGGCTCTGTCAGTCGGCGCGCGAGGTCCTGCGCAGCAGGAAGGCGCCCACGGCGGCGGACAACAGGACGACGTACAGGGCGAAGAGCATTCCCGCGTCCCGCAGACCCAGGGCGAGCGCGAGGGCGCCGACTCCGACCACCGGCACCGAGATTCCGACATAGGCCACGACGAAGAAGGCCGAGATCGTTGCGCCCCGGTGCTCCTCCGGAGCCGCCGCACTCACGTCGGCGAGGCCCGCGCGGAAGGACATGCCCTGACCGAGGCCGCCGACCATGGCGCCCACCACCAGCACCGGCAGGGACTCCACCAGCAGTGAGGACGCCACGACTGCCATGCCCGCGGTGAGCACCAGACACCCGGCCGGCAGTGCGCGCCGCGCGCCCAGGCGGCCCGTCAGCAACTGACCGATGGTGGAGGAGCCGAACACGGAGAAGACGACCGCGCCGGTGGCGGCCAGGTTCCGCTCGGCCAGCGTCTGGGCGAGGAAGCTCGGCGCCACCGCGGTGAACAGTCCGAGCATGGAGAAGCCGGCGAACGCGGCCAGCCCGGCCGGTACGAATGCCGCGCGCGACTCCGGCGGCACGACCATGCCCTGAGGGCGCAGCGGGCGGTGCGGAGTGCTGCGCGCCACCGTCTCGGGCAGCGTGCTCGTGACGGCGACGGCCGCCACCAGCAGGGCGATGTGCACGAGGAAGGGCAGCCGGAGCGGCCAGGGCGCGTACTGGGCCAGGATTCCCGAGAGCAGCGGTCCGCAACCCAGGCCGCCCATGTTGGCGGCGGTGGCCGCGAATCCCGCCCGTGCGCGCAGATGGGGAGGCGCGAGTTCCAGGACGGCGGCCGTCGCGGCCCCACTGAGCAGACCGGCGGAGAATCCCGAGAGCAGCCGTCCGACGAACAGCAGCGGCAGCCCGCTCTCGAACAGGAAGCACACCGCGCTCAGAAGCGACAGCCCGAGCGCGGACAGCAGCACCGGCCGCCGGCCCAGCACGTCAGAGAAGTCGCCGGCGACCAGCAGCGCGGTGATCACGCCGATCGCGTAGACCGCGAAAACCACGGTGACCATGAGCTCCGAGAACCCGATCTGTTCCCGGTAGAGCCCGTACAGCGGCGTGGGCAGAGTCGTCCCCGCCATGCCGACCGCGAACACCCCGGCGGCCGCGACGTACGAACCCCGGCGGCGAGGTGCCCCGGCGACGTGCTTGATCACGCGGCCAATCTAGCCGGGCGACCCGCTCGCGCCGGGGCGTGGCACGGCGAGACCTGCTCCCGTGTCCTCCTCCAGGGCGGTCACGGAACGTGATCAGGCCGCCGGCGCCAGCTCGGTACGGCCGAACAGCAAGGCGTAGCCGTCGGGGAGCTGTTCGAGGATGCGGGTGACCAGCGCGGCGCCCGCCAGCCGGGCGACGACGGCGAGGACGGTGCAGGTGTTCCAGCGCGCGGTGGCGGGTGTGCCGTCGGTGCGCGCGGCGAGGTCGCGGACGAAGCCGTCCCCGGTGAGCGGCACGGTGGCGGGGATCTCGGCGGCGAAGACGAGGGCGGCCTCGACGGGCAGGCAGGCGGCCAGGTCGACGCGTTCGTCACCGGTCAGCTGCCGGCCGAGGGCGGCGAGCACGGTGCGTACGGCCGGCTCGGCCCGCTCCAGGGTGGGGTGGGCGCCGTCGTACCGCACCCTTTCCAGCATCTGGTGGAACGTCATGGCCACAGCGGGCCGTCCCGTTTGAGGCTGGGGGAACATCAGGAACCTCCGCGGCGGTCGTTCGTGGGCCGGTGTCCGGCCCTCCGGCGCGCGTCTACCCCCGATCCCGGCGAGTATGACGGCCCTGCCGCATTCGGTGGAAAAACGTCACGCGACGACCTCGTCCCCCCATCGTTCCCCGCCCACGGCACGGGCGGGTAACGCCGCGTTACAACCCGGTGTCCAACGGCGGGATGTCAGCCGACGCCGTCCGCGCCGGCGCCTGTGCCATGGGTCTGGTCGCAGGGGCCGTGGCCCCGGGCTCTCATGACATTTCACCCGAAAGGGCTGTCGCGATTCCGGCGGGCGCAGGCGACGGGCCGTACGCCGGGCGCCACGGGGCCCGGCGCGCATACTGAGAAAACGGGGACCGGGACGGACCCCCGATCACCCCGTCGTGTGCGGGAAGCCGGGTGAGTGCCGTGGACACCGACTACGCGGCCGTCTTCGAGGCGTCGCCCAGCGCGATGCTGCTCCTCACCCCCGCGCTCGTGATCACGGACGCGAACGCGGCCTACCGGGATCTGCTCAACCGCCGCCTGGACCAGCTCGTCGGCAGGTACGTCTTCGATGTCTACCCCGGCAATCCCGGAGATCCCGAAGGGGGTGGGCTGAAGGCCCTGCGCGCGTCTCTGCGCCGGGTGCTGGAGACCGGCGCGCAGGACGTCGCCGGCCCCTACCGCTACGACGTGGAGGAACCCGATCGTCCGGGGGTGTACACAGAGCGCTACTGGAGCCCCGTGAACGCCCCCGTCCTGGACGCGGACGGCGAGGTGACACTGATCGTGCACCGCCTGGCGGAGATCACCGATCTCGTCCGCGACGGCGGCCTCGCCACGGACGAGCGCCACCGCCGGATGGAAGTGGAGCTGTACTCCCGCTCCCGTCAGCTCCAGCGGATCAACGAGCGGCTGCGCCGCGCCAACGCCCAGGAGCGGCACGTGGCGCTCGCCCTCCAGCAGGCGATGATGCCGCCGCCCCAGCCGCTCGGCCGCCACGCCTGCGCCGTGCGCTACCGGCCCGCCGTGAACAGCCTCAACGTCTGCGGCGACTGGTACGACGTGACACTGCTGCCGGACGGCAAGTACGCCGTCGCGGTCGGTGACGTCGTCGGCCACGGCCTCGCGGCCGCCGGTGTCATGGGGCAGTTGCGCAGCGCCCTGACCGCCTCCGTCCGGCTGGTCGGAGGGCCCGCGGCGGCGCTCGACGGGCTCGACCTGTACGCACGCTGCGTCGAGGGCGCCCTGTCCACGACCGCGGTGCAGATCGTCGTCGCCTGGGCCGAACACCGTCTCGTCTACAGCAGCGCCGGCCACCCGCCACCCGCGCTGGTCGACCCGGACGGGACGGTGGCCTTCCTGGACCGGGCCACGGAACCTCCGCTGGGCGCCGCGCCCGAGCACAGGCACCGCTCGTAGGCGACGAGAAGGTACTGCGAGGGCGCGGTCCTCGTCCTGTACACGGACGGACTGATCGAGCGCCGGGGCGAGGACATCGACCTGGGTCTCGGCCGCCTCTCGGACCGCCTCGCCCGCCACCGCGACGACGACGTCGAGGATCTCGCGGACCTCTTGATGACGCTCAGCGCCTCCACGGACGACACCGCCGTGGTCGTCGTCCGTCTCTGAATCTCCGACCCCCTCCCACGGGGTCGCGGCAGGCACCGGCGCCCCTGACGCGGGTCCCGGCGGGCCCAGGTTAGGGGGCGG
>NZ_JBHXSO010000032.1:0-105189 GCF_042714775.1 Streptomyces sp. NPDC058691 | reverse complement strand
CGGTGGCGGAGGCTTCGGCGGCGGCAACGGTGGCGGAGGCTTCGGCGGCGGCAACGGTGGCGGCTTCGGTGGCGGCGGCGAGGGCGGCTTCGGCGGCGGCGGCTTCGGCGGCGGCGGCTTCGGCGGCGGCGGCTTCGGTGAAGGCGGCCGTGGCGGCTTCGGCGGCGGGAACATCGGCGCCGGCAACTTCGGCGGCGGCAACCTCGGCGCCGGCAACTTCGGCCGCGGGAACATCGGCAGCGGCAACTTCGGCCGCGGGAACATCGGCAGCGGCAACTTCGGCGGCTTCGGTGAAGGCGGCCGTGGCGGCTTCGGCGGCAAGGGTGGTGGGCACGGCAGGAACAACGGCTTCGGGTACAGCGTGATCCGTATTGACGACTATGGCTTTGGCAACGGCTTCGGCCGTGGCTTCGGCTTCGGCGGCTACGGCCTGGGCCGTGGCTTCGGCTTCGGCGGGTTCGGCCTCGGTCGTGGCTTCGGGCTCGGCGGCTTCGGCCTGGGCCGTGGCTTCGGGCTCGGCGGCTTCGGCTTCGGCGAGGGCGGCCGCGGCTTCGGCGGTGGCTTCGGCGAGGGCGGCCACGGCGGCCGTGGCTTCGGCGGCAACCACGGCGGCAAGGGCCACAAGTTCGGCGGCCACGGTGGCGGCTACGGCGGTGGCTTCGGCTACGGCCGCGGCTTCTCCAACTTCGGTCTGCTCAACGTGATCTTCTGACACTTTCCCCACGACAGAAACAACGAGGGCCGGTCGGAACGTTGTGTTCCGACCGGCCCCTCGTCGTGGGTCACTTCAAGGCGGAGGCCTTGATGTAGCCGCTGTCGATGAGCGCCTTCTTGTAGTTGGACTTGTCGACGCTGACCGGGGTGATCAGATACGCGGGCACGACCTTGTTGCCGTTGTCATAGGTGGTGGTGTCGTTGATCTCCGGCTTCTCGCCCTTGAGGACCGCCTCGGCCATGTCCACGGCGCGCTCCGCGAGCTTGCGGGTGTCCTTGTAGACGGTCATCGACTGCTCGCCGTTGATGATCTCCTTCACGGAGTCGACCTCGGCGTCCTGGCCGGTGATGACCGGCATCGGCTTGTCGGCCGTCCCGTACCCGGCCTCCTTCAGAGCCTTGATGACCCCGCGCGCGATGCCGTCGTTGGGGGCGAGGACAGCATCGACCCTGGACGACGCGTAGTACTTCTTCAGCCTGGTGGTCATCGTATCGCCGGCGATCTCGGCGTCCCACCTGAGCGTGGAAACCTGGCTGTTCCGGTTGAGGCCGCTCGGGATCACCAGCTGCTTCCTCTTGAAGTAATTGTGCTTCGAGTCGCTGAAGGTGTCCATCGCGCCGCTGAAGAAGGCCGTCGCGTTGTTGTCGTCGCTGTCGCCGGCGAAGACCTCCAGATTGAAATGGCGGTCCGGGTTCTGCTCGAGGCCGAGCTTGTTGATGATGTACTGCGCCTGCAGCTGGCCGACCTTCTTGTTGTTGAAGCTCGCGTAGTAGTCGACGTTGCTGGTGCCGAGCAGGAGCCGGTCATACGAGATGACCTTGACGCCCGCCCGGTGCGCCTGCTGGAGCACCTCACCCAGCCCGAAGGCGTCGACCGCGCCGATGACCAGGACCTTGTCGCCGTCGTCGATCATCTTCTGAACCTGGGCGATCTGCTTGTCAACGTCGTCTTCGGCGAACTGGAGGTCCGGGGCGAACCCCTTGTCCTTGAACAGCTTGACCATGTTGTTGCCGTCGTCGATCCACCGCGTCTGCTTCGTGGTGGGAAGCGCGATGCCCACCTTGACGGGGCCCCCGTCGCTCCCCGAGTTGCCGCCGCAGCCGGTGGCGGCGGTCGACGCGGTGAGAGTGAGGACCACGAATATCGCGGTGCGCAGTCTGGCAGCTCCGCCAGCGTGCATGGACTCAGTTCCTTTCGGGCCGAACATAACGGTGCCCCGCCATCCACTCACGCGGACAGTGGTGTCCGGGCCCGGGCACGAGGGTTCCGTGTCCGCCCAGCTGATCCACCGGGGCACGGAGAACTGCTGGTACGTCAGGCCCGAGGCAGTGTTGTGCGGGTACGGCCGCCGGCCGCGCCCCCCCACTGGTGTACCGCCCGTGGTCACGGGCTGTACCAGGACGGATACCTCGAAGTTGAGCGGACAATAGCACAGCCTTCACAGGACCCCCTCAGGCCCCATACGCCACCTGCGGGCTCGCCATGGTGCCGCTTCCCGGCACGGGTTCCGCGAGTTCGTCGCCGAGGGCCACGATGCCGTTGGCGGCGTCGACATGGACCACCTTCGGGCGCAGGTCACGGGCTTCGGCATCGTCAACCTGCGCGTAGCTGATGAGGATCACGAGGTCGCCGGGGTGCACCAGATGGGCCGCCGCGCCATTGATGCCGATGACCCCGGAACCGCGCCGCCCCTCGATGACGTAGGTCTCCAGCCGGGCACCGTTGGTGACGTCGACGATGTGGACCAGCTCACCGGGGAGAAGGTCGGCGGCCTCCATCAACTCGGCGTCAATGGTGACGGATCCGACATAGTCGAGGTCGGCCTCGGTCACCGTGGCACGGTGGATCTTGGACTTGAACATGGTGCGCAGCATCGTGACACTCCCGGACTCGGCTCCCTGCCCGCGTTATTGCAGGTCAAGGGCGACTTCACAGGATACGCCGGGCCACCTGCCGAGCGGCGGCCACCCCCCGCGCCCGCGCTCCCCCCGGTCACCGCGGGCCGGCTTGCCGGAACGGCAAGAAGACTGGCCTGCCGCAGGGGACCCCGCGCAGGATCGGCAGTGGGCGCGGAACGGCCGGTGGACGCCGTTCCACGTCATGACGTATCGGCGGTTGTGGAGGATTTGTGACGCAACAGGGCAGTCAGGCAAGGCATCGGATGGTTTCGTCGCCGGCGGGCCGCATCCACGTGGTGGAGCAGGGCGAAGGGCCGCTGGTGCTGCTCGTGCACGGTTTCCCGGAGGGCTGGTACTCCTGGCGCCACCAGTTGCCGGCGCTCGCGGCGGCCGGGTACCGCGCGGTCGCCGTCGACGTCCGCGGCTACGGTCGGTCCTCACGGCCGGACGCCGTGGAGGCCTACCGGATGCTCGACCTGGTGGCCGACAACGTCGCGGTGGTACGCGCTTCGGGCGAGGAGACGGCCGTCGTGGTCGGCCACGACTGGGGGTCGGCCATCGCCGCCAACTCCGCCCTGACCGAACCGGATGTCTTCCGCGCGGTGGGGATGCTCGGGGTCCCCTACGCGCCGCGCGGCGGACCGCGGCCCGGTGAGGTCTTCGCGCGGATGGGCGGGGAGGAGGAGTTCTACGTCTCCTACTTCCAGCGGGCGGACCGCGCGGAGGCCGAGATCGAACCCGACGTACGGGGCTGGCTGGCGGGCTTCTACGCGGCTCTGTCCGCGGGCAACATGCCGCCGCCGGGCGCCGCGAGCCCGTACTTCGTCGGCAAGGGCGGCACCCTGCGCGACCGCTTCCCCGCCGGCCCGCCTCCCGCGTGGCTCGGCGAGGACGGCCTCGACGTCTGCGCCGGGGAGTTCGAGCGGACCGGCATGACCGGGGCGCTGAACCGCTACCGGAACATGGACCGCGACTGGGCGGACCTCGCCCCCTACGACGGCGCCCCCCTCGTCCAGCCGTCGCTGTTCGTCGCCGGCGCCCTGGACGCCTCCGTCGCGTGGATGGCCGACGCCATCGATGCCTTCCCCGGCACCCTGCCGGGCCTGGTCGCCTCCCGCTTCCTCGACGACTGCGGTCACTGGGTCCAGCAGGAACGGCCGGACGAGGTGAACCGGATCCTGACCGACTGGCTGGCCGGGCTGCCCGCCTGAGACGGCGTCGGTGCGCCGGGGCGTCCGGGGCACCGCCCCCGCGCCGCCGGAAGCCCGGCGCACCGGAGGTTCCCGTTCGCACCGGGACCGCCGCTTCCGCCCCACCTCTAGGCAGGTGGCCCATTGGCCGGATATCTTCCGTCCACGCCGGATCCCGGTGCGGCGTGGCACTGGCCCGGGGAAGGGGGCACCTTGCGCGAATTCGGCCTTCCGCCCCTGGCGGAGCCGCTGCAGTCGGGGGGACTCGCGGAATCGGTGTACGAGGCGGCCTGGAAGCGGCCCGGCACGCCCGCCCTCGCCCGCCGCGACGAACCGGGCGGCGAGGTCTGGCACGAGGTGTCCGCGGCCGGCTTCCGCGACGAGGTGGTCGAACTCGCGAAGGGGCTGGTCGCCGAGGGGATCGGCTTCGGCGACCCGGTCGCGGTGATGGCCAGGACCCGGTACGAGTGGACGTTGTTCGCCTATGCCCTCTGGTCGGTGGGCGCACGCGTCGTGCCGGTCTACCCGACGTCCTCGGCCGAGCAGGTCCGCTGGATCCTCGCCGACTCCGGGGCCGTGGCGATCGTGGTGGAGCACGAGGACCACGCCATGACGGTGGGCGCCGTCTGCGACACCCTGCCCGCGCTGCGCCGGATCTGGCAGCTCGACGCGGGCTGTGTGCGGTGGCTGGGGGAGCACGGCGAAGGGGTTCCCGCGGTGCTGGTGGAGCAGCGGCGCTGGGAGGTGGAGCCGCAGTCGGTCGCGGTCGTGGCCTACACCTCGGGCACCACCGGGCCGCCCAAGGGCTGCCTGATCACGCACGCCAACCTGGCCGCGGAGTGCGACACCCTGCTGGCCGGCTACGGCTCGCTGTTCGCGCCGCCCGGGCAACGGCCGTCGGTCCTGGCCTTCCTGCCCATGTCGCACATCTACGGCCTGATGATCGCGGTCTGCGCGCTGCGCGGCGGCGTGCTGCTGGGACACCAGCCGGACCTGTCCCCCGGCGCGCTGCTGCCGGCCCTGGCGACCTTCCGGCCGACGATCGTCCTGGCCGTCCCGTACATCTTCGAGAAGGTCCTCCAAGGTGCCCGCCGGGCCGCCGAGCAGGCCGGCAAGGCCCAGGTGTTCGACCGGGCCGCCGACGTCGCCGTGCGCTGGGCCGAGGCCGTGGAGCGCCATGCCGTGGAGGGCGGTCCCGGTCCCGGTCCGCTGCTGCGGGCGGCGCATTCGGCCTTCGAGCGCATGGTCTACGGCCGTATCCGCGGCGCGCTGGGCGGCCGGGTGCACTACACCGTCTCCGGCGGCTCGCCGCTCAGCCGCGACCTGGCACTGCTGTTCGCCGGCGCGGGGCTGACCATCTACGACGGCTACGGGCTGACCGAGACGACGGCGGCCGTCACCGCCCAGCCGCGGGGCAGGGTGCGTTTCGGCACGGTGGGCCGGGCTCTGCCGGGCTGCGCCGTGCGTATCGCGCCGGACGGGGAGGTCCTGGTGCGCGGGAGCACGATCTTCGCCGGGTACCACGCCAACCCAGCGGCCAACCAGGCCGTCTGGCGGCACGGCGGCTGGATGGCCACCGGCGACGTGGGACGGCTCGACCCGGACGGCTATCTCACGATCACCGGGCGCAAGAAGGACATCATCATCACCAGCAGCGGCAAGAGCGTCGCCCCGCTGGTGCTGGAGGAGCGGCTGCGGGCGCACCCGTTCGTCTCGCAGTGCGTCGTCATTGGCGACAACCGCCCCTTCATCGCCGCGCTGATCACGCTCGACCCGGAGACCGTGCAGTTCGGGTCGGCCATGTCCGAGCGCGACCTGCGGGCCCAACTCCAGCGCGCGGTGTCGGTCGCCAACGCCGTCGTCTCGCGTGCCGAGTCCATCCGCGCGTTCCGCGTGCTGCCCCAGGAGTTCTCCGTGGCCAACGGGCTGCTGACGCCGTCCTTGAAGCTGCGCCGGGACGCGATCCTGCGCGAGTACGCGGAGCAGATCGAGTCGATCTACGCCTCGTCCCCGCGCGGCAACGGCGGCCTGCCCGGGGACCCATAGGGGGCTACCCCGTCGCCGTCGAGCAGCCGGCCGAGGCGGTCGAGGAAGGTGAGCTGGGCCGGGAGGATCTTGTCGCCGGCCGCGTCGAGGGGGAACCACGCGGCGCGGTCGACCTCTGGGAACTCACGGACGTTCCCCGAGCCCCTGGGCCACTCCATGGTGAAGGTGCCGGGTACGACGAGTGCGGTGTCGAGGTCGCCCTCCAGGGCCCAGATGGTGACGATCTTGCCGTTGGACTGGGTGTTCTCGCCCAGTGGCAGCAGCGCGCCGTCCGGGACCGGCAGGCCCAGCTCCTCCAGGAACTCGCGCCGGGCGGCGGCCTCGGCGGTCTCGTCCGGCTCGTACTCGCCCTTGGGGATGGTCCATCCGCCGGCGTCCTTCGACGCCCAGAAGGGGCCGCCCATGTGGCCCAGCAGCACTTCGGGCGCCGGGCCCGGGGTGCCGCGGTAGAGCAGGATTCCCGCGCTGCGCTTGACCGCCTTGCCACCGGCCTTCTCCGCTGCTGTCATCCGACCAGTGTGGCCGGTCAGTCGCGGCCCAGCCACAGATCGGGGCCGAAGACCTCGTAGTGCACGGCCGAGGCGGGCACCCCGCGCTCCAGCAGCTGGGTGCGGACGGCGCGCAGGAACGGCAGCGGGCCGCAGAGGTACGCCTGGAGACCGTCGGGCAGCGGGACGTCGCTGAGGTCCACCCGTCCGCTCCGGTCGCCGTACGCGGCCCCCTGAGGGTCCTGGTACCAGAAGTGGGCGCTGCCACGGGGCAGTTTCCCGGTCAGGGCGCGGTGGTCGGCGGCCAGTGCGTGGTCGGCCGGCGAGCGGTCGCCGTGGACGACCGCGACGGGGGCCTCGTAGCCGGAGCCGGCCAGCCGGTGGAGCATCGCGAGCATGGGGGTGCAGCCGATGCCGGCGGACGCCAGCAGCAGCGGCGCGCCCTCTTCGCGCAGGACGACATCGCCGTAGGGGGCGGACAGTTCGACCCGCGCGCCCTCGGCCACGTGGTCGTGGAGGTGCCCGGAGACCTCGCCCGCCGGATCGCCGGCGTCGCCGCGCACCCGCTTGACGCTGAACTGGCGGGTGGGCTCGCCCGGGGCGCCGGAGAGGCTGTACTGGCGGATCTGGCGGGCGCCGTCGGGGAGTTCGACCCGCACGGACACGTACTGGCCGGGGCCGAAGTCGGGCAGGGGGCGGCCGTCGGCGGGGCGCAGCCGGAAGGTGACGACGTCCTCGGTCTCACGGACGCGTTCGACGACCTCCCACGGGCGCCAGGTGTCGCCGAGGAGTACGCCCCGCTCGGCGTACAGGCGCTGCTCGATGGCGATGAGGGCGTTCGCCATGAGCCAGTACACCTCGTCCCA
This sequence comes from Streptomyces sp. NPDC058691, assembly GCF_042714775.1. Lineage (NCBI taxonomy): Bacteria > Bacillati > Actinomycetota > Actinomycetes > Kitasatosporales > Streptomycetaceae > Streptomyces > Streptomyces sp. NPDC058691. Next base: position 97,986 of record NZ_JBHXSO010000032.1, on the reverse strand, counting down.
GGCCGCGCCGACCTCCTCGGTGACGGCGTCGCCCAGGACTTCGGCGATGGCGGCGAACAGATGTGTGTGGACGACCTCGTACTGGCCGGGGCTGATGCCCAGGGAGGCGTGCTTGTGCGCGATGCGGGCCAGCATGGCGTCCGGGCGCTGTCCGGGGTGCTCGACGAGGGCGGTCGCGAAGTGGGCGATGGCCGCCGCGAGCGCCTGCCGCTGGGTGCCGTCCGCCTGGTTGCCGCGGTTGAACAGGTCGCGCAGCAGTTCGGGGTGGGCGGCGAAGAGCCGGTGGTAGAAGCGCTCGGAGATCTCGGAGATCGCCGCGCCGACGGCGGGCAGGGTGGCGCGGACGGTCGCGGCGGACTTCTCGCTGAGCATGGACGGCTCCTTAATAGGCATGTGAGATTCGCATTAAAGGACGTACGGAACCCGCCCCCGGCAGGGGGTGGAACGGATCACCTCAGCCGGCGGGGCGCGACGGCCCCCGTCCGACCAGGCCCACCAGGACGGGTCCGGTCGGCGCGGCCGTCAGGTCCTCGACCGTGAGCGGGTCCAGGGAGGCATAGAAGGCCTCCTGGGCGCGACGCAGCGCCCCGCGCAGCCGGCAGGCGCCGGCGAGCGGGCACGGCACCTCCCCCTCGCAGTCCACCACGTCCCCGGACCCCTCCAGCTCCCGGACCAGGGCGCCGACCGAGGCCGTGCGCCCGGCGGCGGTGAGGGCGAGGCCCCCGCCGCGGCCCCGCCGGGTCTCGACGACCCCGAGGTGCTGCAGCCGGGCCACGACCTTGGCCAGGTGCGAGTACGGCACCCGTACCGCGTCGGCGACGTCCCGCGCGGTGGACGGCTGGTCGTTGACGGCGAGGGCCATCACCGCGCGGAGCGCGAGGTCGGTGGACTTCGTGAGGCGCATACCTTGGAGGCTAGATAATGCGCAACGGAGATTCAAGTTAAGGCGGGGCCAGTGCGGCCCACGTCACATGTGCTCCACCGCCACGTCCGGCGGCCGGTCCGCCGGGTACCCGGCGAAGGACCTTCCTTGTGCGTGCGAGCAGCCGGGCTCCGGGCTCAGGACACCGACAGCACGGGCTCCCGGAACCGCAGCACTCCCGCTGTGGCGTCGAGTTGCGCCCGTACGCCGACGGGGAAGGTCTGCATCGGCACGCCGTGGCCGATGTCGGCCCCCGCGAGCACCGGGACGCCGAGGTCGCCGAGCCGGTCGCGGAGCAGCCGCTCGACCCGCTCCGGCTCGCCGCAGCCCGTCCAGGTGCCGCAGAGGATGCCGGCCACACCCTCCAGATACCCGGAACGGCGCAGTTGGGTGAGGATGCGGTCGAGCCGGTACGGCTCCTCGTCCACGTCCTCGAGGAAGAGGATGCCGCCCCGGGCGGGCAGCGAGGTGTCACTGCCCAGCGAACTGGCCAGCATGCTTGCGGTGCCGCCCAGGGTGGTGCCCTCCGCGACGCCCGGCACCAGCGTCCTCGCGCCGGGGAAGACGAGTTCGCGGACCGACTCGGGGGCGGTCAGCAGGCGGGCGAGGGTGTCGAAGGCGTACTGGCCCTGGTGGAAGTCCCGGCCCGCGACCATGGGCCCGAACAGCGAGGCCCAGCCCAGCTTGACGGCGACCGCCTCCAGCAGGGACGTCACGTCGGAGTAGCCCACCAGGACCCGGGGGGACGGGGTCCCGATCTTGTCCCAGTCGACCCGTTCCAGGGTGCGCTGGGCGCCGTAGCCGCCGCAGGCGCACAGCACGGCGGCGTAGGCCGGATCGCCGAGCGCGGTGGTGAGGTCGGCCGCCCGCAGGTCGTCGTCCCCGGCCAGGTACTCGCCGGAGGCCCGTGCCGAGGCCAGGACGTCGGGCCGCAGGCCCAGATCGAGCAGGGCCCGCACTCCGCGGTCCAGCCGCTCCTGGTTCGGCGGGCCGCTGGCGGCGATGACCGCGACGCGGTCACCGGCGCGCAGGGCCCGGGGGCGGACGTATCCGGCTTCGCTGCTCACGAGTTCTCCTTGTCTGCCGCCGCGGCGGCGTGCCCGCCGAGGTAGGCGGCCAGCAGTGCCGCCCGGTGCAGCAGGGAGCGCACCGAGGCGTGTTCGGTCACACTGTGCGCACCGCCGCCCTCGGGGCCGAGCCCGTCCGCCGTGGGGATTCCGGCCGCTCCGGTGTGGTTGGTGTCCCCGGCGCCGCCGGAGGTGCCGGTGCCCGGCTCCAGCCCGAGGGCCCCGGCCAGCCGGATCAGTTCGGCGGCGAGCGGGTTGGCCGGGTCGTCGGCCCAGGCGGGCCGGTGGGACAGCCGCGTGGTGCTGATCCGCGCGCCGGCGCGGATCGGGACGAGCGACTCCACCGCGGCCAGGGCGGCGGTCTCCGCCTCCTGGTCGGCGAAGCGCAGACCCAGTTCCGCCCGGGCGTGGCCGGACACCACGTTGGCCCGGGTGCCGCCCTGGACAGTGCCCACATTGAGTTCGGCGGCGGGCGGGGCGGGGACCGCCGCGCGCAGGGCGGTCAGCTGGTCGACCAGCTCGTCGATGGCCGAGACGCCGAGGGCGGCGTCGAGGCCCGCGTGGACGCTGACGCCCTCCACGTCGATCCTGATCCGGGCCACGCCGCGCCGTCCGGTCTTCAACGCGCCACCGGGCAGCGGCGCTTCGAGGCCGAGGACGGCGACGGCCCCCTCGGCGTGCTCGGCCACCAGACGGCGGCCGTCGGGGCTGCCGATCTCCTCGTCGTTGACGACGACCAGCCGGACCGGCCGGAAGGGCCTGGAGCCGGTGTCGGCCAGCAGGCGCATCGCCAGTTCGACCTCGACCAGGGACCCCTTCATGTCGAACACCCCCGGGCCGGTGACGGTGTCGCCGTCGGGCTCCAGCCGGAACGGCCGCTCGGCCGTGGTTCCCGCGGGGAACACGGTGTCGGAGTGGCCGATCATCAGGATGTGGCCGTCGCCGGAGCCGGCATGCTCCGCGCCGCTCCGCTCCGGGCCGCCGGGCCAGTGGCACACCAGGTGGTCGCCGTCCGCGCCGGGAACACGCTCGGCCCGGGCGCCGACGGCGGTGTAGGCGGCCTCCAGTTCCCTGTTGACGACGTCGATGCGCCCGGCGTCGCCGGACGGGCTCTCGGCGTTCACCAGGGTCTCCAGGCGGCGCATCGCCTGCTCCCTCAGCAGGACGGCCCGGGCGAGCAGTTCGTCCATCGGCTCAGCCATAACAGCTCTCCATCGCGGATGTGGCCACCCGGGTCACCGCCCGGAAACAGCGGATCGCCTCGTACATGGTGGGCAGGGTGAAGCGCACGGTCAGCGGGTCGGTCTGCTCGACCCCGGGGATCCAGCTCGCGGCCGGTGCGAGGTGGGCGGCGTCGAAGGCCACCTCGTAGGTGTGGCCGCCCGTCGGCGGTGCCTTGGGGCCCACGGGCTCAGGCAGCGCCCGCAGTCCCTCGCGGGCTGCCTCGGTGATCCGGGCAGCGCTGTGGACGGGCGGCAGGCAGATCGCCGAGTAGCGGTCGACACAGGTCTTCACCACGGCGCGGGCGGCGTGCGGGGCCCAGTCCTCGGAGTCCAGGCAGCACAGGTCGTCGCCGGTCACGAGGGCGACGGGCACCCCGTATTCGTCGGCGAGCAGGGCGTTCATCCGTCCCTCCGACGCGGGTCGGCCGTCGATGCGCACCTCGGTGATGGTGTTCGGCAGATAGGTGTGGGCCAGCACACCGGGCTGTCCGGCGCCCGTGTGGTAGCCGACGAGGGCCACCGCGTCGGGAGAGCGGTCGATGCCCTCCATCATGCCGAGCGGCTTGTGGCTGCCGATCAGCAGCGTGGCCCGTTCGTCCAGTTGGTCGAGCAGCAGGTTGCGCTGGTCGGAGTGGGCCTCGTTGACGAGGATCTCGGTGGCCCCGGCCGCGGCGAAGCCCGCGACCGCGGCGTTGACGTCGGCGGTGAGGAACCGCCGGTGGTACTCCCAGCGGGCGTGGCCCGGCCGGACGTCGTCGGGGAAGGTGACGCCGGTGACGCCTTCCATGTCAGCGGAGATGAGGACCTTCACACGCGGCTCCCCTCGGTCGTACTGGTACGGTCCACCGATCCGGTCCAGGTGCGCAGGGTGTGCTCGGCCACGACGTGCTCCTCGACGGTGACCCCGATCCCGGGTTCCGCGCGGGGCACCTCGACCGTGCCGTCGACGGCCCGGATCGGTGGCGACACGACGTCCCTCCGGTAGTACTTGTCGGAACCGGACACGTCGGACGGCAGCGTGAATCCCGGCAGCGCGGCCAGCGCCAGGTTCGCGGCGCGGCCGATCCCGAACTCGTGCATGCCGCCGCACCAGACCGGGACCCCGGCCTCGGCGCACACGTCGTGCACGGACTTGGCCGGGTACAGCCCGCCCAGCCGGGAGACCTTGATGTTCACGATGTCCGCGGCCCCGAGCCGCAGCGCGGTCCTGAGCACCGGAACCGAGGTGATGCTCTCGTCCAGACAGACCGGGGTGTCGAGGCGGGCGGCCAGTTCCGCGTGGGAGAGCAGGTCGTCCTCCGCGTACGGCTGCTCGATCATCAGCAGGCCGAAGCCGTCCAGCGCGGTCAGCAGCTCCGACTGGCCGGGGGTGTAGCCGGTGTTGGCGTCCACCTGCAGGGCGACGCCGGGGAAGGCGGCGCGCACGGCCCTGACCGGCTCGATGTCCCAGCCCGGCCGGATCTTGAGCTTGACCCGCCGGTATCCGTCGCCGACGTGGCGGGACACCTGCTCCAGCAGCTCGTCGACGGTCGGTTCGATGCCCAGGCTCACTCCGGCGGCGACCCGGTCGGCCGTCCCGCCGAGCAGATCGGCCAGCGGCGTGCCGCGGGACTTGCCGTACAGGTCCCAGCAGGCCATCTCCAGGCCGGCGCGGGCGAAGTTGTTCCCGGAGACGACGGCGGTGTGGCGTGCCGCGTCCTGCGGTGTCTCCCAGGGCTTGCCCAGCAGCAGGGGGACGAGGTATTCGCTCAGGAGGTGCCAGCAGCTCCAGGTGGACTCGCCGCAGTAGTACGGGTCGCTGGGCGAGGCGCACTCGCCCCAGCCCACGGTGCCGTCCGACGCGGTGGCCCGGATCAGGATGTGGTCGAGGTGCGACTTGCGGTGCGAGCTCGTCTCGAACTCGTGGACGAGGTCGAGTCGTGTCAGCGAGAGCTCGACCTCGGTGATGGTGATGAGCATGTGGTGCATTCCTAGTCTGCCCGGCGGGGCACGAACCGGTAGGCCGCGAGTTCTTCGTCCAGCCGCCGGCAGGACACCCCTTCGTGCTCGGTGAGGACAGCCTCGAAGGTCTCGCACAGCCGCCGGCGCAGGTCGGCCGCGGCTGCGGCGCCGTGCTCGGCCCGGTGGTTCTGCCATTGGGCGGGAACGACGACGATCACGTCCTCCCCGTCGTGGTGGACCGAGCCCGGCCGCCAGCCGGCCCGGGGGATCAGGGGCCGGACGGCGCGGGGCGGCTCGGTCAGGTGCCAGTCCACGAGGAACCGGTCGGTCACCTCGCCGGTGTCGTCTCCGAAGCCGTCCGTGCCGTACAAGGCGGGCTTGACCGCGGTCAGCCGGCCGCCCAGGACGTCCAGGTTGAAATGTGCGTTGCGGGTCTTGACCGGGTCGAAGGTCCAGCGCATCAGGGTGATCCCCTCCGCCAGACAGCGGTCCCGCTGGGCGTGCTTCAGCCGCCTGCCGATCCCCTTGCCCTGGTGGGCTCGGGCCACGACGGCGAGTTGGGAGTACTGGTAGAAGCGCCAGGCCGGCTCCCCCGCCGCGCAGACCCCGCCGTTCAGCGGCTCGCGGGCCAGGAAGCTGTAGGCGAAGCCGACCAGTTCCCGGCCCCAGTGCGCGTCGACCACCACGCCGCTGTTGGCCTGAAGGGCGGTCAGCAGCCGGGGGTTGACGCCGCCGTCCCCCGGGCGCAGGCCCATGACGTCGGCGTACAGCGCCATGCAGGAGGCCATCGCCTCAGGGCCGTCGACGTCGCCGACCACGAAGTCGTCGCCGGAAGCGCCGGGGCGGGAGCGGCCCCGGACGATGGTGTCGCCGCCCGTCATCGGGCGGCTCCGGTGTCCTCGTACCGGTCGTCCTCGTCCTCGTCCCGGCTCTCCCCGGCCAGGTGACAGGCGACCTGGGCGCCGAGGGACGGATCCGCGGAGAGCACCGGCAGGTCGTCCGTGGCGCACTTGGCCGCGCGCCGCCCGTCCTCGTCCAGCCCGGCGAACAGCGGGCAGCGCGGGTGGAACCGGCAGCCGTCCGGGATCGCCGTGGGGTCCGGCGGCTCGCCGGTCAGCAGGGTGGGCCGCCGGTCCCGTCCGGAGTCCGGGAGCACCGACAGCAGTGCCTTGGTGTAGGGATGTCGCGGATGCAGCAGCACCTCCTCCACGGTGCCGACCTCGACGATCCGCCCGAGGTACATCACCGCCACCCGGTCGGCGATGTTCCAGGCGAGACCCAGATCGTGGCTCACCACGAGGGCGGACAGGCCCAGTTCGTCGCGAAGGTCCAGCAGCAGCTTCAGGATCTCGCCGCGGACGGAGGCGTCCAGGGAGGCGACCGGTTCGTCGGCGACGACGACCGACGGGCCGAGCGCCAGCGCGCCGGCGATCACCACACGCTGCTGCTGGCCGCCCGACATCTCGTGCGGATACCGCCGCATGAAGTCCTCGGGGGGCCGCAGCCCCGCCTGGGACAGGGCCTTGTACACACGAGCGTTGAGGTCGCCGGTCATCCCGTGCAGACGCGGCCCCTCCGCGACGGCGTCATAGACGGTCTGCCGGGGGTTCAGCGCGCCGCCGGGGTCCTGCAGCACCAGCTGGACGTGGCGGCGGTGCTCCTTGAGCGCGGCACTGGAGTGGCCCAGCCGGCCGCCCCGGTACCGGACCTCACCGCCGGTGGGCTTGACCAGCCCGACCAGCGCCCTGGCCAGCGTGCTCTTGCCGCAGCCGGACTCGCCGATCAGCGCCACGATCTCGCCCTGTCCGACCCGCAGGTCGGCGCCGTCCACGGCGTGCGCCGGACCGCGGCCGCCCCGGGGCGGATAGGTGATCCTCAGATCGCGGACCTCGAGCGCCGGCGCGTCCGCATCCGCGTCCGCGTCCGTACGGGCGTCGGCGACGGCACGCTCGGTGGTGGTGCTCACTTCTCGCTCCCTTCGCTGACGGTGAGACCTGCCGGCTCCGCCTGGAAATCGGGCAGTACGCGAAGACAGGCCGCGTGCCGCCCGGGGCCGCTCGGCCACAGCTCGACCGGACGGGTCCGGCAGGCGTCGGCCGCCTCCGGGCAGCGGGGCGCGAACGCGCAGCCCTCGCCGAGTTGCGACAGGTTGGGCGGGTCGCCGGGCAGCCCGGCGGGCGCGCGGCGCGAGGCCGGATCGCCGATGGTCGGGAAGGCCCGCCCGAGCGCCCGGGTGTACGGGTGGCGCGGGTCGCCGAACAGCTCGGTGGACGGCCCGGTCTCCACCATCTTCCCCGCGTACATCACCGCGAGGCGGTCGCACATCTGCGAGAGCACCGACAGGTCGTGGCTGATCATGATCACGCCGATGTTCCGCTCCCGGACCAGGTCCGAGAGCAGTTGCAGGATCTGCGCCTGCACCATCACGTCCAGGGCGGTGGTCGGCTCGTCCGCGATGATCAGGTCGGGACGGCAGGCCAGCGCCATGGCGATCATGATGCGCTGCCGCTGGCCCCCGGAGAACTCGTGCGGATAGCTGCCCAGCCGGCGGGCCGGCACGCCCACGCTGTCGAGGAGTTCGGTCGCGCGGGCACGTGCCACCCGCCGGCCGACCTTCTCGTGCAGCACGATCGGTTCGCAGATCTGGTCGCCGATGGTCTGGACCGGGTTGAGGGCGCTCATCGCCCCTTGGAACACCACCGAGGCCTGTGCCCAGCGCACCGCACGGAGCCGGCTCCAGGAGGCGGTCAGGACGTCCTCGCCCTGGAACCGCACCTCACCGCTGATCCGGGCGGACGCGGGCAGCAGCCGCAGCAGGCTCAGCGCCATGGTCGACTTGCCGGAGCCCGACTCGCCGGCCAGGCCGAGGGTCTGGCCGCCGTCCAGGGCGAAGCTCACTCCGCGCACGGCGGGTATGTCGCTGCCGTTCTTGCCGTTGCGGTAGGTGACCTTGAGGTCGCTCACCTCGAGCATGCTCATGAGCCGCTCACCATCCGGGGGTTGAGGACGTGCTCGACGGCCCGTCCGGTGAGGGTGAAGCCCAGGACGACGATGAGGATCGCGACGCCGGGCGGCAGCAGCCACCACCAGTCCCCGGCGCTCACGGCCCCCTGCGCGAGTGCCGCGTTGAGCATCGAGCCCCAGGACACACTGATCGGGTCGCCGAGGCCGAGGAAGGTCAGGGTCGCCTGGGACAGGATGGCCGAGGCCACGGTCAGGGTGCTGGAGACCAGGATCAGCGGTGCCACGTTGGGCAGCACGTGCCGCAGCATCACCTGGGCGTCACTGGCCCCGAGAGCCTTCGCCCGCTCGATGAACGGCCGCGCCTCGACGGCGAGCGTCTGGGCGCGGATCAGACGCGCGGTGCCGGTCCAGGAGGTCACCGCGATGGCGATGGTGATGGACGCCGAGCCCTGCCCGATCACCGCGGACAGCGAGATGGCCAGCGGCAGGCTGGGCAGCGCGATGAACCAGTCGGTGACGTGCATCAGCGCCTTGCCGATCCGGCCCTGGTAGTGGCCGGCCAGCAGCCCGATCGCGCTGCCGAGGAGCACGGTCAGCAGCGTGGCGATGATGCCGATCGCCAGCGAGGAGCGGGCGCCCCAGATCGTCATCAGCAGGATCGAGCGGCCCGCCTGGTCGGTGCCCAGCAGGTAGTCCCCGCTCGGCGCCGCGAGCAGGGGGCCGTCAACCTTGACCACGTCGAGCTGGTCGTCGCCGATGAACAGCGGGGCGCACAGCGCCAGCAGGCCGAAGGCCAGCAGGATGCCGAGGCCCGCCAGGCCGGAGGGGCGCTGCGCGAAGGCGCGGGCGAAGCGGCGCAGCGCGTGGAACCGCGGCGGCGCGTGCGCGGTGTCGAGTGCCGTGTCGAGCGCGGTGTCGAGGTGGGTCACTGGGCACGCACCCGTGGGTCGAGGAAGCGGTACACCACATCGGCGAGAAGGTTCATGATGATCACCGAGGCGCTGAAGATGATGAAGGTCCCCCGGAGCAGCGGGAGATCGGGGACCTGGAGGGCCTGATACGTCAGATAGCCCAGCCCCGGCCACGAGTAGACGGTCTCCACCGTGATCGCCCCGCCGACGATGGTGCCGAGGTGGAGGAAGATCACGGTCACCGAGGGCAGCAGGGCGTTGGGCACCGCGTGGTGCCGCCGCACGACGTCGTCCCGCAGGCCCTTGGCGCGCGCGGTCAACAGGTACGGGCTGCCCAGCTCGTCGATGATGGAGGACCGCATGATGGTCACGTACTGCGCGAACACCACCAGGACCAGGGTCGTCGCGGGAAGCACCAGATGCCGGGCCACGTCGAGGACGTGCTCGATCCCGCCGCCGTCCAGGGACGGGTCGCTCATCTGGCCGGCGGGGAACAGACTGGGGATCGGCCCGACGCCGACACTGAAGAGGATCAGGAGGATCATGCCGAGCCAGAAGGTTGGCACCGACCACAGCGTCAGCGAGGTGCCGGAGGTGATCCGGTCCAGGAGGCTGCCGTGCCGCCAGCCGCTGCGGACGCCGAGCCAGAGGCCGAGCACGACGGAGATCGCGGTGGCGGTCCCCATCAGCAGCAGGGTGGGGCCGATGCGCTCGCCGATCAGGTGCGCCACCGAGTCCTTCAGTCCCCACGAGTAACCGAGCTTCCCCTGCAGGGTGTCGGTCACGAACGAGAGGAACTGCCGCCACAACGGCTGGTCGACGCCGAGCTGGTGGCGCAGCTGGATCATCTGGGCGTCGCTCACCGCGCGCCCGCGGGTGAGTGCCTGCACCGGGTCGGCCGGCATCAGGCTGAACATCACGAAGCAGATGACGAGGGTGACGGCGAAGCTCACCGCGGCGGCGGCGAGTTTGGAGCCGATGTAGCGAAGCAGGCCGAATTGCGGCGATGTTCGCAAGCTGCGCGGTGCTCGCGGCTGTGCCGGCCCCGGGCGGGGGGCGCCCGAAGGCGCCTCCCCCACGGTGTCCGGGCCGGTAGGCCGGGCGGCGTCCGTGTTACTGGTCATCGGCTACTCACGCTCGTCCGCGCCGGCTCGGCGCCTGATCACGAACACGGCCCCGGCGAGCACGACGACCACGACCGCGACACCCACGCCTATGAGCGTGCCGTTGCCGGAGGAGGCGGCCTTGTCACCGCCCACCGGAGTGGCGTTCAGGTAGTTCCAGAAGGTGGTCTGCGGCTGGTACAGGCCGCCTGCGCCGGGCTTGCCCTCGGCGAGGCCGCTCACCGTGTCGGTGCGGACCGCGTTCAGGCCGTTGGCGTAGTACAGGGTCAGGTCGCTGTTGGCCTTGTAGAGGATGGACTGCATCTGGCCGATGATCTTCGCCCGCTCGGCCGGGTCGAAGGTGACGACCTGTTGCTTGAAGAGCTGGTCGTACGCCGGGTCGCAGAAGAACGCGTCGGTGCTGCCGGCGGAGCCGTCGTCGTTCGGCCGGGCGTCGCAGGTCTGGATGCCGAGCAGGTACGTCGGGTCCGCGCCGGTGCTCCAGGAGTCCATGAGCATGTCCCAGTCGCCCTTGGCCAGGTCGTCGTTGAGCTTGGTGGAGCTCAGCGCCTGGATGTCGACCTTGATGCCGATCTGCTTCAGCCAGCCCGACATGTAGGTCGAGATCTGGGTGTCACGCGCGGTGTCGGAGTGGATCCCGAGGCGCAGGGCCAGCGGCTTCTTGGTCCTGGGGTCGATCCGTACGCCGTCGGCCCCCTTCTTGTAGCCGGCGTCGTCCAGCATCCGGTTCGCCTTGGCCGGGTCGTGGTCGAGCTTCTCCCCGGCCGCGGGGCTCCAGGACCACTGGGGCCAGGCCGGCGGCAGGTAGCTGTGGCTGACCGTGCCGAGACCGCCGAGCACCTTGTCGACCAGCGTCTGCTTGTCGGTGGCCAGCGCGATCGCAGTGCGCAGGGTCGCGTCGGCCAGCGCCGGATTGCCGGTGCCGATCTTCTTCCCGGTGCGGGTCTTGGCGCCCGCGTTGATCTCGACGGCGGTCCAGCGGTTGCCGACCTCCTGGAAGGTCTGGACCGACTTCTGGCCCTTCAGCGACTCGTACAGCGTCGAGTTGAGGTTCGCGTTGTTGACGAAGTCGAGCTGGCCACTGCGCAGGGCGGCGACAGCGGCGTCGGAGGTCTTGAAGGACTGCTGGATCAGGTGGTCGAACTTCGGGGCGCCCAGGACGAACTTCTTGTTGGCGTCGAACTTGGCGTACTGCTCGGTCTTGTACTGCGTCAGCGTCCACGGGCCGTAGCCGACGATCGGGAAGCTGTCGTTCTTGTAGTCCTTGAGACCGGCGACGTGCGACTCCCAGATGTGCTTCGGCACGATCGGGATGCCGCTGACCGGGATGCTGACGTACAGCATGTTCGCCTGCGGGGCCTTGGTCTTGATGACCAGGGTGGTGGGGTCCGGGGCGGTGACCGACGCGAAGTTCTCGACCAGCGACCCGTTGGCGGTGCCGGCGATGTCGTCGGTCATGATGAGGTTGAGCGTCCAGGCCGCATCCTCGGCGGTGAGCGGCTTGCCGTCGCTCCACTTCAGGCCGTCCCGGATCTTGAACGTCCAGGTCAGCTTGTCCGCCGAGGTGCTCCACGAGGTCGCCAGGTACGGACCGGGGGTGCCGTCGGCCTTCAGGGTGTTGAGGGTCGGATAGACGGCTGCGTAGACGTCGAGCGAGCCCTTGAAGTACCCGAGGAAGGGATTCAGGGAGTCCACCTGGCCGGCCATCGCGGACCGCAGGGTGGTGCCCTGGGCGGCGGACGCCGTCGGCGCGATGCCGATCGTGGCGGCGCCCAGCAGCAGGGAGGCGCCGAGAGCGGACGCGGCGCGTGCGAATCCGCGGCCGCGTGGTCTCGAAGGCGTGGCGGTGCCTGTCGTCACGGAATCTTTCTCCTTCTCAGTGCCGTGGTGGTGCCATGGCAGGGGGGACGTCGGCTCAGAGGGCCGAGCCGGTACGGGGGTCCGTTCGCAGATAGCTGTCGAGGACCCGGACTCCGAAGGCAAGGCTGTCCACGAGCACCCGCTCGTCGACGCCATGGACGAAGTCCCAGTGGGAGAAACCCGGCGGGGTGGTGCCGGGGGCGAAGCCGTAGCCGGCGATGCCCAGCCGTGCGAACGCCTTGGCGTCGGTGCCCCCGGACATGCAGAACGGCAGCACCAGCGCCTCGGGGTCGTGGGCCCGCAGTGCCGCCGCCATCGCGGCGAACTCCGCGGTGGTGTGGTCGGCGGAGACCGGGGCGGCGAAGCTGGCGAACTCCCGGGTCACCGCGGAGCCCAGGATGCCGTCGACGACCTCGAAGAAGGCGTCCTCCGCGCCGGGCAGGATCCGGCCGTCCACGCCGGCGGTGGCCTCGCTGGGGATGACGTTGTGCTTGTAGCCGGCCTGCAGCATGGTGGGGTTCAGGCTGTTGGACACCGTCGCCTCCACCAGCCGGGCCGCTTCGCCGAGTTGAGCCAGGGAGGCGGGCTCCGCCGGGTCGATCACGACCCCGAGATGCGCGCTCAGCCCGTCGAGGAGGGCGCCCACCGTGGGCGTGATGTGCACGGGCCAGGGGTGGTCGGCCAGTTCGGCGAGCACACGGACAAGGGTGCTGACAGCGTTGTCGGGATTGCGGCGGGAACCGTGGCCCGCGGTTCCGCGGGCGGTGAGGGTCATCCAGGCGCTGCCCCGCTCGCCCGTGGCGATCGGATACAGCCGCGTGCCGTTCGGCAGGTGCACCGCGTAGCCGCCGGACTCGCTGATCGCGGTGGTGACACCCTCGAACAGCTCGGGATGCTTCTCCGTCAGGAAACCCGCCCCGTACACGCCGGTGTCCTCCTCGTCCGCGACGAAGGCCATCACGATGTCGCGCGGCGGCCGGTGGCCGGTGCGGCCGAACGAGCGGGCCACGGCCAGCATCATCGCGTCCATGTCCTTCATGTCCAGGGCACCGCGGCCCCAGACGGCCCCGTCCCGCACCTCGCCGCAGAAGGGGTCGAAGCTCCAGTCGGCCGGCTCGGCCGGCACCACGTCCAGGTGGCCGTGGACCAGCAGGGCCGGGGCGGTGGGATCGGTACCGGGGATGCGCACCACGGTGCTGGCCCGGCCGGGGGCGGACTCCAGGACGGTGGGCGCGAAACCCGCGTCGGCGAGGGTCTCGGCGACCCATTCCGCCGCGGCGCGCTCACCCCGCGAGTCGCCGCCGCCGAAGTTGCTGGTGTCGAAGGTGATGAGCCGGGAGCACAGGTCGACGGTGTCGGCGGCCATGACGTCGTGCTCGGTCGGGGTGGGCTGCGCGGTCATGGGAGAGGACTGTGCGGGAGAGGACTGTGCGGTCACGAAGTGCTTCCCTCGGGGTCTGCCTACGGGCGGGGGACGGCATCGGCCGGGCCCGGGGTGGCCGGGCGGGGGACGGCGGGGGCGCCGGTCACGGCGTCGTCGGCGTAGCACTGCAGTGCTCGTGCGACTTCGGCCCGGCGCCGGTCGCGGCGGCCGGCGCCTTTGGCGCCCGCGGCGGCCAGCGAGGCCAGGATGTGGCCCACCGCGGTGACCGCTGTGGGCGAGTGGCGGGGCGACTCACTTCTCGTATTGATGGCGAGCACGTGGTGCGCCGTCGCACAGACCGGGCTGTCGTAGCTGTCGGTGAGCGCGATCACCGTCGCACCGAGCGCCTGGAACTGCCGGGCCACGCCCAGGGTGAGCTGACTGTAACTGCGAAAGCTGTATGCAACAAGTACATCGCTGGGGTGGGCGTCACTGATCGCGTTGACGGCCGCCCCGCTGCCCGGCTGGATCAGGGTGACGTCGCGCAGCGACGAGGTCAGGTCGGAGGCGAGCAGTGCGGCATAGCCGATCGACTTGAGATCGCCGAAGATCCAGCGGCGGCGGCCGGCGAGGATCGCCTCGGCCGCCAACTCCAGAGCGCCGTTGGCCTGGAGGGAGTTGAGGGTGCCGGCGAGGTTCTGCTGCTCCCGGTCGAGCGTGCGGCGCAGCGGAGAACGGTCCTGCGCCTCACCGTCCCGGCTGGTGAACCGCAGATCCGGTGAGGTGAGCCGGCGGTTGGCCTCCCGGCCCGCCTGACGCCGCAGATCGTCGGTGTCGGCGAACCCCGCCATGGCCAGCAGCCGGTCGAGGTCCTCGGCCCCGGCCTCGGCGGCGCGCAGCAGTTGCGCCGGTCTGCGTTCCAGCGCCGCGGGGTAGTCCGCGGCGATGACCGCGACCAGGCGTTCACCGGCCGGGCCGCACTGCGCGGCCGCGGCACCCAGCAGGGTGAGCACCGGCGTCGGGGCGAATGCCGTGGCCATCCGCGACCTCCCTCATGTCCGTTTCGCGGTGGGCTGGTCCGTTAAGCGAAGTCGATTTACTGGGAGTTAACGCATCTGACGGATCGATTGCCCTAAGTGCTCGGCGAGTATTACTGTCGCCCGATGACACCGTCAAGGGTTGAATCACCCGGGGCACCACCACCGCCGGACGGGTCGCCCCGTGCCGCGCTGGACGAGGTCGCGAACCGGGCGATCGCCACACTCGCCGGGTCCGTGGCCCAGGTCAGACGGGCATCCGGCCTGACCCTGTCCACCGTGGCCGGCCGCGCGGGCTTCTCTCCGGCGTACATTTCCCAGATCGAGTCGGGCTCGGCGAACCCGACCGCGCGCACGCTGGCACAAGTGGCGGCGGGCCTCGGGTGCGATGTGGGCGAGCTGTTCGGCGCGGCGGGACGGGAGACCGGAAGCGCCCCCGCGTTCCCGGCCCGGTTCGCGGCCGCCCCGCTGCTCGCCCAGGTGCCGGGCGCCTCCGGCATCTGGGACCGGACCGCGGACGGCGCGTCCCGGCTCCAGGTCCGGCTGGTCCACGGCGACCCCGGGGACCACGGGGACCACGGGGACCACGGGGAGCCGGTCCGCCACACCGGCGAGGAGGTCCTCGTCGTCCTGGCCGGGGGGTGCACGGTGCGGGTCGCCGACTCCGTGCGAGTCTTGCGCCGTGCCGACGTCTGCCACCTGGCGGCGTCGGACGAACATCAGATCACCGAGTCCAGCGGCGACCTGCTGCTGCTGGTCGTCCTCACCGAGGAGTAGCACCCATGTCTTCGGCCCACGCGGCCCCGCCCGCCCCGCGCCCGGCACCCGACGCCGGCACCGTGTCCCCCGCGCGCGAGGGGGCGGCCGACGGTCTGGCCCCGGCCGCCGGTCCGGAGGAGGCACCCGAGGTCTGGCCGCTGACCGCCCGTGCCGTCGGCGGCGAACTGCACGTCGGCGGGGTCTCCCTGCCCGCTCTGGCCGAGGCCTGCGGCACGCCCCTGTACGTCGTCGACGAGGCCGACTTCCGGGAACGGGCCCGCCAGTGGCGGGCCGCCGGGGCCGACCGGGTGCACTACGCCTCCAAGGCCTTCCTGTGCGCCGAGATGGTCCGCTGGGTGGATGCCGAGGGCCTGCACCTGGACGTGTGCAGCGGGGGCGAACTCGAACTCGCCGTCGCCACCGGCTTCGACCCGGCCCGGATCGTCCTGCACGGCAACAACAAGCTGCCGGCCGAACTCGCCGCCGCCGTGCGGCACGGGGTCGGCGTCGTGGTCGTCGACTGCCTGGAGGAGATCGAGCGGCTGTCCGCGCAGGCGCGGGCCGCCGGCCGGGTCCAGGACGTCTATCTGCGGATCGCCCCCGGGGTCGCGGCGGAGACCCACGACTACATGGCCACCGGCAGCGACGACGTCAAGTTCGGGTTCCCGATCTCCGGCGGCCACGCGGAGCAGGCCGCCCTGACCGTCCACCGCACCCCGGGACTGCGGTTCGTGGGCGTCCACTCGCACATCGGCTCGCAGATCGTGGACACCTCGGGGCTGCGCACCGCGGCCGCCCGGATCGCGGCCTTCGTACGGATGCTCGCCGAGCGCCACGGCATCACCATCACCGAGATCGACCTCGGCGGCGGGGCCGGAATCCCCTATCTGCCGGGCCGGCCGCGGCTGCGTCCGGCCGACGCGGTCGCGGCCCTGCGCGCGGGGATCGCCGAGGTGCTCGATCCCCGCGAGGTGCGCCTGGCCGTCGAACCCGGCCGGTCGATGATCGGTACGGCCGGGGTGACGCTGTACCGGGTCGGCGTGGTCAAGGACGGCTTGCGGCGCCGCTTCGTCTCCGTCGACGGCGGCATGAGCGACGCCCTGCGCCCCTCGCTGTACGCCGCCCAGTACACCGCGTGGACCGCCAACCGCAGCCTGACCGGCCCGCCCCGGCATTCGGTCGTCGTCGGCAAGCACTGTGAGAGCGGGGACGTGGTCGTTCCCGACATCGCCCTGCCCGAGGACGTCGCGGTCGGCGATCTGCTGGCGGTCCCGGCCACGGGTGCCTATCACCATGTGATGGCGAGCAACTACAACTTCCAGCCGCGTCCGGCCGTGGTCGCGGTCGCCGACGGCCGCGCCCGGCTGATGGTGCGCCGGGAGACGCCGGCCGACCTGCTGGCCCGCGACGCGGCCGGACAGGCCGTCGACCTCGAGGGGAGCCCGCGTTGACGGACCGTCAGGCATTCGGCGGGCAACCGGTGGAACGGCACTCCGGCGGCAAGCGGGTGCTGCCCCATGGGGAGTGGCCCTCGCCGATCACCGCGGACATGGCCGCGGCCGGCTCGGGATCCAAGAGCTGGCCCTCCGGTGCCGGTGCGGAGACGTGGTGGTGCGCCCTGGATCCGCGGACCGCCACCGTACGGCTGCTGCGCACGCACCCCGCCGCGCCGGAACCGCGGCCGGTGCTGGGCGAGGGCTGGTCCGTGCGCAACCGCGCGCTCGGGTACGGCGGACGCCCGTACGTCCTCCGGCAGGGAGCCGGACAGCACCTGCTGGTCTTCACCGACCACCGGGACCAGCGGCTCTACCGCGCCGATGTCGCGTCCATCACGGTCGAAGCCGCGTCGGCGCGCGACGTGCCGGCCGGGACCGAGCCGCGCCCGCTGACACCGCCGGACGGTCCCGAAGCCACCACCTGCTACGCCGACATGACGATCACTCAGGACGGCACCGAGGTCTGGTGCGTCCGTGAGGTGACCGCCGCGCCGACCGGCCCGGAGGACGACGACCCGGCCCCCCGCACCCGCCGCGACATCGTGGCCGTACCCCTGTCCGGGGCGGCGGCCGACGACCCCGGAGCGGTCCGGGTCGTCGCGCGCTCGCACCACTTCCTGTCCGGTGCCCGCGTCAGCCCCGACGGCCGCCGGCTGGCCTGGATCGGCTGGGACCATCCGCTGATGCCGTGGGACGCCACCGATCTGATGGTCGCCGACCTGGTGGACGGTGTCGCGACCGGCGCCGTGCGGGTGCTCGGCGGTAACGGGGTGTCCGTACCGCAGGCGGAATGGGCCTCCCCGGACACGCTGTACGCGATGGCGGACCCGGACGGCTGGTGGAACCTGCACCGCGTCTCGCTGGTACCGGACGGCACGGCGGAGGCCGAGTGCGTCCTGCCGATGGCGCGTGAGTGCGCCGGCGCGCTGTGGCGGGTGGGCGCGAGCTGGTTCGCGGTCACCGCCGCCGGTGTCGTCCTGCGCCACGGCGTCGGCGACCAGCAACTCGCCCTGTGGCGTCCGGGGACCGGAACGCTCACCGAACTCGCCTCCGGATGGACCGAGTTCGGCTCGGACCTGTGGGCCGAGGACTCGCATGCCGTGGTCCTCGCCGGCGCCGCCGACCGGGGCCGCACGGTGCTGTGGGTGCCTCTGGCGCCACCCGGGACCCCCCTGGCCCCGGCCATCGACTGCACTCCGGCGGGTCACGCCCCGCATGCCGCCTGGCACTCCGTACCGCAACGGCGGACTGCCCGCGCGGCGGACGGCCGTGAGGTGCACTACGTCTACCACCCGCCCGTCAACCCCGACTTCGAGGGCCCGGCGGGCGAGGCGCCGCCCCTGCTGATCCATGTCCACGGCGGCCCGACCAGCAGCACCGGCGCCACCCCCGACCTGGAGTTCTCGCTGTTCTGCAGCCGCGGCTTCGCGGTCGCGAGCGTGGACTACGGCGGTTCCACCGGATACGGCCGGGCCTACCGCGACCGGCTCCGGCACGCCTGGGGCGTGGTCGACGTCGAGGACAGCGTGACCGTGGCACGCGAGCTGGCGGCGCTCGGGCTGGCGGACCCCGCCCGCACCGCGATCCGGGGCGGCTCGGCCGGCGGGTGGACCTCGCTGGCCTGCCTGAGCTCGACCGATGTGTTCGCCTGCGGATCCGTGTACTACCCGATCAGCGATCCGCTGGCCTGGTCCGGCGGCCACACGCACGACTTCGAGTCGCGCTACCTCCAGAGCCTGATCGGCGAACTGCCCCGGGACCGCGAGCGGTACGAGCGGGTCTCACCACTGGCGAACGCGGCACGCATCAGCAGCCCGCTGGTGATGCTCCAGGGCGCCGACGACTTCATCTGCCGCCCGGACCAGGCGGAGGTGATCGTCGCGGCGGTCGCGGCCCGCGGCCTGTGGCACCGCTATCTGCTCTTCGACGGCGAGGGGCACGGCTTCCGCATGGCGTCCAGTGTCGCGCGGTCGCTGCAGGCCGAGGCGGAGCTGTACAGCCATGTCATGGGGGTCACGGTCGACGTGGGCCACCAGGACGCCTGACGAGGACCTGGTGCGGGACCTGCCCGTCCCGCACCGGGTCCCAGCTCGGCGGGCTACCCCGTCGACACCGGGCACCTGCATGGTCCCCGAGTGGGCCACGGACATCGCGCCGATGGGTCGCCGCCCCCGTGGCCGTGGGGCCGCTCAGTCGCGGAAATCGTCCTCCAGCAGACCCATGGTGAACATGTCGTACCACCGGCCGTCACGCCGGAAGACCTGCCGCAGCCGGCCCTCGTCGACGAAGCCGACCTTGCGGTAGACGTGGTGCGCCGCCTCGTTGTCGGTCACGACGGTGAGCGAGATCTTGTGCAAACGCATCTTGCCGAAGCCGTACCGGCACATCGTGCGCATGGCGTCGGTGGCGTAGCCGCGCCCCCAGTACTCCTTCTCGCCGAGGTAGATGTCGAGTTCGGCGCAGCCGGTCTCGGGCTCGGCGTCACGCAGCCGTACGAGCCCGATGAGCACACCGTCGTCCCGGACCTCGATCCCGTAGAGCACCTCGCCGTAGGCGTTGCGCGGCCGCTCCTCCAAGCGCTTGCGCATCTGGGCGAGCGGCTGCGCGTATCCGTCGTCCATCCAGCGCATGACCTCGGGGTCGTTGTTCCACCGCCACAGCGCGTCGGCGTCCGAGGGCTCCATGGGACGCAGTTTGACGAGCTCTCCAAGCACCATGCGGCGGTCTCCCCTTCGCGTCTCCGCGATCGGATTCGCGGAACCCGCAAGAGGTAGCACGGCCGATTTCGCGCGCTCAACCGATTTGGGCGCCGGGCGGTACCGGACAGCTCCCCACACCACGCCGCCCGCTGAGCAGCCGGCGGCCACGACCTCGGCATCAAGCCGTTCGGCATTCACGGGATCGCCGCTCGCGTCGACGCGTTCCCGGCACCACGGCCGCGCTGCCGTACCTTCCCCAGACTCCCCGGCAAGGTCCGCGGGGCCGGGCGCACGGTCGCCGTCGGGCATGCTGTAGCGGCCGGCTCGCACTGACGCCGCGCGCGCTCGGCGCTATGTTGGCCTCCGGAGGAGTATCCGACGGAATGAGGGCATGATCCCGAACGAAGCCTCCGCCCAGGAACCGCGAGCACCATCGGAGCAGCCCGGAGAGGACAGGCTGCGGCTGCTCCTGTCCACGGGCGACGATCAGGGCGAACGCGATGCGCTGCGGCTGGGGCTGCAACAGGCGGTGGGCGCCCTGGCCGGGCTGGGCGGGCTGGTGCACCTGCGCGGGCGGCAGGCCCGCGGCGGCATCCCGCTGCGGCTCTCGACCAGCATCGGGCTGCCCCGGAATCTCACCCGGGGCTGGGTCTACCTCGCCGACCACGACCGCACCGCCCCCGGCAGGGCCACCGCCGAGAACACCCGCCTGTGGCTGCCCACGACCGCGGTCACCCCGGGCCCCCTCCCACCGCGCTCCGGCGTCGCGTCCGTCCCGCTGCCCGGGCCCGAGGGCCCGCTCGGCGCGCTGTCCGTGGTGACGGCCGGCGACCTGCCGCCCACCGACGGCCAGTGGGACCTGCTCGAACGCATCGCGGCCTGGGTCGGCGACCGGCTCGGACGGCCCGCGCCCGCCGAGCCGCGCCAGCGCTGGCGCCTCGCGGAGCGCAGGCCCGGCACCCGGCTCCCCACCACCGCCACCGACGTGGGCGTGGGCACCTGGGAGTGGAACGTCCGTACCGGCGAGGCCTTCCTCGACGACGCCGCCCAGCACGTCTTCGGCATGCCCCCCGACATGTACGACGGGCGCATCGAGACCTGGGTGGAACTGGTCCACCCCGAGGACCTGCCCTGGGTGATCGCCGACGCGGAGGACGCCGCCCGGACCGTCGGCGGCTACGCCTCCGAGTACCGGGTCCGCCGCCCCGACGGCGGTTTCCGCTGGGTGCAGGCGCGCGGGCGCAGCGTGCACGGCGACGACGGCAGACCGCTGCTGCTGCGCGGGGTGCTGTGGGACAGCACCGAGACCCGGGTCGCCATGGACACGGTGGGGCGCGCGCTGCGGCACATGAGCGACGGCTTCCTCGCCCTCGCCCCGGACGGGCGGATCGTCTTCGCCAACGCCCAGGCCGAGCGGCTGCTCGGCGCCCACGGCAGGACCGGCGGCCGGATCCTGTGGGATCTGCCGGGGGTCCGTCCCTCGGGGCTGGAGGCACGCTGCCGGGAGGCCGCCGATTCCGGGACACCGGTCAGCGGCGACATCGCCTGGGACGGCGGGCAGCGCACGTACCGGGTCCGGGTGATGCCCGTGCCCGACGGCCTGACCCTCTACCTCACCGATGTGTCCGAGCAGCGCCGGGCGGAGGAGGCGCAGGCCAAGGCGGCTGAGGCCGCCGTCGACCGCGCCGCGCACATCGGGCGGCTGACCACGGCGCTGGCCGAGGCGGTGACCGTGAACGACGTCGTGCACGCCGTCGCCGAGCGCGTGCTGCCGTTGTTCGACGCGACCGGTCTGATCATCCAGACGCTGGAGGGCGACTTCCTGCGCGCCGTCGGCTTCGTCGGCTATCCCCCGGACCTCATGCGGCGCACCGGCCGGGAGCGGCTCGCCCAGGGCACCCCGGGCGCCGACGCGCTCCGCGCCAAGGGGCCGCTCTACATCACCTCGGCCCGCGAGTACGTCTCCCTCTACCCGGCCCGCGCCGAACTGCGCGAGTGGGCGCAGAAGCACGCCTGGGCGTTCCTGCCGCTGATCGTGTCCGGCAAACCGGTCGGCTGCTGTGTCGTCTCCTTCTCCGAGCCGCGCCCGTTCACCGAGGAGGAGCGCACCCTGCTCACCGCGCTCGCCGGGCTGATCGCCCAGGCGCTGGAGCGCGCCCGGCTGTACGACGCCGAGCACGGCAGGGCTCAGGAGCTGCAACGCGGACTGCTCCCCCGCACGCTGCCCGTGCTCCCCGCGGTCACCGCCGCCGCGCGCTACCTGCCGGCCACGGAAGGGACGACGGCCGGCGGCGACTGGTACGACGTCATCCCGCTCTCCGCCGACCGCACCGCGCTGGTCATCGGCGACGTGATGGGCCACGGGATCTCCGAGGCCGTCACGATGGGCCGGCTGCGCACCGCCGTGCACACCCTGGCGGGTCTGGAACTGCCGCCCGACGAGCTGATGGCGCACCTCAACGACCTGGTGAGCGACCTCGGCGACGACTTCTACGCGACCTGTCTGTACGCCGTGTACGACCCCGCCGCGGGCCGCTGCGCCCTCGCGCGGGCGGGCCACCCCCCGCCCGCGCTGGTCCGTCCCGACGGCACCGTGCACTTCGTCGGCGGCCCGCCCGACGCCCCTTTGGGGGCGGCCACCCCGCCCTTCGCGCTGGTGGAGTTCGAGGTGCCGGACGGCAGTCTGCTGGCCCTGTACTCCGACGGCCTGGTCGAGTCCTCCCAGCGGGACATCGACACCGGCATGACCGCGCTCGCCGAGGCCCTGACCCGGGCCCTGGCGAACGCGCCGGCGGCTCCCGGGAGCGGCGGCCGGGGGGACGAGCGGCGGGAGGAGGTAGGGCGTCTGGAGCGCCTGTGCGATGACGTGTGCACCGCGCTGGACATCGGCAAGGAGCACGCCGACGACGCGGCGCTGCTGCTGGCCTGCACCCACGCGCTGGCGCCCGAGGACATGGCCTCGTGGTCACTGCCCGGGGAGCCGGTCGCCGCCGGCCAGGCCCGCGACCACGTACGGCGCCAGCTGGAGCGGTGGGGCCTGGACGACCTGATCACGACCACGGAACTGATCGCCAGCGAGCTGGTCGGCAACGTCGTCCGGCACGCGCGCGGACCGGTGGGCCTGCGTCTGATCCGCAGCCGCGCCCTGGTGTGCGAGGTGTCGGACGGCAGCCTCACCACGCCGCGCATCCGGCACGCCGCCCCCAGCGACGAGGGCGGCCGCGGACTGCAGCTGGTCGCCGCGCTGTCCCAGCGGTGGGGCACCCGCTACACCCCGTACGGCAAGAGCATCTGGACCGAGCAGGCGATCCCGGAGCCGGACGGCCGGCGGGAGCTCTGATCCCGCGGCCGCTCCGCAGGGGGTGTCCACGGGCGGCGTGACCCGGCGGATTACCCTCGGCGGCAGCGATCAAGAAACCGGCCGGCGGAGCACCGGTCCCGAGCCAAGGAGCCGAGCGATGCGCATCGCAGTGCTGGACGACTACCAGAGGGCGGCCCACCGCTTCGCCGACTGGAGCGCTCTGGGCGCGGAGGTGGTCTTCCGCCAGGACCACCTCGCGACCACGGACGCGCTGGTCGCGGCGCTGGACGGGTTCGACGTGGTGGTGGCGATGCGGGAACGCACCCCCTTCACCGCCGAGCGCTTCGCGGCACTGCCCGCACTGCGGCTGCTGGTGACGACGGGCATGGCCAACGCCTCCATCGACCTGGAGGCGGCCGGGCGGCACGGGGTGACGGTCTGCGGCACCGACAGCCCCGCGCACGCCACGGCGGAGCTGACGTGGGGGCTGATCCTGTCGCTCACCCGGCACATCCACCAGGAGGCGGCCGGGATGCGGCGCGGCGAGTGGCAGCACAGCATCGGCGGGGACCTCGCCGGCCGCACCCTCGGCATCGTGGGCCTCGGCCGGCTCGGGGCGCGCGTCGCGGCGATCGGGACCGCCTTCGGCATGCGGGTGCTGGCGTGGAGCGCCCATCTCGACCCGGCACGGGCGGCCGGGCACGGAGCTGTGGCGGTGGGCAAGGAGGAGCTGTTCTCGGCGTCCGACGTCGTCACCGTGCACTACAAGCTCAGCGAGCGCAGCACCGGCCTGGTGGGTGCCGCGGAACTGGCCCTGATGAAGCCGACCGCGTTGCTGGTGAACACCTCGCGCGGCCCGCTCGTCGACACACCCGCCCTGGTGGCCGCGCTGCGCGGGGGCCGGATCGCGGGCGCGGCGCTGGACGTCTACGACACCGAGCCGCTGCCCCCGCGGGACGAGCTGCGCACCCTGCCCAACACCCTGCTCACCCCGCATCTCGGCTATGTCACGGAGGCCACCTACGACGTCTTCTACCGGCAGGCCGTAGAGGACATCGCGGCCTTCCGGGACGGGACGCCGCTGCGGGTGCTGACGTCCTGAGGCGTACGGCACGGTTTCACGGCGGCCCGGCCGGGCAGGTGCACAACTGTTCACTGAAACCGCGAGCAACCGGGAAGGACCGGCATGCTGTTTCTGGTGGTCGCACTGGCCCTGTTCGGGCTGGTGCTCGGACCGGTCGCACACCTGCCCCTGCACATCACCCTCATCGCGGCCGGCGCGATCGGTCTCTGGCCGGCCCTCTACGGGATCCGCCGGCGGCCGGCGCACCGCGGGGAGGGATGACCATCGCAACGCCCCCCGCACGCACCCGCCGCGGCCAGGCGGACGGCGCGGCGGCGGCCTCGTTCGTCCTGGGGCTGACGGGACTGCTGGTCTTCAGCGTGGTCCTCGGCCCCTCCGCCCTGGTGCTCGGCGCCCTGGCCCTGCTCCAGGGCACCGCCCACCGGGCCCGGGCCGTGCTGGGGCTGGTCCTCGGCGCGGCCGACCTGGTGGTACTGGCCGTGGTCGCCGCGCACGACCACACCTTCGTCTGGTCGTTCTGACTCGGGGGGAGGACCTGGCGGTCCTCCCCCCGACAGCGTCACGCGGCTCAGTGGCCGCGGGCGATCCACTCCTCGAGATGCGGCGCCTCGGCGCCGATCGTCGTGCTGTCGCCGTGGCCGGTGCGGACGACCGTCTCCGGCGGCAGCGTCAGCAGACGGTCGCGGATCGAGTCGACGATCGTGGGGAAGTCCGAGAAGGACCGCCCCGTGGCACCCGGGCCGCCCTGGAAGAGGGTGTCGCCGGTGAAGACCGTGCCGAGTTCCGGTGCGTACAGGCAGACGGCGCCCGGAGCATGGCCCGGGGTGTGCAGGACCGTGAGGCTCGTGCCGGCCACGGTGAACCGCTGACCGTCCGTCAACTCGCCGTCGGGGGCGCGGTCGGGGTGGGTGTGCTTCCACAACGGCAGGTCGTCGCCGTGCAGCAGGACCGGCGCGCCGGTCAGCGACGCGAGCGCGGGGGCCGCGTCGATGTGGTCGTTGTGGGCGTGGGTGCTGACGATGGCGAGCAGACGCCGCCCGTCGAGCGCGCCGGCGATGGCGTCGGCGTCGTGGGCGGCGTCGATGACGATCGCCTCGCTGTCGTCGCCGACGATCCAGACGTTGTTGTCGACGTCCCAGGTGCCGCCGTCGAGGGAGAAGGTGCCGGAGGTGACGAGGTGGTCCACGCGGGCGGCCATCAGAAGACCACCACCGAACGCAGGACGTCGCCGCCGTGCATGCGCTCGAAGGCCTTCTCCACCTCGTCCAGGGCGATGGTCTCGGTGACGAAGGCTCCCAGGTCGAGCCGGCCCTGCTGGTAAAGGTCGATGAGCATGGGGAAGTCGCGGGAGGGCAGGCAGTCGCCGTACCAGGAGGACTTCAGGGCGCCGCCGCGGCCGAAGACGTCCAGCAGCGGGAGATCCAGCTTCATCTCCGGGGTCGGGACGCCGACCAGGACGACGGTGCCGGCCAGGTCGCGGGCGTAGAAGGCCTGCTTGTAGGTCTCCGGGCGGCCGACCGCCTCGATGACGACATCGGCGCCGAAGCCGCCGGTCAGCTCGCGGACCGCCTCGACGGGGTCGGTCTCCTTGGAGTTGACGGTGTGGGTGGCGCCGAGCCTCTTCGCCGTCTCCAGCTTCCGCGGGTCGATGTCGATCGCGATGATCTTCGAAGCGCCCGCCAGCCGCGAGCCCATCACCGCGGCCCCGCCGACGCCGCCGCAGCCGATGACCGCGACGCTGTCCCCGCGGTCGACATTGCCGGTGTTGAGGGCGGCCCCGATGCCGGCCATGACGCCGCAGCCGAGCAGCCCGGCGACGGCCGGGCTGGCGGCGGGGTCGACCTTGGTGCACTGGCCCGCGTGGACGAGGGTCTTCTCCGCGAAGGCGCCGATACCCAGGGCCGGGGAGAGCTCCGTGCCGTCCAGCAGCGTCATCTTCTGCTTGGCGTTGTGGGTGTTGAAGCAGTACCAGGGGCGGCCGCGCAGACAGGCACGGCACTGGCCGCACACCGCACGCCAGTTGAGGATGACGAAGTCGCCGGGGGCCACGTCGGTCACGCCCTCGCCGACGGACTCCACGACGCCCGCCGCCTCATGGCCGAGGAGGAAGGGGAAGTCGTCGTTGATGCCGCCCTCGCGGTAGTGCAGGTCGGTGTGGCAGACCCCACACGCCTGGATCTTCACCAGCGCCTCGCCCGGCCCCGGGTCGGGCACGACGATCGTCTCCAGGCTGACGGGGGAACCCTTCTCCCGGGCGACGACGGCACGGACCTGGTGAGCCATGGGGCACTCCTCGGCTGGTACGAATCCTGCAGACGGATGTTTCTCATTGCGGCACACAACGCACGTATCGCAACGCAAGCATCGGCGACTCCGGACAGAACGGTCAAGGATCGCACCGCCCGGCCGACCTGGTCCATTCTTACCAGGGACCTTTCCCCGCGAGCGGGGCGCCCGTCAGGCGGTGTGCCGCAGCACGCGTGCGCCGCGGTCGCCCGCCGCGCGGGCGGCCGGGAGGAGCGCTGCCGTCACGGCGACCGTCACGCACACGAAACCGACCAGCAGGAGCACCGCCCACGGCGGCGACTGGGCGATGCCCGCACCGACGCCGCTGGACCGCCCCTGGAGGTCGATCAGCCAGTCCGACGCGTACACCCCGGCCGTGACACCGGCGACCGCGGCCGTCAGCGCGGTCAGCCCGATGCCCGTCACCACGGTCGCCACGGTCTGCTGGGGCGTCAGGCCCACCGCGCGGTAGGCGCGCATGTCGCGGGCGTGGTCGCGGATGCCGGTGCCGACGGCCGTGGAGAGCTCCGCCAGCGCGATCAGCGTCAGCACGGTCACCAGGCCGATGACGACCCCGCGCACCGGGGAGAGTTCGGCTCCGGGCCCGGCGACCTCGCGCACCTCCAGCGCACCGCCCGAGATCTCCGACAGCCGCGTGCGCACGGCCGCCCGGTCCGCGTCCGGCCGCAGCACCAGGCTGTAGTACGCGGGGCGGATCGAACCGTCCTGGGCCCGCAGCACGTCCAGCGGCGCCGAGATCACCCGGCCGCCGTGCCCGGTCTCGATGCTGCGCCCCACGATGTGGAGGATGTGCGGGGTCCCGCCGACCGTCACCCGCACCCACTGCCCGACACCGGCGTGCAGCGCGTCGAGCAGGCCCTGCCCGGCGACGGCCTCGTCGGGCCCGGTGGGGCGGCGGCCCTCGGCGACGGCGAACGGGTACGGATCCGCGACGGTGCCGATACCGCGCAGCGTGACGGACTGCGACTGGCCGGGCGCCAGCGCGGTGAGTTCGGCGCCCGGGTGGACGGCGGTCACCGCCGGCTCCGCGGCCAGCAGCCGGTGGACGGCCGCGTCGGTCAGCCCGTTGGGGCGGGCGGTCAACGCCCCTGCCTGGCCGACCTGTTCTGGGTGCCGCTCGAAGCGGTCCAGGGTGGCCCACGTGCCGAGCGCCACGGTGATCATCAGCACCGGCAGCGCCAGCCGGGCGACCGCGACCGCCGACCGCAGCGGCCGGTGCAGCACCCCGCGGCAGCCCAGGACGAGGGCGGGCGGGGTGCGCAGCCGCAGCGCGGCCCTGGCCGCGCCCGACATCCGCCGCCGGCCCGGAACGGCCCCGCGCGCGGCGGGAATCGGTGGCACCCGGCCGGCGCGCCACGCGGCCAGCACGGTGGCCAGGGCGATGACCAGCACGGTGGCGGCGGCCGTGCCGGGCAGCGCCCAGGTGTGCTGCGGCAGCCCCTGCCACAGCGCGACGGCCTCGCCCATCGGGCCCGGGATGCCCGGTGCCAGGGTCTCCGCGGCGACCGCGCCGAGCAGCACCCCGGCCGTGGCGAGCACGGCGTGCTGCACCAGGAACATCCGCACGACCTGCGCCGGGGTGAAGCCGACGGCTTTCAGCACCGCGATGTCGCGCACGTACGCCAGCACGCGCGTGCCGATGCCGCCGGTCACCGCGATCGCCGCGGCCAGCAGCGCGGCCAGCCCGAACAGCCCGAGCAGCAGCCCGAGAAGGTGGTTGTCGCCTTCGGCGTCGGCGCGCGCCTCGCGCCAGGTGGAGACCGTCAGCACCCGGTCGGAGCCCACGGCGGTGACGGCCCGCTGCACGACGAAGGCCGCGTCCGCGGGGTCCGCGAGCCGCAGCCCGACCGTCTCCCCCGGACGTACGGCCCCCGCCCCCGCCCCCGAGTCGAGAGAGCCGACGAGGGCGGAGGCGGCCCAGCCGACGCCCGGTGTGTCGCCGGGGGCGTAGCGCGGCTCCGCGGTCGCGGCGACGCCCACCACCCGTACGGTGCTGCGCCGTCCGCCCCCGGTGAGGGTGATCTCGTCGCCGGGCTCGGCCCACAGCGCGGTGGCCACCGACTCTTCCAGCACGAGACCGTCGCCGGCGCCGCCGTCGAGCCAGCGGCCGCGGTCCAGCAACGGGCGGCCCACTCGCGGCGGGGTCGCACCCGAGGCGCGCAGGTCGAGGGCGGCCTTCTCGCGGCCGTGCTGGGCGGTGACGGTGAGCGTGCGGAAGGGGCCGGAGACGCCGGTGACACCGTCGAGCCGGGACAGCGCCGCGGTGCCGGCGGCGGTGCCGGTGCCGTCGGTGCGCAGCCACACGTGGGCGCCCTCCGTGGCGGCGAACATCCGCTGCCAGGGATTGGCAGCGTAGACCAGCAGTGCCACGGACAGCAGCAGCGCCACGGTGATCCCCGCGGTGGCCAGGACGATGGACAGGGCCTGCCCGCGGTGGGTGCGCAGATCGGCGAGGGCCCAGCGGACGGTGGCGCGCACGGCGGTCAGCCCTGCAGCTTCACGACGTCGGCGGCGGCGCGGGAGGGACGTGCGCCGGCCGCCGGTCCGTCGAGGACGACGTCGTCGACGATCTCGCCGTCGAAGAGGCTGATCACCCGGTCCGCGGCGCTGGCCACCTTGGCGTCGTGCGTGACCAGCAGGATGGTCTGACCGCGTTCATGGCAGCGGGCGAGCAGCCGCAGGACCTCCCGGCTGCCCTTGCTGTCCAGGCTGCCGGTGGGCTCGTCGGCCAGAAGCAGGGCCGGGCGGTTGACCAGGGCCCGGGCGAGGGCGACGCGCTGCTGCTCGCCGCCGGACAGGTCCGCGGGAGTGCTGTCCTCCTTGCCCTCCAGGCCGAGTTCGGCCAGCAGTTCCTGCCGGGCGGCGCGCACCTGGCGCGGTGAGCGGCCGGCCAGCAGGGCGGGCAGCTCGATGTTGTCGGCGACGGTGAGGGTGGAGACGAGGTTGAAGAACTGGAAGACGATGCCGACGCCGCGCCGCCGCAGCACCGCCCAGCGTGCCTCGCTGAGCTCGTCGACCCGCTGCCCGTCCAGCCATATACGGCCGCGGTCGGGCCGCTCCAGGCCGCCGAGCAGATGCAGCAGGGTGGACTTGCCCGCGCCCGACGGCCCGGTGACGGCGACGAACTCGCCGGGCCGCACCTCCAGGTCGACCCCGCGCACCGCCCTGACCTCGCCGCCGTCCACGCGGTGCGTCTTGATCAGGCCCTCGACCCGGAGCATGTGGGGTGCCCGCGGGAGGGGCGGCTCGGCCCGTCTCATTCCAGCTCCTCCTGGCAGCGCTCCAGCCAGTCGAGGTCGGCCTGCAGATGCAGGGTCGCGCCCTCGATGAGCAGTTGCGCGATGCGGTTGTCCCGGTCCTCCCCCGCGGCGAGCCGTGACATGGCCCGCATCAGGTTGAGGTAGTGGCGGCGCTGCCTGTTGATCAGGGAGACCTGGTCGGCCATTCCCGTGGCCGGGGCGAGGGCGAGCTTCATGAAGAACTCGTCGCGCACCCGCGGCTCGCTGGAGGGCTCCTCGAACCAGGCGGAGACCGCCTCCCGCCCGGCGTCGGTGAGTTCGTAGATCCGCTTGTTGGGGCGGCCGGACTGGGTGACGTCCTCGCCCCGGATCAGTCCCGACTTCTCCAGGCGCGCCAGCGTCACGTAGATCTGGCCGATGTTCGGTTGAGGATAGGCAGCGCCGAAAAGCTTCTCAAGCTCCGTTTTGAGCTCGTAACCATGGGCGGGCCCCTTGGCGAGCAGTGCCATGAGGGGAAGACGCACGCTCGTCCCGCCTCCTCCCCGGCTACCTGCGTGTTAGGGGCCCCAGTCGCCCCGGCCCGTCGTCGGGCAGGCCATATTGCCGCAATGGCTAGTATCGCGCATGTCCAACAGGTATACATGGCCCTTCGGACGACGACGACGTCGTGCCGGGGCGGGACCTGGAGGAACACATGCGCTGGGCGCGGGCCGGGGGCAGAGCTCTGCTCCTCGCTGCCCTGCTGCTCACCGGGTACGGAGGCGCCGGCGCCCGCGCCTCCGACGGACCGCCCGGCGAGGGCGGCCGGGGGCCCGTGACGCTGGCCACCGGACGAGATCTGACCGGGTACCTCCAGCACGTCCTGGACGGCTGGAACCGCGCCCATCCCCTGGAGCGGGCCACGCTGGTGGAACTGCCGGAGGCGGCCGACGAGGTGCGCGCGCAGATGGCGGACAGCCTGCGTTCCGGCAGCGACCGCTTCGACGTCCTCAACATCGACGTGGCGTGGACCTCGGAGTTCGCGGGCGCGGGGTGGATCGCGCCGGTCGACCCGCGCGGGCTCCCGCTGGACCGGCTGCTGCCCTCGGTCGTGGACACCGCGACCTTCCACGGCCGGCTGTACGCGGTGCCGTACGTGACCAACGCCGGGCTGCTGTACTACCGCAAGGACATCCTCGACCGGGAGCACCTGGCCCCGCCGCGTACCTGGGCGGAGCTGGAGGAGCAGGCGAAGACGCTCGCCCCGAAGTACCGGATCGGCGGCTACGCCGGGCAGTTCCTGCCGTACGAGGGGCTCACGGTCAATGTCACCGAGGCCGTGCAGTCGGCCGGCGGCGCCATCCTCGGCGGCGAGGGAAGCCGCGTCACGGTGGACTCGGCGGCGGCGCGGGAGGGGCTGGGCTTCCTCGTCCGGGGGGTGCGCGAGGGCTGGATCCCGCGCGCGGCACTGCGGTTCAAGGAGGAGGAGTCCCGGCGCGCCTTCCAGGACGGCGAGTTGCTGTTCCTGCGCAACTGGCCGTACGTGTACGACCTGGCGTCCGGGCCGGACTCGAAGGTGGCGGGCCGGTTCGGCGCCGTGCCGCTGCCCGGCCCGGACGGTCCGGGCTCCAGTGTGCTCGGCGGTTCCAACCTGGCGGTCAACGCGCACGCGCGGCATCCGCGCACGGCGGCCGATCTGATGGCGTACATGACGGGCGAGTCCGTGCAGCGGCAGGTGCTCACCGAGGGCTCGCTGCCGCCGGTGTGGGCGGACCTGTACCGCGACCCGGTGCTGGTGCGCCGTTATCCGTACCTGCCGGTGCTGGAGCAGAGCGTGCGGGCGGCCAAGCCGCGTCCGAAGAGCGCGCGGTACGAGCAAGTGAGCCTGGCGGTCGCGGCGGTGAGCCGGGACGCGCTGGCGCAGCACGCGACGCCGGAGCAGGCGGTGGCGCGGCTGGACCGCGAGCTGCGGGAGATCGTGCGGGGCGGTTGAACCCCTCCTTCTTTACTAGTTACTTGTTAGGTATTGGCTGAGGCAGCCTGCCTTCGCGCGTCCTGCATCTATCACCACAAATGCCCCCAGTGTGCGTCGACTGTCGGCAGCTCCATTGACATCGTCCCGACACGGCTACTTAACATGCATGTATAACGAGCCAGTTGACGCGGCGTGCCGTGTCCGTTCACGCACCACTCCGCCGAGGAAAGGACACCACCCCGATGAAGCGCACGCTCGTCGCGGCCACCGCCCTGTGCGGCCTGGCCCTCACCACCACCGCCTGCGGCGGCGACACGAAGACGGCCTCCGACTCCGGTGCGAGTTCCGGCAGTCAGGAGCTCAAGGGCCAGACGGTGACGGTCGCCGCCGTGTGGACCGGCACCGAGCAGAAGAACTTCCAGAAGGTCCTGGACGGCTTCACCGCGAAGACCGGGGCGAAGGTGGCCTACGTGTCCACCGGCGACAACTTCGCCACCGTCCTGGGCAGCAAGATCGAGGGCGGCGACTCGCCCGACGTCGCCATGGCGCCGCAGCCCGGCGTGGTCCAGCAGTTCGCGGGCAAGGGCTGGCTCCTGCCGCTGTCCCCGGCCGTGAAGAGCGCCGCGGAGCAGAACTTCGCGAAGGTCTGGCAGAAGTTCGGCACGGTCGACGACACCTACTACGGCCTGTACTTCAAGGCCTCCGACAAGTCGACCGTCTGGTACAGCCCCCAGGCGCTGGACACCGCGGGCGTGCAGCCGCCGAAGACCTTCCAGGAGCTGCTGGACGCCGCCGGCGCGATATCCGACTCGGGCCTGCCCGCCTTCGCCGTGGGCGGCTCGGACGGCTGGACGCTCACCGACTGGTTCGAGAACGTCTACCTCTCGCAGGCCGGCCCGGAGAACTACGACAAGCTGACCGCGCACGAGATCCCCTGGAGCGACCCGACCGTCGTCAAGGCGCTCGGCACCCTGGGCAAGCTGTTCGGCAAGGACGACCTCATCGCGGGCGGCCGCAAGGGCGCCCTGGCCACCAGCTTCCCCGACTCCGTCGCGCAGGTCTTCGGCAAGACCCAGAAGGCCGGCATGGTCTACGAGGGCGACTTCGTCGCCGGTGTCGTCTCCGGCGACCTGGGCCGCACGGTCGGCGAGGACGCCAAGTTCTTCCCGTTCCCCTCCGTGGACGGCGGTCCCGCGCCGGTGGTCGGCGGCGGTGACGCCGCGGTGGCGCTGAAGTCCGGCAAGAACACCAAGGCCGGGATGAAGCTGCTGGAGTACCTGGCGACCCCCGAGGCGGCGGAGATCTGGGCGAAGGCGGGCGGCTTCCTGTCCCCCAACCAGAAGCTCGACCCGGCCTCGTACGCGGACGACACGACGCGCGAGACGGCCAAGTCCCTGGTCGGCGCCGGGGACACGGTGCGCTTCGACATGTCCGACCAGACCCCTCCCGCCTTCGGCGGCACGCCCGGCAAGGGCGAGTGGAAGATCCTCCAGGACTTCCTGGCCGACCCGAAGGACCCCAAGGCCACCGCGGCCAAGCTCGAGGCCGCGGCCGCCAAGGCCTACCAGGGCTGAGGTCCCGTCATGTCCTCCGCGCTCAACCGCAAGGTGCCGTCCGCCCCGGCGGGCGGCACCGCCCCGCCGGCCGTACGGCGCCGTTCGCGCCGGGCCAAGGTCACCGCGGTCGCCTTCGCGCTGCCGGCGCTGGCACTGCTCGGCGCCCTGGTCGGCTACCCCATCCTCTTCTCGGTCGGCCGCAGCCTCTTCGACGCGAGCGGCGACCGTTTCGTGGGGCTGGACAACTACCAGGAGATCTTCGCCGATCCGGCCACGCTGAAGGCCGTCCGGAACACCGCGATCTGGGTCGTGGTCGCGCCGGCGCTGCTCACCGGCGTGGGCCTGATCCTGGCCGTGCTCACCGAGAGGATCCGCTGGGCCACCGCGTTCAAACTGCTGATCTTCATGCCGATGGCAGTCTCCTTCCTGGCCGCGGGAATCACCTTCCGCCTGGTGTACGACCAGGACCCGCAGCGCGGCGTCCTGAACGCGGCGGCGGTCGCGATCCACGACTCCTTCAGCGACGCCTCGGCCTACCCCGGCGCCCGGCCGCGCGGGAACGACGTGCTCACGGCGTCCGACGGCGGCTTCAGGACCGTGAAGCCCGCGGAACCCGGCGAGAGCCTCGTCCTCGGCCTGGTCGGCCTCCCGCCCGCGTCGCTTCCCACGACGGCCCACGCCGCCGCACCCGCCGCGGCGAGCGACGACGCCATCAGCGGCGTGGTCTACCTGGACTTCGTCCCGGGCGGCGGTGGCAAACCGGGTGAGGTCGACCCGCAGGAGAAGGGCCTGCCGCACATGGCGGTGGAGCTGGTGAAGCCCGGCGGGGTCGTCGCCACGACCACCACCGCCGACGACGGCTCCTTCCGCTTCACCGACGCCGCCGGAGGCGGGGAGGTCCGGCTCCCGGCGAAGAACTTCGCGCCCCCGTACACGGGCGTCTCGTGGCTCGGCCCGACGCTGATCACCCCGGCGATCATCGGCGCCTACCTGTGGATCTGGACCGGTTTCGCAATGGTGCTCATCGGCGCCGGACTGTCCTCGCTGCCGCGCGAGACCCTGGAGGCGGCCCGGATGGACGGGGCGGGCGAGTGGCAGATCTTCCGCCGCATCACGGTGCCCCTGCTCGCCCCCGTGCTCGGTGTGGTCTTCGTGACGCTCGTGATCAACGTGATGAAGGTCTTCGACCTCGTGTACATCATCGCCCCGGGCCCGGTGCAGGAGGACGCCAACGTGCTGGCCCTCCAGATGTGGCTGGTCTCCTTCGGCGGCGGCAACAACCAGGGCCTGGGCAGCGCGATCGGCGTCGTCCTGCTGCTGCTCGTGCTCCCCGCGATGGCCCTCAACATCCGACGCTTCCGCAGGAGTTCGCGATGACCGTGCAGAGCGCCGCGCCGCGGCCCGCCCCGCCCAGCACATCCGCCACGCGCTCCGGCGGCGGCTCCGGCCGGCCCTCGGCAGCCCGCCGGATCGCCGGCTTGCTGCGCGGCGGGCTGGTCCAGGCGCTGCTGACCGTCATCGCGCTGGTCTGGCTCACGCCGACCGCCGGGCTGTTCGTCTCCTCGCTGCGCGACTCCGACGACACCTCCACGTCCGGCTGGTGGACCGGGCTGCTGCACCCCGGATCGCTCGGCTTCGGCAACTACTCGGCCATCCTGGCCGACAGCAGCATCACCCAGGCCTTCTGGAACACCGTGCTGATCTCGGTCCCCGCGACCGCGACCGTCGTGGTGCTCGCCGCGCTGGCCGGATACGCCTTCGCCTGGCTGGAGTTCCCGGGCCGGGACTGGGTGTTCCTGGTCGTCGTCGCCATGCTGGTGGTGCCGGTGCAGATCGGCCTGCTGCCGGTCGCCCGGCTCTTCGGGGCGGTCGGCCTGTTCGGGACGACCGCGGGCGTGGTGCTCTTCCACGTCGCGTACGGGCTGCCGTTCGCGATCTTCCTGCTGCGCAACTACTTCGCCGAGATCCCGCGCGAGATGCTGGAGGCGGCGCGGATGGACGGCGGCAGCGAGTGGACGATCTTCCGCAAGCTCGTCCTGCCGGTGGGACGTCCGGCGATCGCGAGCCTGGCCATCTTCCAGTTCCTGTGGGTCTGGAACGACATGCTCGTCGCGCTGATCTTCGCGGACCCCGGGTCGCAGCCGCTCACCGTCGCCCTCCAGTCGCAGATGCGGCAGTTCGGCTCCAACATCGACGTGCTGGCGCCGGGCGCCTTCCTGTCGCTGATCGTGCCGCTGGCGGTCTTCTTCGCCTTCCAACGGCACTTCGTGGAGGGGGTCATGGCCGGTTCGGTGAAGTGACGCGCGGCGAACCGGCCGGGCGGAGACATCGGAGGACTTGCTTGCCAGGTGGTCCATACCACTTTAGAGTCGGCCCGGCAGGCCGGAACCCTCCGACGTCTCCGCCCCGACCGGCAAGGACCCCGCCCCCATGCCCATGCAGCCCTGGTTCCCCGACGCCAAGCTCGGCATCTTCGTCCACTACGGGATCTACGCGGTCGACGGCGTCCCCGAGTCGTGGTCCTTCTACGACGGCCGGGTCAGCCACGAGCGGTACATGCGCCAGCTCGACGGCTTCACCGCCGCGCGCTACGACCCGGGTTCCTGGGCCCGGCTGTTCGCCCGCGCGGGCGCCCGGTACGCCGTCCTCACCGCCCGCCACCACGACGGCGTCGCGCTGTGGGACACGGCCGAGGGCGACCTGTCGGTGGCACGCCGCACCCCGGCCGGGCGCGACCTGATCGACCCGTACGCGCGGGCGCTGCGCGAGGAGGGCCTGAAGGTCGGCCTGTACTACTCGCACTCGGACTGGAACCACCCCGACTACGCCAGCGTGACGCACCCCGACCCGCCCATGCCGGACGTGTCCACCAGCCGCTGGGTCGTCCCCGCGGACGGCCGGCAGGACCTGGCCGCCTGGCGGCGCTACCTCGCCTACCGGGATGCCCAAGTGGCCGAACTCGTCCACCGGTTCCGGCCCGACCTGCTGTGGTTCGACGGCGAGTGGGAGCGCAGCGAGGAGCAGTGGGGCCTGGACGCGCTCGCCGCCGTGATCCTGGCCGGGAACCCGGACACCGTGCTCAACGCCCGGATGATGAGCCACGGCGACTACGCCACCCCCGAGCAGGGCATCCCGGTCGAGCCCCCGTCCGGGCCCTGGGAGCTGTGCCTGACCGTGAACGACTCCTGGGGGTTCCAGCACGGCGACCACCACCACAAGTCGGTGTCCCGGCTGGTCCGTTACTTCACCGAGACCATCGGCGCGGGCGGCAACCTGCTGCTGGACGTCGGCCCCCGTGAGGACGGCACGATCACCCCCGAGCAGACCGAGCGCCTGGAGGGCCTCGGCACCTGGATCCGCGCGCACGCCGACGCCGTCCACGGCACGGTCGCCGGACTGCCCCCCGGCCACCACTACGGCCCCAGCACCCTGTCCGCGGACCGCCGCACCCTCTACCTGGTCTGCTTCGACGCCCCGCGCGAGGCCGTGTCGGTACGGGGCCTGCGCAACCGCGTGCGCCGGGTGTCGGTGGTCGGAACCGGCACCGAGCTGGGCCACGACGTCACCGGCGGACTGCACGAGGTGCCCGGCGTCACCTGGATCGACGCCCCGCCCGCCACCGACGTGGACCCCCACGCGACCGTGCTCGCGGTCGAACTCGACGGCGAACTCGACCTCTACCGCGGCACCGGCCGGTCCTGACCCGCGGTCCTCCAAAGCTCCGCGGGTCAGGCGGAGCGTTCGAGGTCCTCGGCCCGCACGGCGTGCTCCAGGGGTACGCCGCGGGCGTACCGCCGGATCTCGTCGATCGCCGTGTCGGCCAGCCGGGCCAGCTCGGTGCCGAGCGACCCGGCGACGTGCGGGGTGAGCAGCACGTTGGGCAGGTCCCACAGCGGGGAGTCCGCGGGCAGCGGCTCGGGGTCGGTCACGTCGAGAACCGCGTGGAGGCGCCCGGTGACCAGCTCGGCGGTGAGCGCGGCGGTGTCGACGAGCGAACCGCGCGCGGTGTTGACCAGGGTGGCCCCGTCACGCAGCAACGCGAGCCGCGCGGCGTCGAACAGGTGCCGGGTCTCCGGCAGTTCGGGGGCGTGGATGCTCACCACGTCACTGGCCCGGCACAGTTGGTCGAGTCCGACGGACTCCACGCCCAGCGCCGCCGCCCCGGCCGGGTCGAGGTACGGGTCGTGGACCAGCAGCCGCAGATCGTACGGGCGGAGCAGTTCGAGCACCCGCCGGCCGATTCGTGAGGCGCCGACGACGCCCACCGTGCGGCGGTAGTTGCCCGCCCCGGCGAGCGCGTCGAACGCCCCGATGTCGCCCCGGGTCTCGCGGTAGGCGCGGGCCGCGTCCAGGACGCGCTTGTTGGAGAGAAGCACCGCGGCCACCGTGTACTCGGCGACCGGCAGCGCGTTGGCCGCGGCCGCGGTGGAGACGAGCACGCCCCGCGACCACACGGCCCCGGTGACGTGGTGCCTGACGGTGCCGGCCGCGTGCGCGACCAGCCGCAGCCGCGGCATCCGGGCGAGTGCGCCCTCGTCCAGCGGCGGGCAGCCCCAGCCGGTGAGCAGCACTTCGGCCGCGGCGAGCGCCTCCTGCGCCACCGGCGCGGCGAAGTCCTCGACGAGCAGGCCCGGTTCGAAGCGCGCGACGCGCGCGAGGCCTTCCATGGCGCGGGCGTCGAACACGGCGTCCCGGGTCCGCGCGCTCATCGCCAGAACGGTACGGGGGGCAGGCTGCACGAGGAGGACCGTCCTGTGGCCGGAGCGGGCGGGCAAGGCGAGCGACCGCCATCATTCGCAGGGCGCCGGACGAAGTCAAGGACGGACCGCACCCTGCGAGGAGGGCGGGCCGGGTCAGCGGGCGGGCTCGCCCTCGCCCTTGTGGACTTGCTCGTGCACGTACTGCGGGTACCAGTTGGTGAAGCGCACCGCGAGCACCAGCAGCGCGATCGGGATCACCCAGTTGAGCCAGTCCGTCCCCGCGGTGACGTGCACGGCGACCAGCCCCAGGACCGCGGTGACCAGGAAGACCCCGCCCCACACGAGCGTCAGCACCCGGTTGGTGCGATGGAAGGCGGGCGTCTCCCAGATCTCCGGGGGCGTGGACTCGCGGGCGTACTGCTCGGTGAAGGGCACGAAGGCGAGCGACCCCAGGGCGACGGCCGCGATGACCGCGTTGGCGAGCACCTGGGCGTAGGTCTCCAGCCACAGCAGGTCCTGCCGGTCGAGGGACAGCCCCAGCAGCGTGATGACGGTGAAGAAGACGATCCCGGTGACGTCCAGCAGCTTCACACTGCCGTGCGCGACGTCCGGCACGCTCAGCACGACGGACGCGATCAGGCCCACGAGGGCGGCGAGCTTCCAGGTGCTGGGCCCGGCGACGATGTCGAAGGCGATCCACGGCACGAATGCGAAGAACACCCCGGCGCGCCCGCCCGCGGACCGCCGCGCGGCGCGCTTGCCCGCGCCCCGCGCGGATGCGGATGCGGATGCGGATGCGGATGCGGATGCGGATGCGGATGCCTCAGCGTCGTCCCCGTCCATGGCGCCTCCCGCCTGCCCGTACCGGCCCCTCCATGCTGCGGCACACCCTCCGTGCCCGCATGTCAGGACCGATGCCGCGTCAGGGCGCCGCGCCGCCCGGCCAGTCGGGGCGGGCCCGGTCAGCGGCCGCCGGCGAGCGCGGCCTCGTAGCCCGGCAGGACGACGTCGCGGATGAGCGCGTTGCGCTCGTCGAAGGGGATGAACGCGCTCTTGAGGGCGTCCACGGTCGCTGTCCGCAGGTCCGGCACGGTCCAGCCGGCCTCCGTGACCAGGCGTTCCATCTCGCGCGTCATCGTCGTGCCGGACACCAGGCGGTTGTCGGTGTTGACGGTGACCCGGAAGCCCAGGTCGCGCAGGAGGGTGATGGGGTGGTCGGCCACGGAGACCGCCGCGCCGGTCTGCAGGTTGGAGGTCGGGCAGACCTCCAGGGCGATGCGGCGGTCGCGTATCCAGTGGGCGAGGCGGCCCGGCTTGCCGTCCACGATGTCGTCGGCCAGCCGGACGCCGTGGCCGATCCGCAGCGCCCCGCAGACCTGCACGGCCTGGTGGATGCTGGGCAGGCCGTGGGCCTCGCCGGCGTGGATGGTGAACGGCATGTTCTCCTCGCGCAGGTACGCGAAGGCGGCCAGGTGGTCGGCGGGCGGGAAGCCGTCCTCGGCTCCCGCGATGTCAAAGCCGACCACGCCCGCGTCCCGGTAGGCGACGGCCAGGCCCGCGATCTCGCGGCTGCGGTCGGTCATCCGCATCGCGCACAGCAGTGTGCCCACCCGGACCGGGGTGCCCGCCGCGGCGGCCCTGGCCATGCCCGCGGCCAGGCCCTCCTGGACGGTCTCCACGACCTCGGCGAGCGCCAGCCCGCTGTGGACGAGCAGTTCGGGGGCGTAGCGGACCTCGCCGTAGACGACGCCGTCGGCGGCCAGGTCGAGCACGTACTCCTCGGCGACGCGCAGCAGGCCCTCGCGGGTGCCCATCACGGCGATGGTGTGCTCGAACGTGGCGATGTAGCGGACCAGGTCGCCGGAGTTCGCGGCGTCGTAGTACCAGGCCGCCAGCGCGGCGGGGTCGGTGGCGGGCAGCGTGTGCCCGATCCGCCCCGCCAGCTCCACGAGCGTCGCCGGGCGCAGGCCGCCGTCGAGGTGGTCGTGCAGCACGGCCTTGGGCAGCCGGCGGATGAGATCGGTGGCGGTGTCGGGGGCGGCCGTGGTCACGCGGTGGGCTCCTGGTCGGCGGTCGTGGGGGCGGCGGGCTGGAGGAGGTCCCAGCGGTTCCCCCAGGGGTCCTGGAAGACGACGACCGAGCCGTACGCCTCGTGGCGGGGCTCCTCCAGGAAGGTCACCCCGGCGGCGCGCATCCGGGCGTAGTCGCCGGCGAAGTCCTCGGTGTGCAGGAAGAAGCCGACCCGCCCCCCGGTCTGGTCGCCGACGCGGGCGAGCTCCGCCTCGTTCTTCGCCCGCGCGAGCAGCAGCCCGCTCCCCTCCCCCGCGCCGCGCGGGCGCACGACGACCCACCGGCCGCCGCGGGGACGCGGCTCGTCCTCGGCGAGTTCGAAGGCGAGCGGGCCGGTGTAGAAGGCGATGGCCTCGTCTTGGTCGGGGACGACGAGGGTGACCAGGGCTATGCGGGACATACGCCAACGTTATACGTAACACCTCCGGACGGGCAAGGCGCGCCCCGCGCGACGACGGCTGCCGGGTACAGATTGGGCCTGGCAGTGCCGCCGCCCATCCAGCAGGTTCGCATCACGTGCCTGTGTGAACGCGATCGCACGGGCGGTCCCGGAGCGCCCCCGGCGGGATCCCGGTCCTGGCGGATTCCGGCGCGCCACCCGGATCCCGCTTCATTCCCCTTGACAAGGAGGCGAATTCAGGCGGGCGTTTCCGGTCCGGCCGACGGTCCGCGACGGCCCGAAATCCTTCCCGGCATGACACCTCGCTCCGGCGGGGCTCATCCCCCGTATCCCTCCCCTTCGCAGACAGGCCTTTGCATGGACTACAAAGGGCGCACCGCCCTCATCACCGGAGCCTCATCGGGAATCGGAGCCGCGTTCGCGCGGGAACTCGCGGCGCGCGGATGCCAGGTCGTCCTGGTGGCACGCCGTGAGCAGCGCCTCGCGGAACTCGCCGCGGAGCTGGAGAGCCGTCACGGCCGCCCGGCGCACGTCGTCGTCGCCGATCTGAGCCTGCCCACGGCTCCGGCCGCCGTTCAGGCCGCCACCGAGAAACTCGGCCTGCACATCGACGTTCTCGTCAACAACGCGGGATTCGCCACCTACGGCCCGTTCGACACGATCGACCCCGACCGCGACCACTCCATGGTGATGGTGAACGCCGCCGCGGTCGTCGATCTCACCCACCGATTCCTCCCCGGAATGCTCGCGAAAGACGGCGGTGCCGTCATCAACGTCTCGTCTCTCGCCGCGTTTCAGGCGGTGCCTTTCCAGGCGGTCTATGCCGCCTCGAAGGCGTTCGTGCAGGCATTCAGCGAATCGCTGTGGGCCGAGTACCGCACCCGCGGCATCCGCGTGGTGGCCTGCTGCCCGTCCGCCACCGACACCGAGTACTTCCAGGTCCTCGGGAACGACGACGAAGCACGCGTGGGGCCCAAACGACCGCCGGAAGGCGTCGTCCGCGACAGCCTGCGGGCCCTGGACAAGAACCGTCCGCACGTGGTCGTCGGATATCCGTGGAAGCTCGTCGCCATGGTTCCCCGAGCCATGCCCCGGGCGGCCATGGCGCGATTCGGCGAGAAGCTCATGCGGCCGAGACACCGCCCCTGAGCGCGGCGCCGCCAGGACGTCGCACCGCCTCGGTGACACGGGGCACCGCCGTTTGATTCCGCGCCCACCGGCGCCGAACGTCGCCCAATCCGTGCCTGGTTGCTCCCGCGACGCTCTCGCACCATCGAGTGGTGACAGGGCAACGGGCCTTGTCGCACGGACAGCATGTGGAGTGATCGAAAGTGTCTGAGAAGAAGATCATCGCGGTGGTCGGCGCCACGGGCGCGCAGGGCGGCGGACTGGCGAACGCCATCCTGACCGACCCGGAAGGCCGGTTCGCGCTCCGCGCGATCACCCGTAGCGCGGATTCGGACAAGGCCCGTGCGCTGGCCGACCGCGGCGCCGAGGTGGTCGTGGCCGACCTCGGCGACGAGGACGGCCTGCGCAAGGCGTTCGCCGGCGCGCACGGCGCGTACGTGGTCACGAACTACTGGGAGGGCATGTCCGCCACGACGGAGCTGGCCCAGGCCCACAACGCGGCGCGGGCCGCGAAGGAGGCCGGAGTGCGGCACGTCGTGTGGTCGACGCTGGAGGACACCCGCCTCCAGCTCCCGGTCACCGACGCGCGGGTGCCGGTGCTCGAGGAGTCGTACACCGTGCCGCACTTCGACGCCAAGGCCGAGGCGGACCGCTTCTTCACCGAGCTCGGCGTCCCGACGACGTTCCTGCGAACGACCTTCTACTGGGAGGCGTTCCTGCAGGGCTTCGCCCCCAGCCGCGACGAGGCCGGCAGCCTGGTGCTGACCCTGCCGATGGGCGACAGCCCGCTGGCCGGGATCGCCGCCGAGGACATCGGCAGGGTCGCCCTGGCGATCTTCGCCCGCGGCGAGGAGTTCATCGGCGCGACGGTCTCCATCGCCGGTGAGCACCTGACCGGCGAGCAGCTGGCCTCGGCGTTCGCCGAGCTGTACGGCGAGCCGGTGGTCTACCGCCCGCTCACCCACGACCAGTTCCGCGCGCTGGGGATTCCCGCCGCCGCGGAGATCGGCAACATGTTCCAGTACTACGCCGAGGCCGCCGACGCGTTCACCGGCGCCCGCGACCTCGACCGCGTCCGGGACCTGCACCCCGGTCTGCAGACCTTCCGCGACTGGCTGAGCGCCCACAAGGACGCCCTCGCCGTCTGAGACCACCGGGAGCGACGGCAGCGGTGCCATCGCACCGCTGGCCCCTCCCCCTCCACCCCGCACCTTCAACGGAGACAACCATGCCCACATCCGACCGGTCCACGAGCCGGCGGTCGTTCCTCGCCCACACCGCCGCCGTCGCGGCCGTGCCGTCGATGGCGACGCTCGCCGCAGGCACCCTCGCCGCCGAGCCCGCGGCCGCCGACCCCGCGCTGCCCGACTACGCGCCCGTCCCCGCAGGCTCCCTCGGCCCCGCCCTCAACGAGCAGGGCTACTACGTCGGGCAGGTGGAGCGGAACCTGTACTGGGTCACCGACGGCACGTACCAGGCGGCGTTCCTCACCACCCGCGACGGCGTCGTGCTCTTCGACGCCCCCCCGACCATCGGTCACAACCTCCAGCGGGCCATCGACCAGGTCACCGCCGAGAACGGCCTGTCCCACAAGGTGACGCACCTGGTGTACTCGCACCACCACGCCGACCACCTGGGCGCCTCCTCGCTCTTCGGCCGCAAGGTCACGCGCATCGGCCACGTCGAGACCAAGCGGCTGCTGCTGCGCGACAACGACCCGACCCGGCCGGCGCCCGACATCACCTTCGAGAACCACCACACGCTCCGTGTCGGCGGGGAGCACGTCCGGCTGGCCTGGCACGGCACCAACCACAGCCCGGACAACATCTACATCCACCTGCCCGACCACGACACGCTGATGCTCGTCGACGTCGCGCTGCCCGGCTGGGTGCCCATCTACAACCTCAACCTCACCGCGGACGTGCCCGGCTTCATGGCCGCCCCGGCCACCGCGCTGACCTACCCGTGGAAGCACTACATCGCCGGGCACCTGGGCCGGCTCGGCACCCGCGACGACGTCGTGCTGCACCAGCGGTACGTCGACGACATCGCCGCGAACGTCCGCACCTCCCTCGCCACCGTCGACCCCACGCCGTACTTCGTGAAGTACGGGGCGAACACCTGGGCCGCGGTCAAGACCTACCTCGACGCCGTGACCGAACGCGCCGCCGCACCGGTCATCGCCAAGTACACCGGCGTGCTGGCCGCCGCGGACGTGTTCACGGCCAGCAGCACCCTCGTCATCCTGGAATCGATCCGCCTCGACCTCGGCCAGGGCTCGCAGATCCATCCGTGACCCGAAGGCCAGGCCAGTACGCCCAGTGCCGCCGGTACGCCGGCGGCACGGGACGTACCGCGGGACCGGCGGGCGGACGGTCCACGCCCAATCCGTACCTGGCTGCGCGCGCGGCGACGACGATACTGGTCTGCATGGACCGCAATGACCTGGCCGAATACCTGCGAACCATGCGGGAGCGGCTGCAGCCCCAGGACGTCGGCCTGCCGGCCGGTACTTCGCGGCGCACCCCCGGGCTGCGCCGCGAGGAGGTCGCCCGGCTCGCGCACATCTCCGTCGAGTACTACGCGCGTCTCGAGCAGGCACGCGGATCGAGCCCCTCCAGGCGGGTCCTGAGCGAACTGTCCCGTGCGCTGCGCCTCGGCACGGACGAACGCACCCATCTCTTCGAACTCGCCGGC
This sequence comes from Streptomyces sp. NPDC058691, assembly GCF_042714775.1. Taxonomy (NCBI): domain Bacteria; kingdom Bacillati; phylum Actinomycetota; class Actinomycetes; order Kitasatosporales; family Streptomycetaceae; genus Streptomyces; species Streptomyces sp. NPDC058691. Next base: position 54,184 of record NZ_JBHXSO010000032.1, on the reverse strand, counting down.
GTCGCACCGGAGTCACCGACCGGGCCGCGTTCCGACGTGCCGGACACGGTGCTGAACCTGCTGGAGCACATGACCGACATAGCAGCATTCGTCGTCAACGCCCGCTATGACGTCATAGCCTGGAACCCGCTCGCCACCGCGCTGTTCGAGGACTTCTCCGCCGCACCCCCGGCCCGGCGCAACCTCATCACCCGCCACTTCCTCCACCCCGATCCGGCCGCCCGGCACTACGGCATGACCGGCGCCGAGGAGTTCGGCCGGCTGGCGGTCGGCCACCTGCGCGCCGCCGCCGGGCGCTACCCCACCGATCCGCAGATCCGCACCATGGTCGGCACCCTGCGCAAGCAGAGCGCCGAGTTCGCCGAGCTGTGGGACGGCCACCACGTCGAAAACGGCTCCCACCACAGCAAGACCATGCAGCACCCCCTGGTGGGCACGCTGCAGCTCAGCTGCGACACCCTCGCGGTACCCCTGCGCGACCAACTGCTCGTCTGCTTCACCGCCGAACGCGGCAGCCCCTCCCACGAAGCGCTCCGGCTGCTCTCCGTGGTCGGCACCCAGGACATGACCCCGACGATCGGCAACGGCTGACACCGCGCCGCGGACACCAGGTGGGTTGAGACCACAAGAGTGCCGTCGCGGGGTTCGGCGAGGGCGCGGAGTTGGGGATCGTGGGTGGCGACGAGGGCGGTGACGCCCTCGCGTCGAGGGCCGGGGAAGCGCCGCGTCAGCTCGTCCATCGGCGGTTCGTGGGCGAAGTCGGCCGGGTCGAGGAAGCTGATGCGGCTGTCGCCCGAGCCCGGCAGGGCGGCCACGACGGTGCCGCGCAGTACCCGCACCGCGCGACCGGTGATCCGCCGGCCGGCGGCGGTCACCAGGACCGTGCCGCCAGCAACAGCCGCTCGCGCACCGCGGTGACCGCGGGACGGGTGGGAGCACCCGCACGCTCGGCCAGGTATCCGGTGTTGATGGGCGGGTCGTCCGGGGCGAGCAGGGCGACGAGCGCCCCGGAGGCCAACTCCGCCTCGCAGAGGTAGCGGGGCACGACGCTGATCCCCGCACCGGCGACGACGGCTGCCAGGACTCCGCGCAGGTCCGCCACCACGACGGCGGGCCGGGCGGAGAGGCGGGTGCGGAAGACATGCCGCCAGTACCGGCGCAGGATGGGCAGGTCCTCGGCGTACGCCACCACCGGGACGTCATGGAGCGGGCCCGGGTCCTCGCAGCGGAGCGGGCCGATCCGCTCGGCCCAGTCCGGCGCCGCCACCAGGACGAACTCCTCGTCCATCAGCGGGACCGCGGCCAGGGTGCGGCCGCGCGGCCGTACGGGCGACAGCACGAGGTCGAACCGCCCCGCGTGCAGACCGTCGAGCAGGTCGTCGGCGAGGCCCGTGGTCACGCGGAGCAGCAGGCCCCGGGCCACCAGTGGTGCCAGCGCGGGCAGCACGCGGGCGGCCACCATCTCGGCGGGGCCGCCCAAGTGCACCGGCTCCGGCGGGGCTTCGAGTCCGGCGCGGCCCCTTTGCGTGACCTCGGCCAGGGCGTCCAGCGGTCCTGCAACCTGTCCGGCGAGCTCGTCGGCCACGCCGGTGGCGGCGACTCCCCGGGGGAGCCGCTCGAAGAGCTGGCGGCCGAGCTGCTGTTCCAGGGCCCGTACCTGCGCCGTCACCGTGGGCTGGGAGATCCCCAGCATCCGGGCGGCGGTGGTGAGGGAGCCCGCCCGGTGCACGGCGAGGAAGGTCCGGAGCAGCCCGAGGTCCAAGGGCCCGCCGGGTTCCGGAATCGGCTGCTCGCCCCCACCATTCCCATCGGAATTCTGATGATCCATGACGGTCATCCTATTGGATATCCAATGAATGGGCTGCCTAGGGTCGACAGCGTTCCGCCGCCGGACCACCGGCGGCCGCGACCCCCGCCCCCGGGAGCACCCAGGGGCCGACCAGGAGCGATACCGACATGTCAGAGATCCTTCTCGTGGTGACCGGCACCGACCACCTCACCCTCACGGACGGCACCGAACACCCCACGGGCTACTGGGCCGAGGAGTTCGCTGCCCCGTACCGGGCCTTCACCGGGGCCGGCCACCGTGTGGCCGTCGCCACCCCGGGCGGCGTCGTCCCGACCGTCGACCCCGTGAGCCTGCGGCCGGAGTTCAACGGGGGCCAGGCGGCCGCCACGACCGCCGCCGCCCTCGACGCGATAGCCGAACTGCGCCACCCGCTCGCCCTGGCCGACGTCGACCCCACGCGTTACGCCGCCGTCTTCTACGTCGGCGGTCACGGCCCCCTGGAGGACCTGGCCGACGACGCCGACTCCGCCCGGCTGCTGCACGCGGTGCTGGCGCAGGGGACGCCGCTCGCCGCGGTCTGCCACGGGGTGGCCGCGCTGCTCGCCACGCAGGACGCGGAGGGCCGTTCGCCGCTGGCCGGCCACCGGATGACCGGCTTCAGCGCGGCGGAGGAACGGCAGACCGGGCTGGCCGACCGGCTGCCCTGGCTGCTGGAGGAGCGGCTGGTCGCCCTCGGCGGCGACTACTCGGCGGGCGAGCCCTGGGGGCCGCACGTCGTCGTCGACCGCACCCTGCACACCGGGCAGAACCCCGCTTCCTCGACGGCGCTGGCCGCCGCGCTGCTGAAGACCCTTCACTGATCCGCCGCCCCCCTCTGGAAGCGACCTCCTCATGACCCCGCCCCCGGCATCCGCCCATGTGCCTCTCCCGCTCCCCGGCCGGCCCCTGGACGGTGGCCGGGGCGGCCCGGCCCCGGCTCTCGTACCGGCCCTCGGCCTGGGCGCCATGGTCGTCTCGATGATGCAGACCCTGGTGGTGCCGGTGCTCGGCACGATCCAGCGGGGCCTTCACGCCCCCGCCGCCGATGTCGGCTGGCTCACCACCGCCACACTGCTGTCGGCCGCCGTGTGCACCCCGCTGCTGGGCCGGGCGGGCGACCAGTACGGCAGGCGGCCGGTGCTGCTCGTCGCGCTCGCCCTCGCCCTGGCCGGTTCGGTCCTGGCCGCCCTCGCCGACACCCTGCCGCTGCTGATCGCCGGACGGGCCCTGCAGGGCGCCGCCACCGCCGTCTTCCCGCTCGCCCAGGCGGTGTTGCGGGAGGAACTGCCTCCCGAACGCCTCCCCGGCGCCATGGGATCGGTCAGCGGCACGCTCGCGTTCGGCACCGGCCTGGCCCTGGTGGGGGCGGGACTGCTGACCCAGGGGCCGGCGCCCGACTACCACCGGGTCTTCTGGATGGCGGCCGCGATGTCCGCGCTGAGCCTGGTCGCCGTCGCAGCGGTCGTCCCACGGTCCCGGCTGGTCACCGGCGGACGCGTGGACTGGCGCGGCGCCGTGGGCCTGGCCGTGACCCTGGTCCTGCTGCTGCTCCCGCTGTCGCGCGGCTCCGAGTGGGGCTGGGCCTCGGGCCGGACGCTCGGCTGCCTCGCCGCGTGCGCGGTGGCGGCCGCGGTCTGGGTCCGGGTGGAACGGGCGGCCCCGGACCCGTTGGTGGACATGGCAATGCTCGTCCACCGGCCGGTGCTCTTCGCCAACGTGGTGGGACTGCTGCTCGGGTTCGCGATGTTCTCCCAGTTCATCCTGGTCTCCGCACTGGTACAGACGCCGTCCACGGCCGGCTACGGCTTCGGGGCCTCGGTCCTGCGGGCCTCCGTCGCCTACCTTCTGCCGTCCTCGCTGGCCTCCCTGGCCGCCGCCCGGCTCGGCGGCGTCCTGGTGCGCCGGACCGGTCCACAACACACCCTCGTCGCCGGTGCGGTGGCCGGAACCGCCGGCTTCGCACTGCTGACGACCGCGCACGGCGACAGCGCCCCGGTCGTGGGGTCCGGAGTGCTCGTCGGGATCGCCATCGCCTTCGGCTTCGCCGCGCTGCCGGCGGTACTGCTCCAGGCCGTTGCGGCGGAGCGTACGGGAGTGGCCAACGGCGTCAACTCCGTGGCCCGTTCGGTCGGCAGCTCGGTCGCCGGCGCCCTGCTCGCGACGCTGGTCACCGGCGCTTCCCCGGACCACCCCGTCGCGGAGGGCCGCTTCACCCTGGGCTTCGCCCTCGCGGGCGGCGCGCTGGCGCTGGTCGCGGTGTGCGCGCGCTGCGGCATGACCGCGGGCCGCCCGGGCTCCGCCCCGGACCGGATGCCCGAGGCCGCCCGCACCACCGCCTGACCCCTGCATCCCTCCCCACCCAGCCCCGGCGGCACCCGCGATGCCGCCCGCCCCGAAAGGCGCACACCATGGCAACGATCCTCATCACCGGCGCCTCCGACGGCCTCGGCCGGGCCCTCGCGGAGGACCTGGCCGCCGACGGCCGGCACACCCTCCTGCTCCACGGACGCGACCCGAACCGTCTGTCCGACGTCGCCGCGGCCACCGGCGCGCGGACCTACCGGGCCGACCTCTCCTCGCTCGCCGAGGTCCGGCGGCTCGCCGCCGACGTCGCCGCCGCGCACGACCGGCTCGACGTGCTCGTCAACAACGCCGGAGTGGGGTTCCACGCCACGGGCACCCGCCGGCTGACCACTCCGGACGGGCACGAACTGCGCCTGGCCGTGAACTACCTGGCGCCCGTCCTCCTGACCCGCGAACTGCTCCCGCTGCTGCGCCGTTCGGCACCCGCCCGGGTCGTCAACGTGGCCTCGGTCGGACAGCAGCCGATCGACTTCGGCGACCCCCAACTCACCCGCGACTACACCGAGGTCGCCGCCTACTGCCGCTCCAAGCTGGCCCTGATCGGCCACGGACTGGACCTCGCCGAGGAACTGTCGGGCAGCGGCGTCACCGTCAACAGCCTCCACCCCGCGTCCTACATGCCGACGGCCATGTCCCGTGCGTCCGGTATGGACGTCGTCGACTCCCTGGAGCAGGGCGTGGCCGCCACCCGGCGCCTGGTCGAGGCTCCCGAACTGGCCGACGTCACCGGGCGGTACTTCGACGGCGAGCGGGAGGCGCGGGCCTCGGCCGAGGCGTACGACGCGGAGTTCCGGCGCCGCCTCGCGGTCCTCACGGCGGAACTCCTCCGCACGGACCGCCCCGCGTGAGCCCCGCGGTTGCGCTCACAGCGTGACCGCCCCCGCACCGGCCCGCGGCGCGGCACAGTGGCGGCATGAATGTGCTGATCCTGGGCGGTACGGAGTTCGTGGGGCGGGCAGTGGCGGAGGAGGCGCTGACACGCGGCGAGAGGGTCACGGTGTTCCACCGGGGGCGGCACTCGCCGCCCCCGGGGGTCACCGCGCTGCACGGCGACCGGGGCGCCGAGGGCGGCCTCGCGGCCCTCGCGCGAGGTGAGTGGGACGTGGTGGTCGACACGTGGTCCGGTGCGCCGTCGGCGGTGCGCGACACCGCCCGCCTGCTGGCGGACCGGGCCGGGCGCTACGCCTACGTGTCCAGCCGCTCGGTGTACACCTACCCCGCGGCCGCCGGGCTCGACGAGGACGGCCCGGTGGTCGACGCGTCCCCCGGCGACGGCGCGGACGTCGACTACGCGCGGGCCAAGCGGGGCGGCGAACTGGCCGCCGACGAGGCCTTCGGCGACCGCGCGCTGCTCCTCCGGGCGGGGCTGATCCTGGGCCCGTACGAGAACATCGGCCGCCTGCCGTGGTGGCTCACCCGCATCGCCCGCGGCGGCCCCGTGCTGGCTCCGGGCCCGCGCGATCTGCCGCTTCAGTACATCGACGCGCGCGACCTCGCCGCCTTCACGCTGGACGCCGCCGCGGCGGGGCTGGGCGGCGCGTACAACCTCGTCAGCCCGTCCGGGCACACCACGACGGGCGAACTGCTCGACACCTGCGTCGCGGTGACGGGCGGCGAGGCCGATCTGCGCTGGGCCGAGCCCTCCGCGGTGCTCGCCGCCGGCATCGAGCCGTGGACCGAACTCCCGGTCTGGCTTCCGCCGGGCGAGCTGTACGACACCCTGCACACCGGCGACGTCTCCCGTGCCCTCGCCGCCGGACTGCGCTGCCGCCCGGTCGGCGAGACGGTCGCCGACACCTGGTCGTGGCTGCGTTCCCTGGGCGGGGTGGCGCCGCAGCGCCCGGACCGTCCGGCGGTGGGGCTGCCGCCGGAGAAGGAGGAGGCGGCTCTGAAGGCCCTCGACTGACGGTCATCGGCTGACGGCCGTCCGCGCGGGCGGCCTCAGCCCTCGGGCCCGGCCACGAGCGCGCCCTTGAGGCGGCCGAGTTCGGCGCCGGTGAGGCCGCGCTCCCGCAGCCATCGGCCGGCGCCGCCGTGGCGCGTGCGGAGGGTGTCGAGGAAGTGGTGCATGACCTGGGGCTTCGAGGCCATGTAGTGGTGCTCGACGGCGGGCAGGTCCCGGTAGGAGGGGAACCGGGCGAGGCGTTCGCGGATGCGGGCGACCCGCTGGGCGGTGAGGGCGTAGTCGGCGGCGATGGCGTCGGCCGGCACACCGACCGCGTCGAGGAGCAGGGCGGCCAGGACGCCGGTGCGGTCCTTGCCGACGGCGCAGTGGAAGACCACGGCGTGCTGATCGGTGTCCGCGACGATCCTCGCGGCATGGACGAGGGACTCGCCGCTGCCGTCGAGCAGGCCCTCGTAGAAGCCGGCCGTGTCGTCGACCGCTTCCGAGCGCACCACGGGGACGGCGTCCGTCACGACCGCCTGCACGCGCCGCACCGGGAGGCTGACCCGGCGCACGGCGGTGTCCGCCAGCAGGCCGTGGCCCTCGCGGGCCGCCTCGTCCGGGCCGCGCAGGTCGACGACCGTCCGCAACCGGTAACGCCCCAACAGCAGTTCGACGTCGTCCGCCGAGGCGTCCTGGAGGGTGCTCGCCCGGAACGCCACGCCGCGCCGGGTCCTGCCGCCGCCGTGGACGGGCAGCCCGCCGAGGTCGCGGATGTTGTCGACCTCGGCCAGTTCCACCCACCGGGCCGCGCCGCCGGGCGGGCCGTCGTGCTTCGCTTCCAAGTCGGCCTCCTCGGGCGGGGCTCGGGTCGTCCGTTCTTTTGTACCAGTGCGTCAGGGCCGGCGACCCGCATCCGGGTGCGCCCGGCGTGCGGACGGCGGCGGCGCGGGTTTGACTGGAGGCTGTGACCGGTCGGGCACGTTCCGTGAGGGCGGCCCGGCCGGCAGGCGCCGTCCGGGCGCGGGCGACCGCGCGGGGGCGGCGGCGAGAGCGAGGAGATCCCCCGTGGCCCGCAGGATTCCGCCGACGACCGCGGTAGCCGTCGTGTTCGTCTCCGCGCTCTTCATGGCGATCATGGACACGACGATCGTCAATGTGGCGGTCCCCGCGATCGGCCACGACTTCGGCGTCCCGGCCTCCGGCCTCGGCGCGATCAACATCGGCTACCTCGTCAGCCTCGCGGTGTTCATCCCCGTCGCCGGCTGGCTCGGCGACCGCTACGGCACCCGGCGGACCTTCCTGGCGGCGCTGGTCGTCTTCACGGGCGCGTCCGCGCTGTGCGCCACGGCGACCACCATGGACCAGCTCACCGCGTACCGGATCCTGCAGGGCGCGGGCGGCGGTCTGCTCACGCCGGTCGGCCAGACGATGCTGTTCCGGGCCTATCCGCCGTCCAAGCGGATCAAGGCGCAGCGGGCGCTCATGGTGCCCACCGCGGTCGCCCCCGCGGTGGGCCCGGTGCTGGGCGGCTGGCTGTCCGACGCGGTGTCCTGGCACTGGGTGTTCCTGGTCAACCTCCCCATCGGCGCCGCGGCCGTCGCCTTCGGCCTGCTGTTCCTGCCGGACTACCGGGTGGAGAGCCCGGGGCGCTTCGACCTCACCGGGTTCCTGCTGGCGGGCGGCGGCCTGTCGCTGACGCTCTACGCCTTCACCCAGGGCCCCGACCAGGGCTGGGGGACGGCCGGCGTCCTCGTGCCGCTGGTGTTCGGCATCGCCGCGCTGCTGGCCATGGTGGCGGTGGAACGGCGCATCGCGATGCCGATGCTGGATTTGGAGCTCTTCCGGGACCGGCTGTTCCGGGCCAACACGATCGTGATGTTCCCGCTGAGCGCGGTGTTCCTCGGCACGGTCTGGCTGTACCCGCTGTTCCTGCAGGAGGCCCTGGGCTTCGACGCCCTGCGCAGCGGCATGGCGACCTTCCCCGAGGCCCTGGGAGTGATGGCGGCGGCGCAGGTGGCGCCGCGTTTGTACCGGCGGATCGGGCCACGCTGGCTCATGGTGGGCGGCTCGGCCGGCATGGGCGTCTGCGTGGCCGTCATGGCGGGCTTCTCCGCGGCAACGTCGGAGTGGACGCTGCGGGGCGTGCTGTTCGTCCTGGGCTACTGCATCGGGCACGTCATGATGTCCGCACAGAACGCCGCGTTCGCGACCGTCCCGGCCCCCTCGACCGGGCGGGCCGCCACCGTCTTCAACATGCAGCGGCAGCTCGGCGGCGCCTTCGGCACGGCCGTGATCGCCACGCTGCTCGCGGCCGTCGGCACGACCGCGCTGACCGCCGACGGCACGCCGACCGCCAATCTGACCGCGTATCACGCGGGCTTCGTACTGTGCGCCGGGCTCGCGCTGATCGCCGCCGTCGCCGCGCTCTTCGTCTCCGACCAGGACGCCCTGGGAGTGGAACGACCCGACGCGGAGCGGCCCGCCCGGCCGGGCGCCGCCGAGGCGGCGACACCCGCCTCACCCTGACGGCATGCCGGTCCCGGCGTCTGTTTGAGACGTTTTGCCCTGGGTGGGATGCTGGGAAAAGATGGCGCGGGGTCCGGGCCTCGGAACCGACCAGGCGAGGACGTCGGCGATGCCGATACGAGAACCGATGGACGACGACGGGCAGGCCGTGGCCGGATTCGCCATGGCCGCCGTGGACACCAACGGCGTCGTCACCGGGTGGACGCCGGGCGCCGGGCGGCTGCTGGGGTACCGGCGGGACGAGGTGGTGGGACGGGCGGCGCAGACACTGCTCGCGGGGGAACTCCCCTCCTCCGCGCTGCGCAGCCTGAAGCGCCAGGAGGAGTGGCGCGGCAGTCTGCTGCTGCGGCACCGCCGAGGCCACGTCGTGGGGCTGGACGTCGACGCCGCCCCGATGGGCAGCGAGTGGGCGGTCATCGCGGAGGAGCCCGGGATCCCGCTCGCGGAGTGGGCCCTCGACCAGATGCCCGCGGTCTTCGGAGTGTACGACCACGAGAAGCGGCTGATGGGCAGCAGCGCGGAGGGACGCCGCGTGATGGGGGTACCGGAGCAGGAGGTCATCGGACTGCGGGTGATCGAGTTCTCCCCCGGACGCCGGTCGGAGAAGCTCGAGGAACTGATGGACCAGGTCATGGAGACCGGCGAACGGGTGACCGCCGAGACGTTCACCCAGGCCCCCGGCGAGACCCGCGCCCACGCCTGGTCCGTCCACCTCTATCCGCTCAAGGACCCGGACGGGAACGTGCGCGGCGTGTCCGTGGCCGCGCTCGACACGACGTCCCAGTACAAGGCGAGGAAGCGGCTGAGCCTGGTCAACACGGCGGGCATGCGGATCGGGACCACGCTGGACGTCGTGCGCACAGCCGAGGAGCTGACCGAGTTCGTCCTCGGGCAGTTCGCCGACTTCGCGAGCGTCGACCTGCTGGACGCCGTCCTCGACGAGGCGACGGAGTACGCCGGCCCGCGGGCGGCCGGCCCGGTGGCCCTGCGCCGCGCGGCCCAGAGTTCCGTCCTGGACGGCGCGCCGGAGACCTCCGTGCGTCCCGGGGAGCCGGACCGCTATCCCAAGGAGTCGCCCTTGGCGCGGGCGCTGATCACCGGCGAGGCGTCGCGCCACTGGATCGAGGACCACGACGTCCAGGACTGGCTGCGCGTGGACCCGCCGCACCGGCGCTCCGCCGAGGCGTTGGGCATCCACTCGGTCATCGTGGTCCCGCTGCGCGCCCGGGGCACGACGCTGGGGCTCGCGCAGTTCATCCGGCACCGCACGCCCGACCCGTTCGACCCCGACGACCTGATCCTGGCGGAGGAGATCACCGCCCGGGCGGCGCTGTCCATCGACAACGCACTGCGCTACACCCGTGAGCGCAACACCGCCCTCACCTTGCAGCGCAGCATGCTGCCGCAGCACACCCCCCGGCAGGCCGCCGTCTCGGTCGCCTCGCGCTACCTGCCGGCCGACGCGCGGGTGGGCGTCGGCGGCGACTGGTTCGACGTGATCCCGTTGTCCGGGACGCGGGTGGCGCTCGTGGTGGGCGACGTGGTCGGGCACGGCATCCAGGCGTCCGCCACCATGGGCCGGCTGCGGACGGCCGTGCGCACCCTCGCCGACGTCGACATGCCGCCGGACGAACTCCTCACCCATCTGGACGACCTCGTCCTGCGGCTCAACCGCGAGGAGCATCCGGACGGCCCCGATGAGGACCAGGACCCCGGACACACGGGCTCCGGGGACATCAGCGCGACGTGCGTGTACGCGGTGTACGACCCGGTCGCCCGGCACTGCGCCATCGCCCGCGCCGGGCACCCCGCGCCCGTGGTCATGCGGCCGGACGGCACGGTCGAGGTGCCCGCGGTCCCCGCCGGGCCGCCGCTGGGCCTCGGCGGCCTCCCGTTCGAGTCCACCGAGCTGGACCTGCCCGACGGCAGCACGATCGCCCTGTTCACCGACGGGCTCATCGGCGCCGGCAAGCACGACCGGGTCCCCGAGGGCGACCTCGCAGCGGGCGCGGCGCGGCTGGCCGCGGCGCTCGCGGAGGACCCGTCGGCCTCCCTGGAGGACATGTGCGACCACCTGATGCGCACCCTCCTGCCCGAGGCCCCCGCCGACGACGTCGCGCTGCTGCTCGCCCGCACCAAGGGCCTCGACGCGTCACGCGTGACGACCTGGGACCTGCCGCCCGACCCGGCCATGGTGGCCCGGGCGCGCAAACTCACCACGGACCGGCTCGCGCAATGGGGGCTGGAGGAGATGGCGTTCGTCACCGAACTCGTCGTCAGCGAGCTCGTCACCAACGCCATCCGCTACGCCCGCGCGCCCATCCGGCTGCGGCTGATCCACGACACGAGCCTCATCTGCGAGGTCTCTGACGCCAGCAGCACCGCTCCCCACCTGCGCCGCGCCCGCGTCTACGACGAGGGCGGCCGCGGCCTGCTCCTCGTCGCCCAGCTCACGGAGCGGTGGGGCACCCGCCACACGCCGCGCGGCAAGACCATCTGGACGGAACAGCCCCTGCCCCCGTCCCCCTGACGGCCGGCTTCCGCCGGTGCGGGCCAGACCCTCTGCAACTGGTGGTGCCCACCCCGCAGCGCTCGCCGGCTCCGCTGGGAGTTGCCGAATCGTCCGGGCAACCCGGGACACCGGGACGCCCAACGACTTGCCTCGCGGAGGAGTGCCACGCCGGCAGGGGACACGAACCTCCGCCGGATCGGCGAGCGCGCGCCCCCGAACAGGGCTGCCGTGAGCCGGGCGGGACTTCCCGCCTAGCCGGGCGATCGCCGGCCGGGGACCGACCCCTGCGGGACAGGGGTACTGCGTCGCCCGCGGCACAGGTCCCGGGGTGAACCGGGCCGGGCTCGGCGGGCCGGGCGATCGCCGGCCGCGGGGAGGCGGCTTGTCGCCGTGGCGGATCAGCTCTCCGACGCGACGGCGATCGCGACGGATGCCGCGGATGCGGGCGGCGGGGTGGAGCGGCCGCGGCGCGCGAGGGCCGGGACAGGACGAGGACGGCGACGCCGGGGAGGCCGGCCACGAGGGTGAGCACGCCGTAGACGAATGCGGTGGACAGGCCCTGCGCGGCGCCGAAGGCGAGCGTGCGCCCCCCGAACAGGGCTGCCGTGAGTCGGGCGGGACTTCCCGCCAAGCCGGGCGATCGCCGGCCGGGGACCAACCCGTGCGGGACAGGGGTACTGCGTCGCCCGCGGCACAGGTCCCGGGGTGAACCGGGCCGGGCTCGGCGGGCCGGGCGGGCGCAGGACGCGGGCAGACGGCTTGTCGCCGTGGTGGATCAGCTCTTGGGCGCGACGGCGATCGCGACGGGGCGACGTGGGTGGCGATCGTGCCGGATGCCGCGGATGCGGGCGGCGAGGGGACGGCGGGGTGGAGCGGTCGCGGGGCGCGGGGGCCGGGACAGGACGAGGACGGCGACGCCGGGGAGGCTGGCCACGAGGGTGAGGACGCCGTAGACGACAGCGGTGGAAAGGCCCTGCGCGGCGCCGAGGCCGGCGGCGCCGAAGGCGAGCGTGGAGACGGCCTCGCGGGGGCCCCAGCCGCCGATGTTGATCGGCAGGCCCATCACGAGGAGGGCCAGGGTGAGCGGCGGGACGAGCTGGGCGACCGGCGCGGCCGACCCGGCGGCGCGGGCGGCGACGACGAAGAGGGCGACGTGGCCGACCAGGGCCGCCGCGGAGAGCAGGACGACGCCCGGCCAGGTGCCCCGGGCCAGCAGGCCGCGGCGCAGGTCGGCCAGGCTGCCCGCGAGGGCGCCGGCGGCCTTGCCGGTGCGGCGCCGGCGGCGCAGCGCCCACACCGTGAGCAGTCCGGCGACCGCGGCCGCGCCGAGGACCGCCGCGGTGAGCGTCAGGGCTCCGGCACCGCCGGGCAGGAGCTCTCGTGTCACGTCGGCCAGCAACGCGGGCCGGCTGATCAGCACCGCCGCGCCGAGCGCGAGGACGACGACCTGTCCCCCGGTCCGTTCCAGGACGACCGCCCGCACGCCGCGCCCGACGTCGCCCTCGGTGCGTCCGTGCTGGACCGCGCGGTGGACGTCGCCGAGGACGCCCGCCGGGAGCACCGCGTTGAGCAGCAGCGCCCGGTAGTAGTCGGCGACGGCCCGGCCCAGCCGCAGCCGCAGGCCGAGGCGGCGGGCCACGATGCACCAGCGCCAGGCGCTGAGGACGGTGGTGAGCAGGCCGATGCCGAGGGCCGCGAGCACGGACACGCCGCTGACCATGTGCAGCCCGTCGAGGAACGCGCCGGTGCCGAGCCGGGACACCAGGGCCGCCAGGATGCCGGCGCCTATGAGGAGCCGGAGCCATGGCCATGCGCGCTTCAGGAGCGTCATCGCATGTCACCGCCCGCCGCCGCGGGAAGCACGAGCAGGTCGGTGTGGCCGATCTCGGCACGCAGCGCGCCGGCCGCGCAGGTGTCGAGCCGCCGGCGGAGGTAGCCGTCGGCGCGGGCCGTGAGCTCGGGGCGCTGTTCGACCGCCGCGCCGACCCAGCCGGTCAGCCATTCCGCGGTCAGGGCCGCGTCGTCCGGGCCGAGCCGCCACGGGCTCGGGCGGCTCAGAACGGTGGCGCCGCGCCGTTCGAAGGCCTCGGTGGCGACGGCGACGGCGTCGGGCCCGAGCAGGGTCCGGCCTTCGCTCTCGCGCCGCTGGTGCTCGTCGAAGGCCGCGGCGATCTCGTGGTCGAGGGGGTCGGCGGGGTCGAGCGTCACGCGGCCGACGACGGACAGCGTCAGCAGCGCGGGGCAGCCGGCGTCGGCGAACGCGGCGGCGAGGCTGTCCACCTCGTCGGCGGTGAGCAGATCGAGCAGTGCCGAAGCGGTGACCAGCGAGGTCCCGGCGAGGTCGGCGGCGCGCAGCCGGGTCAGGTCGCCCTCGCGGGTCGCGGCGGTGACCGCGCCCCCCGCGGTGATCCGGCCGTCCAGGCTCGCCCGGGCCAGGGCGAGCAGCCTCGGGTCGCGGTCGTGGAGGATCCAGTGCTGGGGTCCTGGCAGCCGGTCGGACAGCCAGCGGCCCAGCGATCCGGTGCCACAGCCGAGGTCGCGCACGACGAGCGTGCCGCCCGGCGGCGGCACCGCGGCCAGCCGCTCCAGCAGCGGCGCGATCAGTTCGATGGAACGGGCGGCGGCGTCGGCGCCCTCGCGCAGCGCCAGCCACTGCGGGGAGAAGGCGGGCGCCTCCGCTTCCCCGGCCGATGTCCCGGAACTGTTCGTCATGACCCCTCCCGCACCATCTTCCGGAGCACCGCGTCCATGCGCCGCGATGTCTCCTCCCAGCCCCTCAGGGTGTCGCGCCGGTCCCGCGCCGACGTCCGCAGCCGGCGCCGCAGCGCGTCCTCGGCGAACCACCGGCGCAGTCCGGCGGCCAGCGCCGCGCTGTCGCCGGGGGGTACAAGGACGCCCGGAAGACTGCCGTCGGGGGCCTGCCCGAGGGCGTCCGGCACTCCGCCGACGTCCGAGGCGAGCACGGGGATGCCGCGCATCAGCGCCTCGGTCACGACCATCCCGAACGTCTCGGCGCGGGACGGCAGGACGAGGAGATCCGCCGCGGCGTACGCCCCGGCCAGGTCCTTGCCGGTGAGCGGGCCGGTGAGCCGCACCCGGTCGGTGAGTCCGGTCGCCGCAAGGAGTTCGCGCATCAGCTCGGTGTAGGCGCCGTCGCGTTCGAGAGGCCCGACCAGGTCGCAGCTCCAGGGCAGGTCGGCGAGGTCCGCCAGGGCCTCGATGAGCACGTCCTGTCCCTTGCGGGGGGTCACCGACGCGACGCACAGCAGGTGTGACGCCCCGTCGGTGCCCGGTGCCAGCGGCGCCGCGTCGGTGCCCGGGGGCACGACGTGGACGCGGCTGGCGGGCAGTTCGTGGTGCTCGACGAGCCGCCGCCCGGCCCAGGGGCTGGTGGCGACCACCGCGCCCACGCCGTGCAGGGTCTCCCGTTCCCGGGAGTCGAGTTCGGCGGCCACCTCGGCGGGCAGTCCCGTCTCGTCGGCGAGCGGCAGGTGGACCAGGACGGCCACCCGCAGCCGGCCCGACTGCGGGAGGACGATGTCGGGGACTCCGCAGGCCACGAGGCCGTCGAGCAGGACGCAGGCGCCGTCGGGCAGATCCGCGAGCGACCGGGCCAGTCGCTCGCGCGCGGCGTCGTCGGGCCGCGGCCAGTCGCCCGGCGCCGCAATCTCGCGGACGGTGCGGCCGCCGGCCGCCAGCGACTGGTTGAGCCGGCGGTCGTAGATGTTGCCGCCGCTCGGCACGGCCGTGTCGTCCACGTCGCCGGGCAGGACGACGTGGACGGTGCGCACGTCCGGCGCGAGGGCGCCCGCGGCGCTCACAGGGTCCGCTCGTAGCTCGCCCAGGCGACATGCGACTCGTGCAGGGAGACGGCGATTCCGGTGAGTCCGCGCGCGCCCTCGCCGAGGGCGCCCTCGGCCACCCGGTCGGCGAGCCGGTCGGCGATGTACCGGGCCAGGAACTCCGTCGAGGTGTTGACGCCCGCGAACTCGGGCTCGTCGTCAAGGTTGCGATAGTTGAGGCCGGCGACGACCTTGCCGAGCTCCTGGGTGGCCAGGCCGATGTCGACGACGATGTTGTCGTCGTCGAGTTCGGGGCGGCGGAAGGTCGCGTCCACCAGGAACGTCGCGCCGTGCAGTCGCTGCGCGGGTCCGAAGACCTCGCCGCGGAAGCTGTGGGCGATCATGATGTGGTCGCGAACGGTGATACTGAACACGGTGGAACCTTCCAGGGCTGAGCTATGCCGGTCGGTAGGCAATACGGTGGCAGAGCACGGATGGTTCACCGTCGGCGACACGGTTCATCACCTCGGGCAGCTCGTCGAAGGCGCTCTCTCCGGTGATCAGCGCGTCGAAGGCCGGATCGGCCAGCAGGCGCAGGGCCACCGCCATCCGGTCGGCGTAGCTCCGCCGGGTGCGCCGGTTGGGCGACACCGTGCCGACCTGGCTGCTGCGGACGACCAGGCGGCGGGAGTGGAAGGCCTCGCCGAGCGGCAGTGAGACCCGCCGGTCGCCGTACCAGCTCATCTCCAGCAAGGTGCCCTCCGGCTCCAGCAGTTCCAGGCCGCGGGCGAGCCCGGCCTCGGTGGCGCTGGCATGGACCACCAGGTCGCAGCCGCCCTCGGCCTCGCCGGGCAGGGCGAATCCGACGCCGAGGGCCGCGGCGACCGCCGCGCGCGCCGGGTCGACGTCGACGAGCTGCACCCGCGCCCCCGGGAGGCCGGCGGCCACCGCGGCGACGCTGCACCCGACCATCCCGGCGCCGATGACCGCGATCCGGTCGCCGACCAGAGGCGCGGCATCCCACAGCGCGTTCACGGCGGTCTCGACCGTGCCGGCGAGGACGGCCCGCGCGGCGGGCACGTCGCCGGGCACGGGGGTGACCGCCGAGGCCGGGACGACGTAGCGGGTCTGGTGCGGATACAGGCAGAAGACGGTGCGGTCCAGCAGCTCGGGCGGCCCTTGCTCGACCACGCCGACGCTGAGGTAGCCGTACTTCACCGGGCCCGGGAAGTCGCCCTCCTGGAACGGCGCCCGCATGACCGTGTGCTGGCTCTCCGGCACGCCCCCGCGGAAGACCAGGGTCTCGGTGCCGCGGCTGATCCCGGAGTACAGCGCGCGCACCACGACGTCGTCCGGGCCCGGCTCGGGCAGGGCCACGTCGCGGATCTCGCCCTCGCCGGGTTTGCGAAGCCAGAAGGCCCGTGCCGAACGCTCCATGGGTTTTCTCCGTATCCCTCCACGACAGATGAGGCCGTACCGTACGCGGCGCTCCCGAGAAACCCGTAACCGGGGGAACAAAGATGACCGTGATGACCGTGGGAACCCGGCTCGACAAGGGCTCGGCGCAGCGGGAGCAAGCCGTCGCCGCGCTGGCCCAGTTCGGGTTGCTCGTCGTGCTGTGGGCCTCGGTGGGCCTGCACGCGGTGGGCTGGATCGCGGGTACCGCCTACGGTGCCGCCATATGGGCGTTGCTCACGGGCGCGCTGCGCCGTTCGGGGGCCAGTGCGCTCGGTCCAGCCGACCGGGTGACCCTGGGCCGTGCGGTGCTGGTCGGCGGTGTCACGGCCCTGGCGGTGGCGGGCGCGGCGCATGGCGCGGTCTTCACCTGCGTGGCGTCGGTGGCGCTGGTCCTCGACGCGGTGGACGGCAAGGTCGCGCGCCGTACCGGGACCTGTTCGCGGCTGGGCGCCCGTTTCGACATGGAGGTCGACGCCTTCCTCATCATGGTGCTGAGCGTGCAGCTGGCCATGGAGCAGGGGTCGTGGGTGCTGGCGATCGGCGCCATGCGGTACGCGTTCGTCGCGGCGTCGTGGGTGCTGCCCTGGCTGAACGCGCCGCTCCCGCCGAGCTTCGCCCGCAAGACCGTGGCGGCCTGCCAGGGGATCGCGCTCGTGGCGGCCTGCTCGGGGATCCTCCCGGCCCCGGCCGCGGCCGGGGTGACGGCACTGGCGCTGGCCGCGCTCACCTGGTCCTTCGGCCGCGACATCGTGTGGCTGTGGCGGGCCCGGCCTGCCGGGGTGCCCGGCGGCGGCCACGAGTCCCTGCCGGCGCCGGTGGCGCCGGCAGCCTCCGGTCAGTCGTCCTGGCGGGGGTGATAGCGCAGCAGGACGACGTCCCCGATCTGCCGGGCCTCGGCGAGCCGCATGCGGTGGCCGGGCCCCTGCGGGAAGTCGGCCGGCTGGACCAGGCGCGGCGCGTCGGCCTGGCCCACGAAGAACGGCGCGTACACGAGCTGGAGCTCGTCGACGAGCCCGGCCGACAGGAAGAGCGTGTGCACCACGCCCCCGCCCTCGACCATCAGGCGTTCGATCCCGCGCTCCGCGAGGTCGTCCAGCACTTGGCGCACGTCCAGCGGGTCGCCCGCGCCGACCACCGTGGCCAGCCCGTCCAGCCGCTCGCCCAGCGCGGGCGCCGCGCCGGTGGTCGTGTAGACGAGTTTGGCGCACTCGCCGGTCGTGAAGAACCGCGCCTCCGGGTCCAGTTTGCCGCTCTCGGTCAGCGTGACCTTGACCGGTGTCGCCGGACGGCCCGCGCGCAGCCGCTCGTGCTGCCGCTCCGGGCACACGATCAGCCGCGGATCGTCCGAACGGATGGTGTTGGCTCCCACCAGGATGGCGTCCACCCCGGACCTGACCTGATCGATGCGGTCGAAGTCCTCGTCGTTGGAGAGCAGGAGGCGGGTCGTGCTCGTGTCGTCCAGGCAGCCGTCCAACGAGGAGGCGACCGACAACAGCACATACGGGCGCGATCTCATGTCGCCAATGATCCCCTTCCAGGTCCTCGCGGGCGATGGAGCTTTCGTAAGCTTGCGCGATTCGGGACGGAGAGGTATAGGGGCACCGCAGGTCAGCGCACGGAGGCCGACCCGGCAGGGGCCGGCGCTCACTCCCGGACGGCCGCGAGCACGTCGAGGGCGAGGGTGTCGTCCGCGTCGTGGGACAAGGAGACACTGACGCGGGTGCACAGGCCGCCGAAGCGCTCGCGCACGGCCCGGCCCACCGCGCGCGGTTCGCCGTGCAGGGCGAAGGCGTCCAGGACGTCGTCGTCCACCAGGCGGCCCATCTCCTGCCAGCGGCCGCGCAGGGACATCCGGTGCAACTCCTCCTGGAGCCCGCCCCAGCCGTGCAGTTCGAGGACGGGGCGGTAGGCGGGGGTCGAGGCGTAGAACGCGATCCGCTCGCGGGTGGCAGTGAGGGCGGCGGCGTACTCCTCCTCCGTGCGGCCGGTGGCGACCAGCGCGGTCCCGGCGACGTCGAAGGGCAGCGCGGTCCGGCCGGCCGACTCCCGGGCGGCCTGGACGGCCGGCCGACTCCCGGGCGGCCTGGACGGCCGGGAGGCTCACCTGGCGCAGGTACGCCGCAGAGGTGAGGGGATGGCAGATCAGCCCGTCGGCCACCTCCCCCGCGACGGCGGTCATCCGCGGGCCGACGGCGGCCAGCCACACCGGGGGCGGCCCGGACGGCAGCGGTCCCGGGTCGAACATCGGGGTCATGAGGGTGTGGGTGTAGAAGTCGCCGCGGAAGGCCGGCCGC
Organism: Streptomyces sp. NPDC058691; assembly: GCF_042714775.1. Taxonomy (NCBI): domain Bacteria; kingdom Bacillati; phylum Actinomycetota; class Actinomycetes; order Kitasatosporales; family Streptomycetaceae; genus Streptomyces; species Streptomyces sp. NPDC058691. The sequence continues at coordinate 35,532 of NZ_JBHXSO010000032.1, read as the reverse complement.
GCGCCGGTCTGCCAGCTGTGCCAGACGGCTCGGAGCGCCTCGGTGAACTCCCGCATGCGGGCGGCCGGTTGCGACCAGGGCATGCTGTATCGACGGGTGATGTGCGGCTTGACCTGTGAGCCGAGCCCCACGATCGCCCGGCCGCCGGACAGCCGCTGGACGTCCCAGGCGGCCGTCGCCACCGTCATCGGGCTGCGGGCGAAGGCGATGGCGACCCCCGTGGCCAGCCCGATCCGCCGGGTGCCGCCGGCCGCGAGGGCCAGTTGCAGGAAGGCGTCGTGCTTCAGCTCGTTCACCCAGAACCCGTCGGCGCCGCGCGCCTCGGCCAGGGCCGCCGCGGCGGCGGCCCGCTCGATCGGGCCGGTGAAGGTGACGTCGGTCCTCAGTGGTGCGGTGGTCACGCGGCAGGGCTCCGGTCGGGCTGGCGGTCGGTCATGGAAGGGACCCTGGCGGGGCTCAGGTCCGGGAGGGATCCTGCGACTCCGCGAGCGCGGGCGGGGCCGCCTGCCGCCAGGAGTCCACGAGGATGTCCCGCAGCTCCTCCAGGTCCTCCAGCGCGGCCAGACGCACCCGCACCCAGTGCGAGCCGGCCTCGTGCGGCGGCACCCAGAACTTCTCCGGCTCCGCCGCGATCAGCTCCTCTCGCTCGTGCATCGGGCAGCGCACGGCGAAGGACGTCTCGTCGTCGGGAACCGTCACGAACATCTTCCCCGCCACCCGGAACGTGGGCATGCTCCAGGCCTCCTTCTCAGCCGTCTCCGGCAGCGAGAGGGCGATACGGCGGACGTCTTGGGAGTCGAGCATGCCCCTACGGTAGACACCCCCACTGACACCGGCGCCCCGGGCATGCGAGAGGCCGTTCCCCCGTCACGGGGGAACGGCCTCTCACCTGCTGCGCCGCAAGGCGGCGGCCGGTGGCGGATCAGTCGATGAGCTTCTCCACGACATCCTCCAGAGCGTCGCCGCCGATCTCCTCTGCGAGCTCCTCCACCACTCCCTCGACGATCTCCTCGAGGATCTCCCCGACCACATCACTCATCTGCCGGCACCTTCCTGGCCGTCGTGTACCGCTTGTACCCCGCGACGGATCGCGAGCGAGGACAGGGACGGCTAACGCGCCGCGAACTTCGCGAGGATGCCCTGCATCTCGTAGACGTTGACACCCCGGGTGAAGCTCTTCTCGATCGGCTCGTCGCTGCCGGAGATCCAGATCTTGAGGTCGGCGTCCAGGTCGAAGGGGCCGGCGGTCTCGACCGAGAAGCGCGTGATGCTCTTGTACAGAACGGAGAGGTACTCCACCTTCTTGCCGGTCACCCCCTCCTTGTCCACGAAGATCAGCCGGCGGTCGGTGAAGAGGATGCTGTCGCGTACCAGCTCGAAGGCGGCGTGCAGCTGCTCGTCCTCCCCCAGCAGCCGCGCGAACTCTTCCTGAGCGGCCGTCACATCGACTGCGTGCGCGTTTCCCAGCATTGCCATAACAGACTCTCCACAGCAGCAAGTTGACAGTAGATCATCACCTTATAGGAGTGGCGTGGGGCACATGTTCCACGAGGGGCGGCCGGCCCGGCACCGCACTCCGGGCGAAGAAGGGGACCGGCCGAGGGCCCGGGGCCGCTGCGCCGCACCCGCGCGATCATCGGGCGGCAGACACGTCGGGCAGAATTGACAAAAGCCGCTTCCGCTGAGCGGAAATGGCCTCTGACCTGCGAAAACACCCTCGGGACGACAGGATTTGAACCTGCGACCCCTTGACCCCAAGATCATGGGGCTTGACGTTTTCGCAGGTCAGTCAACACATGACAAACGCAGCGCCGCTCTGGCGAGTCGGCGTTGTGTTCTCGCGTGCATAGCGTGTGGTCCCAGCCGCACAACCGGGGCCCGACAGACAGCCCAATGTCAGCCGCAACGTGGACCCCAGCACGCTACCGCGGACGTGGTAGTGAATCCGTGTCCGCAGGTTCTGCCTACTCCACCGCGTCGCCATATATCGGGGTGCTATTCCTCGCTCGTCAACCCCGATGAACTGCTGCACGAGCCGGAAACGATTCGTCGCAGCGGAGTCGCATTCGACTACGGCGAGGCTGTGCCAGATGTGGGGTGTGTGGCCACGGGGATCAGAGGACCCCAGGAAGATGTTGTATCGGCGCTCAGCCTTAGTGCGCCCTTGCGCCGCTTCTCCAGTCACGAGAGGGAATTCGCCGCGGCGGTGCGTGGCGCTGCGGCCAAGATGTCGGAGCGGTTACGTTCGCACGGCTGGTCAGCTTGGCAGGTGGACAGGGTGGTCTCGCTGGTTTGCGCATGCGAATGCGACCACAGCTGAGATCGACTCCCCAGCCGAACGCCGGTGGGTATGGGGCGGGCTGCTCCTGGCCCTTTCATGACACTGTCTGCGCGCATGAGCCGTCCACGAAGACCGTGCGCGAGGCGTAGCAGGAGCATTCCTGCGCTCATGAGAAAAGTTCCGGTAAGCGGTCTCGTTCAGCGCAGTCCGGTTGGCGGGTCACCGTGGCGGGCCAAAGGATGTGCTTTGACGGACGGCTGGGCGCTCATTCTTGCCCAGCCGTCGCAATTCATCATGACGGCTCCCGAGAGCCGACCGGCCTGGAGGAACAATGTCCCTCTTTCCCCCTGAGCTCATATCCGGCGGCGTCTTCGCAGATGTACGCCGTAGCGCAGGGCACCAGTGGCTCATCCGGTTGAGCGTCATCCTGGCAGTGTTTTCCCTCGCCCTCCTGCCCGCCGCTGCTCCTCACGCCTCCGCAGCAACACACAGAGACCTGCTCCACAATCGCTTGAACCCCGGCGGCGGATCTGAGGTGTTGAGCGCGGCGTTCTCCACGGTGACAATCCCGGCGGGCACGACCCCGCTGGCGGTGGCGGTGGCGCCGAACGGCAACGTCTACGTCGGCAACGCCAATTCGAGCAACGTGACGGTGATCAGCAGCACCACGAACACCGTCCTGGCCACCGTCCCCGCCGGCTCGAACCCGGCCATGATTGCGGTGGCGGCGAACGGCAACGTCTACGTCACCAACCAAGGCTCGAGCAACGTAACAGTGATCGACAGCGCCACGAACACGGAGGTCGTCGGCTCCCCGATCCCCGTCGGCGGGGGCCCGTTCGCGTTGGCGGTGGCGCCCAACGGCAACGTCTACGTCGCCAACTCGACGTCGAACAACGTGACGGTGATCGACAGCACCACGAACACGGTCGTCGGCTCCCCGATCCCCGTCGGCGCGGTCCCGGACGCGGTGGCGGTGGCGCCCAACGGCAACGTCTACGTCGCCAACCGAAACGCGAACACCGTGACGGTGATCAACAGCGCCACGAACACCGTCCTGACCACCCTCCCCTCCGGCGGGTTCCCGGGCGCGGCGGCGGTGGCGCCGAACGGCAACGTCTACATCGCCAATCAGACCACGAACAACGTGACGGTGATCGACAGTGCCACGAACACCGTCGTGGACACCGTCCCCGCCGGCACGGTCCCGGGGGTATTCGCGGTGGCGCCGAACGGCAACGTCTACGTCACCAACACCGTTTCGAACAACGTGACGGTGATCGACAGTGCCACCAACACCGTCCTCGCCACCGTCCCCGCCGGCGGGGGCCCGTTCGGGATAGCGGTGGCGCCAACCGGCAAGGTCTACGTCGGCAACTCAAATTCGAACAACGTGACGGTGATCGACAGTGCCACGAACGCGGTCCTGGCCACCGTCCCCGCCGGTGCGTTCCCGTTCTCGGTGGCGGCGGCGCAGAACAGCAACGTCTACGTCACCAACGCCAATTCGGCGAACGTGACGGAGATTTCGCCATTGACGGTGACGACCTCACCCACGTCGCCGACGTGCGGGCAACCGGTGACGTTCAGCATTTCCGGGGGCACTCCGAACGGGACAGCGGTGGTGGACTTCGGGGACGGCAGCCCCACGGTCACCGTCGCCCTGGACGCCACCGGGAGCGGGCAGACCACCCACACCTACGCCGCCGGTACGTTCACCGCGACCGTGAACGGCAACCCCACCTCCGTCACCGTGGCGAGCGGATCCGGCGGGTCGTGCTGTCGCGGTTGGTCCCTCGCGGGCGATGGCGAGAGGCCTTCGCCGTCACCCCGACCCGACTGCTGCGCCGGCATCGGCGACTCGTCAAGCGCACATGGACCTTCGCCCAGCACCGTCGCCCCGGCCGCCCATCCACCGCACCGGCCGTCAAGCAGCCCATCCTGCCCTTGGTCCGCGAAAACAGCAGCTGGGGCCACCGCTGACTACAAGGCGAACTCGCCCGCCCCGGCTACCATCACCGACATCCAAGCCCATCGCATCCAGCGACAACCCGTCCTCTACGGCCTGACAAACGAATACCGCCACGCTGCCTGACCGCCCCGCATCGACGCAGTTCACAGGACTGAATCGCATTTTCGAGCGGCACAGGCGCGCGACGGCCATGAGGTGAGGGTGGGCTTCGGCCCGCCTCCGTTGCCCCCACGAGGAGGCTCCTGGTCCCAAAGTGGTCCCAGAGCAGGGCGCGAAGCGGCACCTGCTGCCAGTCGAGTAAACGGACCTGCGAACGCGAAGAAGCCCGCTGATCTGGAGATATTCTCCAACTCAGCGGGCTTCGAGCACCGTCGGGACGACAGGATTTGAACCTGCGACCCCTTGACCCCCAGTCAAGTGCGCTACCAAGCTGCGCCACGTCCCGGTGCCGGATCCCCCGGGATTTTCCGGGCTGACCGCGCAGGAGAACAATACCGCACGTCGACCGGTGCTCGCTCGCAGGTATCGCCCCGGGCCGCCGTGCGGCCCCCGGCCCGGGTGGGGACCCCTGGGGACCCCAGGCGAAGCTGAGTAGCCGTACTCATGTGGCGCGCGCCACACCATCCCGACACTGCTGCCATGGCGAATCCGATCCGGCAGCAGACGACGGCGGCCTACTCCGCGCAGGCCGCGCTTTCGTTCGCCATCGCCCTGACGGCGATGGTGGTGGGCATCGCCTACCTGCCCGTGGGCCCGTGGGTGCGGGCCTTTCTGGCGGTGGGACTGCTCTACGTGGTGACCTCGGCGTTCACCCTGGCCAAGGTGGTGCGGGACCGGCAGGACGAGGGCCAGGTCACCAGCCGTGTCGACCAGGCACGGCTGGACAAGCTCCTGGCCGAGCACGATCCGTTCAAGGTCGACGGGCTGTAGGCGCCGCCGGTTCGTCCCCGAGCAGGTAGCGGGCGCCCGCGCCGCCGGAGGCGGCGGTGTCGCCGGCGTTGTACAGGCCGCATTTGCGCAGGGACAGGCAGCCGCAGCCGATGCAGCTGGTGAGCCGACGCTTGAGGCGCTCCAGTTCGGCGATCTGCTCGTCGATGCGGCTTGTCCAGGTGCGGGCGACGGTGTTCCACTCGGTGGCGTTCGGAGCGCGGTCCTCGGGCAGCCGGTCCAGGGCCGTGCGCGCCTCCTCCAAGGAGAGACCGACGCGCTGGGCGGCGCGGATGAAGGCGACCCGGCGCAGGGTGGACCGCGGGTAGCGGCGCTGGCCGCCGGCCGTGCGCTCCGAGCGGATGAGGCCGATCTCCTCGTAATAACGCAGACAGGAGGCGGCCAGCCCGCTGCGGGCGGCGAGCTCGCCGATGGCGAGGCGGTCCTGATGCGCGGGGCGGGCCGGGGCCGGGGACTGCGGAACGTGGGGGCTCATGTCCTCCGAGCCTACGCTTGACTTCAAGTCGGCTTGAAGTTGCACGCTCCATTCATGACCCCGACAAGCACAGCCCCCGCGTACGACTACCGGGACCTGCCACGCCTGATGTCGCTGATGACGGGCGACGAGAAGCACGGCCCGGCGGCCACCTCCACCCTCGACGTGCTGTGGGTGCTCTACGACCGCGTGCTGCGCGTCACCCGGGACACCGCGGACGACGAGGACCGCGACCGCTTCCTGCTCTCCAAGGGCCACGGCCCGATGGCGTACTACGCCGTGCTCGCGGCCAAGGGCTTCGTTCCGGAAGAGTGGCTGCCCTCCTTCGGCTCCTACGACTCACGGCTCGGCCACCACCCGGACCGGATGCTGGTGCCCGGTGTGGAGATCGGCTCCGGCTCGCTGGGACACGGACTGGCCCTCGCCGTGGGCAGCGCCCTGGGGCTGCGGGCCCAGGGCCTGACCGACTCCGGCGTGTGGGCCCTGGTCGGCGACGCCGAGATGGACGAGGGCAGCAACCACGAGGCGATCGCCTTCGCCGGCGCGATCGGCCTGGAGTCCCTGCACGTCGTGGTGGTCGACAACTCCTCCGCCACGTACGGCCGGCGCGGCGGCCTCGCCTCGCTCTTCGCCGCCGACGGCTGGTCGGCCGCGACCGTGGACGGCCGCGACCACAAGGCGCTGTACGAGGCGTTCACCGCGCCGCACCCGGGCATGCCGCGCGCGGTCGTCGCCCGCGTCGAGTCCAAGTACTGACCGTCCTTCCACGCCACCGAAGACGACACGGACCGAGGAGTCTTTCCACGATGGACACGATGCGTGAGCGTTTCACCGCCGTCACCACCGCCCTGCTCGACGAGGACCCGCGGCTGGCCGTGGTGCTGGCGGTCATCTCCGGCGACCGCTTCGAGGACGCGGCCCGGGCCCATCCCGACCGCGTGATCGACGTCGGCATCCGCGAGCAGTTGCTCGTCGGGGCGGCGGGCGGGCTCGCCATGACCGGACTGCGGCCTGTCGTGCACACCTTCGGCAGCTTCCTGGTGGAGCGGCCGTTCGAGCAGGTCAAGCTGGATCTGGGACACCAGGGAGTGGGCGCGGTGCTGGTCAGCTCCGGCGGGTCCTACGACATCGCGGCCGGCGGCCGGACCCACCAGTCGCCCGGCGACGTCGCGCTGCTGGACACCCTCCCGGGGTGGACCGTCCACGTGCCCGGCCATCCCGACGAGGCCGGGGCACTGGTCCGGCACGCGGCCGCCGACGGGGACCGCCGGGTCTACGTCCGGCTCAGCGAGCAGTCCAACCGCGCCGGTCTGCCGGTCTCCCCCGGCCGCTTCCGCACGGTCCGCGAGGGTCGTGCCGGGGTCGTGGTGGCGGTGGGGCCGCTGCTCGACGCGACGTTGGAGGCGGTGGCCGGACTCGACGTCACGGTGCTGTACGCCTCGACGGTGCGGCCCTTCGACGCGGCAGGCCTGCGCGCGGCGGCCGGGGCCGCGGACCGCGCGGACGTCGTCCTGGTGGAGCCGTACCTGGCGGGCACCTCGGCGCCGTTCGTGAACGACGCGCTCATGGATCTGCCGCACCGCGTCCTGGCCCTCGGCACCGCCCGGGAGGAGTTGCGCCGCTACGGCACCTGGCAGGACCACGTGCGCGCGCACGGACTGGACGCGACCGGGCTGCGCCGCAGCGTCGAGTCGTTCCTCGCGCCCGCACGGGCGGGCGCCGCGACGGCCGGGGCGCGCTGAAACACCCCCGGCGCGGGATCAGGTCCAGGGCAGCGCGGCGCGCTCCCGCCAGTAGACGGGGGCCGGTTCGGCGAGGGCGGTGAGGCGGGCGAGGCGTTCCGCGCTCAGGTGGAGGACGGCGGCAGCGGCGTTGGCCTCCACCTGGGCGGCGGTGGCGGCGCCGGACAGGACGACGCCGGCCCAGGGGCGGTGCAGGATCGCGGCGAGGGCGACGGCGTCGGCGGTGGCGCCGGTCCCGGCGGCGACCTCGGCCAGGACCGAGCCGGGCGCGGCCCGGGCGAGACGGCCGTTGGCCATGCCCTCCTTGACGATGACGGTGAGACCCGCGGCATGGGCCTCGGCGAGGGCCGGCCCCGCGGAGGGTTCGAGGAGGTTGTACGTCGCCTGGACGGCGGTGAAGAGCCGCCGCCCGTCGGCCGTGATCCCCATGGCCGTGCGGATGGCCTCGGCCTGCTGTGCGCCGCTGGTCGAGAAGCCGACGGCGACGCCCCCGGCGGCGAGGGCGGCGAGCCGTGTGTGCAGGGCGCGGTCGGTGAGGGCCGGGCTGTCGGGGGTGACGGAGTGGATCTGGTAGAGGCCCAGCCGGTCGCCGAGCAGCGCCCGGGTCTCGCCGATCTGCCGGTCGTAGGTGGCCGCTGAGTGGTCCTTGACCTCGTGCACCTTCGCGTCGGCGCGCCAGTCCGCGGTGTAGGTGTAGCCCCACTTGCTGCCGACCACGACGTCGCGGACCTCGGGCCGGGCGGCGAGCCAGCCGGCGAGGAACTCCTCGGCGCGGCCGTAGGAGCGGGCCGCGTCGAAGTAGCGCATCCCGGCGGCGTACGCGGCGTCGAGCACCTCGTGGGCCCGGTCGCGCATCGTGCCGACGGTGCGGTCGGCGGGCAGATCGGCCTCCCGGTGCAGATTGATGTAGCCGGGCCGGCCGACGGCGGCGAGGCCGAGTCCGAGGCGGGGCAGGGGCGCGGTGGCGAGGCGGTCCAGGGGCACGGTCGCCACCGTACTCCCGGTGCAGTACGGCGATCCGGTGCCTGAGACGGACGTCGCGAGTGATCACCGGAATGCATAGTGGAAGCTGCCGGAACTCCGCCGGCGCACGTGCCCTTCCCACCCGAGGATCACCGCATGCGATTGGCCCTGCCCAGGCCCTTGCGTTCCCGACGGCGTCTCGCCGCCGGGGTGGCCGCGCTCGCCCTGCTGGCCGGCGGCGGGGCGGTGACGCTGGCCGCGGCCGACGGCCCGCCGGCCGTCCACCGCGAGGACCGGGTGTTCTCCCTCCCGGAATCCCCCGGCAGCGCGCGGACGGTGCGCATCGACGCGTCGTACTTCACCTCCGGGGGCAGCGGCACGCCGCGGCCCGCCGTGCTGCTCGCGCACGGCTTCGGCGGCAGCAAGGCAGACGTCCGGCCGCAGGCCGAGGATCTGGCCCGGCACGGCTACGCGGTGCTGACCTGGTCGGCGCGCGGCTTCGGCCGGTCCGGCGGCCGGATCGGGCTCAACTCCCCCGACGCCGAGGTCGCCGACGTCTCACGGCTGATCGACTGGCTGGGCAAGCGGCCCGAGGTCCTGCGCGACGGTCCCGACGACCCGCGGGTCGGTGTCACCGGTGCCTCGTACGGCGGCGCCGTCTCGCTGCTCGCCGCGGGCCACGACCGGCGGGTCGACGCGATCGCGCCCGCCATCACGTGGTGGAACCTCTCCGACGCCCTGTTCCCGGGCGGCGTGTTCAAGAAGCTGTGGGCCGGGATCTTCTTCTCCACCGGCGCGGACGGGGCGAAGTGCGGCTTCACCGCCCAACTGTGCGCGATGTATGACCGCTCGGCGGTCTCGGGACGGGAGGACGCCGCCACCCGGCAGCTGCTGGACCGCTCCAGCCCCTCGTCGGTCGCCGCGAGCATCAAGGTGCCCACCCTGGTCGTCCAGGGCCAGAACGACTCGCTCTTCCCGCTCGACCAGGGCGACGCCATCGCGCGCGCGGTCAAGGCGAGCGGCGCGCCGGTCGCCGTCGACTGGTTCTCCGGCGGTCATGACGGCGGCGACCAGGAGACCGACCGGGTCCAGGGCCGGATCACGGCCTGGTTCGACCACTACCTGAAGAAGGACAAGGGCGTCGGCACCGGCCCCGCGTTCCGCGTCACCCGGGCCGGCGGCGTCGACACCACCGACGGACGGGCGATCAAGCGCGGCGCCGACGCGCCCGCCTACCCCGGGCTCGGCGGCACGCAGACCCGCCGGATCGCGCTGACCGGCGGGGCCCAGGCGGTGGCCAACCCGGCCGGCGGCAACCCGCCCGCCATCTCGGCGGTGCCCGGCGTCGGCGCGCTGTCGCAGCTCTCCGACCTCGGCCAGGGGCTGTCCCTGTCGCTGGACTTCCCCGGTCAGCGCGCCGCGTTCGACTCCGCGCCGCTGGGCTCGCCGCTGCGGCTGACGGGCGCCGCGAGCGTCCGGGTGGACGTACGCACCGACGCCCCGGACGGCGCGGTGCTCTTCGCGAAGCTGTACGACGTGGGGCCGGGCGGCTCCGAATCGCTGCCCCACCAGCTCGTCGCACCGCTGCGCGCGGACGGCAAGGGCACCGTGCCGGTCACGCTGCCCGCCGTGGACCACGAGTTCGCCGCCGGGCACCGGCTGCGGCTGGTGCTGTCCAGCACCGACCTCGGCTACTCCTCCCCGGTCCAGCCCGCCACGTACCAGGTGTCGCTGCCCGCGGGCGCGGCGCTGACCGTGCCGGTCGACCCGGCGCTGACCACCGACCAGGGCGGCCTGCCCGCCTGGGTGTGGGTGCTGCCCCTCGCGGCGCTCGCGCTGGCCGCGGCCCTTCTGCTGACCGGGCGGCGGCGGGCGGGCACCGTACGGCTGGCGCCCGAACCCGCCCTCGCCGACGTGCCGTTGGAGATCTCCGGGCTGTCCAAGCGGTACAAGGGCGCGGCCGACCGCTACGCGGTGCGCGAGCTGTCGTTCCGCGTGGAGCGCGGCCAGGTGCTCGGGCTGCTCGGCCCCAACGGCGCGGGCAAGACCACGACGATGCGGATGATGATGGGCCTGATCCGGCCCGACGCGGGCGGCATCCGGGTCTTCGGCCAGGCGATCCGGCCCGGCGCGCCCGTGCTGTCGCGGGTCGGCGCGTTCGTGGAGGGCGCCGGCTTCCTGCCGCACCTGACCGGGCGGGCCAACCTGGAGCTGTACTGGCGCGCCACGGGCCGTCCGGCGGCGGACGCCCACGTGGAGGAGGCACTGGAGATCGCCGGTCTCGGCGAGGCCCTAGAGCGCGCCGTGCGGACGTACTCGCAGGGCATGCGGCAGCGGCTCGCCATCGCGCAGGCCATGCTCGGCCTGCCCGATCTGCTGATCCTCGACGAGCCGACCAACGGACTGGACCCGCCGCAGATCCGCGAGATGCGCGACGTCGTACGGCGCTACGCGGCCGCCGGACGCACAGTCATCGTCTCCAGCCACCTGCTGTCCGAGGTCGAGCAGAGCTGCACGCACCTCGTCGTGATGGACAAGGGGCGGCTGATCGCGGCCGGCCCGGTCGGCGAGATCTCCGGCGGCGGCGAGGCGCTGCTCGTCGCCGCGCCCGGGATGCCGGGCGACGCGCGCGAGGCCGTCGCCGAGAAGCTCGCCGCGCTGCCCGGGATCGCGGGCGCGGAGTCCGTGGAGGACGGGCTGCTGGTGCGGCCCGGCACGATGACCGTGCCGGAGTTGCTGACCGAACTGCTGCGGCTGGACGTGCCGGTGGAGCGGGTCGGCCCGCACCGGCGCCTGGAGGACGCGTTCCTGACCCTGATCGGAGAGTCCGCATGACCGGGCCCTTGGACATCGCAGAGGCCACACAAGCCACGGAGGCCGTGGAGGTCGCGCCGGGTTACCGCCCGGGCCGCACCCTGCCCTTCCGCGTCGAGGCGGTGCGGCAGCTCCTGCGCCGGCGCACGCTCGTCGCGCTCGCCGTGGTGCTGGGCCTGCCCGTCGTGGTGTGGGCGGCGTTCGCCATCGGCGGCACGCCCAGCGGCCGGGACTCGGTGCCGACGATGATCGACGTCGCCACGGCCTCCGGGGTCAACTTCGCGCTGGCGGTGCTCTTCGTCTCCTCCGGCTTCCTGGTGACGATCCCCGTCGCGCTCTTCTTCGGCGACACGATCGCCTCCGAGGCGAGCTGGTCCTCGCTGCGCTACCTGCTGGCGGCGCCGGTGCCCCGGGCCCGGCTGCTCACCAGCAAGCTGCTGGTCTCACTGGTCTTCAGCGCGGTCGCGGTGCTCGCCCTGCCGGCGGTCTCGCTGGGGGTCGGCACCCTCGCCTACGGCTGGCACGACATGGAGCTGACCTCGGCCGGCTCGCTGCCGCCGGGCACCGCGGCCGGGCGGCTGGCCATCGCGGCACTGTACGTCTTCGCCTGCCAACTGGCGGTCGCGGGCTTCGCCTTCTGGCTGTCGACGGTCACCGACGCCCCGCTGGGGGCGGTCGGCGGGGCGGTCGGGGTCGCGATCCTGTCGAACATCCTGGACGCCATCACGGCCCTGGGCTCGCTGCGCAGCATCCTGCCGACGCACTGGCAGTACGCCTGGTTCGACGCGCTGCAGCCCCGGCTGGAGTGGGCCGGGATGATCAAGGGTGTGTCGGTGTCGGTGTCGTTCGCCGTGGTCTTCTTCGCCCTGGCCTACCGCGGCTTCCGGGGCAAGGACGTCGTGTCCTGAGCTGTCCGGACGTGCGAATGTGCGGCCGGGTGGCGGTGCCCCGCGAGGCGCCGCCACCCGGCCGCGGCGTCAGCTCCCGTACCCGAAGGCGAACACGTGGGCCGTGCCGTCGGCGGTCGCCGGCAGGGTGATGCTCGTGACGCGCTTGGCGGCGTCCACGGGCAGCTTCACGGCGAACACGAAGGTGGCCACCTTGTCCTGCTTGCCGCTCCCGGTGTTGCGGTAGGCCGTCGTGACGGCCGTGGTGTTGCCCGGGATGGGCTTGCCCCCTCCGCCGCCCAGCGTCCAGTCGGAGAACCCGGAGCGGATCTGCGCCGTGCTGCCGTCGGCGTAGGTGACGGTGAAGGTGCCGGTCGCCCCGGCGGACGAGGCGTTGGTCGCCGAGCCCAGCAGACCGACGGACGTCGTCCCGGCGGGCGCGGTCAGCGGGACGGTCTGCCCGGAGGCCTCGATGTTGTCAGGCTGCCCGGCCGTGGTGCCGGGCCAGGTGTAGGTGATGCCGTCGGCGGTCACCGTGCTGCCGCCCTCGATGCCGGCCGCGGCCAGCGCCTCCTTCGAGTACGCCCAGCCGCCGCCGTCGAAGCCGCCGTTGTACTCGCTGCCGTCGGGGTGGACGCCCTCATTGGTGTAGTACGGCCACAGGGCGCCAGGCGCGGCGACGGCGACATGCAGCACCGTGGTGCCGAGGTCGCTGCCGGAGGCGGTGCTGAGTGAGAAGACGATGTCGTACGTGCCTTCCGCGCCGCCGCCGGTCACCGTCACCGGGTGGGACTCCTTCGCCCCCGCGCCCAGGGGGAGCGAGCCCGACGTGGCGTCCAGGGAGACCCCGGACGGCACCTGCGCGGTCCAGCGCACGACCTCGTCCTTGGCGCCGATGTTGGCCAGGTCGAGCGTGCCGGTGCCGCTGCCGCCGGGGGTGAGCACCAGCCCGGCGCCGGACGGACCGGCGCCCGCCAGGACGGTGCGCTGACCGGTGGCGTCCGACGGCGGAGCCGCAGAAGGCGCCGACGCCCACGCGGTGTTGGGGCTCGTGCCCAGGGTGAAGTCCAGCGTGGCGCCCCGGCTCAGGTCGGCGAACGGCAGCCAGGCGGCGTCGTGCGCCGTGCCGTCGACGCGCAGCGACTGCACATAGGGCGCGTCCGTGGCGGCCTGCGGAGCGTTGATCTTGATCGTCCTGCCGCCGCCGAGGCGGATCTGGGCCTTGGGGAAGACCGGGCTGCCCAGCACCAGGGTGTCGGTGCCCGGCGTCTGCGGGTACATGCCGAGCTCCGACCAGACGTACCAGGAGCTCATGGCGCCCAGGTCGTCGTTGCCGAACTGCCCGACCGGCGCGTTGAAGTACAGCTTCTGCTGGGCCTCGCGGACGGCGGCCTGCGTCTTCCAGGGACGGCCGAGGTAGGCGTACTCCCACGGGATCTCCACGCTCGGCTCATTGCTGAGGTCGGCGTTGGTGCCGCCCGGGTGGGCGATGTCCGACAGGAGGCTGTCGAGGTAGGCGTCGTAGGCGTCGGCGCCGCCGCGGGCCGCGATCAGCGCCTTGAGGTTGAACGGGATCATCGGGGTGTACTGCGCCGAGGTGCCCTCGACGAAGCCGTTGGAGGTGCCCGGCGAGAAGCCGGTGGCGAAGGCGCCGGAGGAGGTGCGGGCCTGGACGTAGCCGGTGCGCACGTTGAAGACGTTCTGCCAGTCCTGGGCGCGGGTGGCGAAGGTCTCGTGGACACCGTTCTCGCCGAGGGACCTGGCGAGCGCGGCGATGGCGTAGTCGGCGCTGTCGTACTCCAGTTGCGTCGACACCGGGCCGTAGAAGTTGCAGCAGCCCCAGTCGGTGCCGTCGATGGGCAGATAGCCCTTCGCGTCGCGGACGGCCTGGCCCGGTCGGTCGTTGTTGGGGTGGGTGGCCTGGTGGACGAGGGAGTCCAGCGCGCCCTGGGCGTCGAAGTCGCGCGCCCCGAAGGCGTAGGCGCCCGCGACGATTCCGGCGGCCGGGTCACCGACCATGACGTAGCTCTCGCCGTTGTTCTGGGCCCACTTGGGGAACAGGCCGGTCTGGTCGAAGCCGTTCACCATGGAGGTGACGACATCGCTGGTGACGTCGGGCGCGACGACGGCCATCAGCTGCGTCTGGGAGCGGTAGGTGTCCCAGCCGGAGTAGTTGGCGTACTGGGTGTGGCCCTTGCGGACGGTGTGGATCTCGCCGTCCATGCCGGCGTACTCGCCGTTGACGTCCGAGAAGACGTTGGGGTGCAGGAGGGAGTGGTACAGCGCGGTGTAGAACTGCACCTGCTGGTCGTGGCTCCCGCCGCCGATCCGCACACGGCCCAGGATCTTGTTCCAGGCATCGTGGTTGGCCTGCCGGACGCCGGCGAAGTTCCAGCCCGGGATCTCGGAGGTCAGGTTCTTGGCGGCGTTGGCGTCACTGGTGTACGAGATGGCGACCTTGGCCTTCACGGCCTTCTGCGTGGTGGTGTCGAAAGTCAGGTACATGCCGTTGGCGCCGGTGACCGGGGGCTTGGCGCGGGTGCCGGAACTCGGGGTGGCGCCCGTCTCGGAGCCCTTCCCCTTCGCGGAGCCGCCGCCGGGGCCGTGGCCGGCGCGGGGGCCGGGGCGGCCCGGCACGGTGAAGTGCCGCTCCTTCTGCGGGCCGCGCGTCGCGGGGGGCGCGAGCGGCTGCTCCGGGGCACCGAGGCGCAGGGACTTCGCCTGGGGGTTGACCGTTCCGCCGACCCATGTGCCGCTGCTGGTGAAGGGGCGGTCGAAGGTCATGCGGAAGTGCAGCGTGTAGGTGTTGTCGGCGCCGCAGAAGTGGCCGCTGGTCACCGCGCCCGAGACCTCGTGGTCGTTGACCACCTGGGCGCGGGTGTTGTCGATCTGGGTGGCGCCGCCGCTGAGCTTGAGCAGCAGGTGCGAGTCGGCGCTGCCGGGGAAGGTGAAGGTGGCGAGCCCGGCGCGGGTGGTGCTGGTGAGTTCCGTGGTGATGCCCGCGTCGTCGGTCAGCCGGTAATAGCCCGCCTCGGTGTGCTCGTTGGCGTGGCTGAAGCCGGTCGAGCCGGCGCTCAGGTCGCCGGTGAGGGCCCCGGTGACGGGGAGCACGGGCACGTCGCCGGCGGCGGGGCAGCCGGGGCCGGAGATGTGGGTGAGGCTGTAGCCCGAGATCTTCTTGTCGTTGTACTCGTAACCGCCTCCGGAGGGGCGGTTCGGGGAGGTGTCGGGCCCCCACTGCAGCATGCCGAAGGGCGCGTCAGGACCGGGGAAGGTGTCCACGGCGCCCGATGTTCCGATGATCGGATTGACCAGCGACGCCGGGTCGTCCACCCAGGGCGCGTCGGCGGCCGGCGCCGCGGCCGCGGCCGCCTGGAGCGGTCCGGCCGCGAGGCTCAGGACGGCGACCGCCGCCAGGGGAACGCGCAGGCGCCGTGCTCGCGGCAGATGAGGGGATTGGTGCCTGCGGGTCAGCAGGTCGCGCCAGGGTCTTGCCATCACGTGCCTCCACAACCGGGTCGTCTTCACGGATGACCGAGAGTGCGTCGCACTCGCCGCACGACAACGTTGTCCGGCCCCTGACAACGTTGCCAGCGGGCATGAGTGAAACGCCTCACCTGAATACCTGTCAACACCGAACCCTTGATGCGCACGTGAACCACACGCGCGGGCGAACGGATCGTGCCAAACGGCGCCGCGCGAACCCGCCCGGCGCAAGACGTGGAACCCTCCGATCCGCCGTCGGTGGTCGCCCTCGTCGCGCTCACCAGTGACAGCGAAGACGGCCGGAACCCGCGGGTCCGTACCGGGCACGAGGCGAACTGCCGCCGGACAGAGCCACTTCCCGCGTTGCCGCGTGCACCTGACCCCGACCGGTCCTCGCGGCGTGGTCTGTGGTCTGTGGTCTGTGGTCTGTGGTCTGTGGTCTGTGGTCTGTGGTCTGTGGTCTGTGGTCTGACAGATGATCACAAAGGTCGGCTGTCGGAGGTCCCCTGGCACGGATCTTCGTCAGGGGCCGGCACAAAGAGGCTCAGCCGGTAGGTGGTCGGGTGCACCAGGCGGCCGCAGAACGTATCCATCCGCACCGCCGTCCAGTCGATCCGCGTGTCGGACACTCGGAGACGGCGAATGTGCGCGAGCCAGTCCGACGCGTCCTGGGTCTCGAAGAGCACTTCCCAGCGGCCCGTGCCCGGCGCGAACCGAGCGGCATCCCGCTGCCCCTCGTCGCGCTGCCGACGTTTCCTCTTCCGCTGCCCCGGCATCGGCCCAGCTTCCTCGGCCTCCACGGTCACGGCAAGGCAGTTGCCCGGCGTCAGGCCAGAGCGGGGCCGACCACCTGCTCCGGGAGGTCGGTGCCCCAGGCGGCGGCGCAGAGGGCGTGGTCGACTTCGGCGGTGTAGGTGGCGGCGGCGAGCCAGGCGTGGGCGAAGTGGGCGGGGTCGGTGGGGAGGAGGCGGCCGAAGACGTCGCGGTCGCGGGTGGCCGCGCGGGAGTGGAGGTCGGTGAGGAGGTCGGCGGCGGTGGCGAGTCCGGCGCGGTGCAGACGTCGGGCGTCGGCGGGGACGGTGGACGAGAGGGCAACGACGCGGCGGCCGCCGGAGACCGCCTGCTGGACGCGGCGTTGCAGCAGGTGCAGGGGCGCGTCCTCGGAGGCGGGTGCGGCAGCCGTCGTCGGCGGGGTGGACCAGGGCAGGTCGGCCCGTTGGAGGCGGTCGAGTCCGGCGTCGAGACGGGTGGCCGGATCCGAGGGGTGGCTCAGGGCGAGCAGCCGGGCGCGGGGGTGCGGCGCCGGATCGAGCCGGGCGACGACGCGCAGGCGGAGGCCGGGGGCGGCGGCGAGGAGCCGCAGGTTGTCCCGGTACGGAAGGGCCGGGTGGTCGTGGGCGGCGGTCAGACGGAGCGTCAGGCCCTCGCATTCGGCGAGCAGACAGTCCCCGCCGGTCTCGCGCACGGTGCCGGTGAGGGTGACGTCGAGGAAGAGCAGACCGTCGCCCGTGGCCAGGGCGCGGGCGGCCTGGTCCGCGGCGGGCACGGCCCACAGGCGGTCCAGCGGTTCGCCGGTCCAGGCCGCGCCGGAGGCCCGGACCGCCCGTACCCCGGCGCCCGCGCCGAGCCGGCCGGTGGGCGAGACGGTGGCGCCGGACACGGCAAGGCCCGCGCGGGACAACTCGCGGTGGGTCAGGGCCGTGTCGCCGATGCGGACGCTGCGGTCGGCGGCCCCGGTGGCCCTTCCGGGGCCGCCCGGGAGGACGTCCGAGACGGTGTACAGGCGGCCGTCGGCGTCGGCGGTCCATGTGACGGCGCCCGCGTGGCCGCTCGCGGTGAGCACGGGTTCGGAGAACAGGCCGTACAGCCGCAGCGAGCCGTCCGGGGTGTAGGGCTGCCGTGCGGTGCCGCGTACGGCAGCCAGCTCGGGGCCCGTGGCGTACGGCACCCGGTGTGCGGGGCCGAGCAGTTCGCGCAGTGCCTCGACGAGGTCGGCCAGGCGGTGGGCCGGGTCGCCGGAGCGGGCCGCACGCAGCCGGGTGACGACGGAGACGGCGGAGGCGGCGATCCGGGGAAGTCCGCCGATCCGGGCCGTGTGCGCCGCCCGCAGCAACTCCGCCTGAGGCACGGCGCCGGCGCCGTCGATACCGGCCTCCAGGACCGCGGCGGCCGCGTGGCGCACGGCGTCGGCGGCGACGCGCTGCTCCGGGGTGGCGGCGTCCGGTTCCACCTGCGGCGCAGCTTCCCCCGCCGGAGCGGTGGGCTCCGGCGCCGTGTCACCGGCGCCGGGTTCCGCGACCGGCGCGGCCGAGGCGGCGCAGGCGCGGTGCAGACAGTCCGGGGCGAGCAGGCATCCGCAGCGGATCGCCTCGGCGCTGGTCACCGTGCCGTCAGGGGCGTGCAGTTCGAGATCGGTGTCGTCGTCGACCGCGAGACGCACGGTGTCGCCGTCCCGGACGACCGGACGGTCCGCCAGCTTGGCGACGCCCGCGTCGAGACGCTTGCGCAGCCGGGGCGAGAGCGCCGCGACGAGTTCGGCGGTCACGGCGGGGGCGACCGGGGGCAGGTTCGGGTTCATGTGATCTTCTCCCCCACCCAGCGGGCGAGTTCGAGGGGGCTGAGGGCGGCCACGGGCATGCCCGCGGCGACGAGTTGCCCGGCCACACCGGTGGAGTAACGGGGGCGTCCCGAGTCGTCGAGGCTCGCGCAGCCCAGGACGTGGCAGCCGGCGCCGACGAGCGCCCGGACCTCGGCGAGGAGTCCGCCGACCGGATAGCCCTCCTCGAAGTCGCTGACGACCACGACGAGGGTGCGTGACGGAACGGTCACCAGCGCGCGCGCGTGCCGGAGTCCGGCCGCTATGTGGGTGCCGCCGCCGACGCTGACCTCCAGGAGCAGCGACAGCGGGTCCGTGACGTGGTCGGTGAGGTCGATGACCTCGGTGGAGAACGCCAGGAAGTGCGTCGACAGGGTCCGCACCCCGGCCAGCACGGACGCCGTGAGCGCCGCCCAGATCGTGGACGCCTCCATGGACCCGGACACGTCCGTGACGAGGATCAGCCGCCAGTCGGCGGCACGTTGGGCCCGGGTGCGGAACACCGGGCGCTCGGGGACCACCTGGACGGTGCCGTCCGGGGCACGGTGAGCGGTGGCGAGGTTCGCCCGCAGAGTGCGCGGAAGGTCGAGCCCACCGCCCGGCCGCCGACTGGGGCGAGGCAGGGCGGTGCCGTGCAGCGCGGGGCGCAGGCGGGTGGCGAGCTGTCGCGTCAGGGCT
This sequence comes from Streptomyces sp. NPDC058691, assembly GCF_042714775.1. Lineage (NCBI taxonomy): Bacteria > Bacillati > Actinomycetota > Actinomycetes > Kitasatosporales > Streptomycetaceae > Streptomyces > Streptomyces sp. NPDC058691. The sequence goes on along the minus strand of NZ_JBHXSO010000032.1, from coordinate 16,690 downwards.
TCGACGAGGCGGCGTACGAGGGGCCGGAGGGCCGCCAGCCGTGCCTCGGGCAGGCCTCCGGCGTGCGCGAGCACCGTGCGCAGCAGCTCTACCGAGGGCCGCACGCTGTCCGGGTCGAGTTCGCCGAGGGCGTCCTTGCGACCCGACGCGGCCGCCGCGGCGAGGACCTCCTCGCGGATGCCCGGCCCGAACAGCGCGGCCAGTTCCTCCGACCACTCGCGCACCCCGGGATACGCCGCCTCCCGGCCCCCGCCGTTGCCGCCCGACATGTCACCCCGGCTCCCCTCGCCGCGGCCCCGGCCGTACAGCTCGTCCAGGGCGGTGGCCAAGGCCGCAGCGTTCCGTGGCAGTTGCTCTGTCCGGCGGCCGAGCACGAGCCGCCAGCGGTCCGCGGCACCGATGGTGCGGCCGGGCGGGCCGTCCGTCGTGCCGGGTACGGAATCGCCCTCGCCCGGCAGCGCGTCGCGCGCCTCCTCCGGCGCCGGGCCACCGTTCTGAGGGAGCAGGCCGAGCCGGCGCAGGGTGGTGCGGGCGGTGAAGTCGGCGCGGGTCCAGGCCGCGAGGGCGAGGGGATCCGCACCGGCGGTGTCGGCGATGCCACCGGCGCCGAGGCGTTCCTCGACCGCCGCGAGGAGCCGGTCACGGGCGGCGGGGCTGAGGGTGTCGAAGCCGCCCCGGAGGGCGGGGAGCCGGTCGAGGAAGTCGCGGTCGGGGAGGTCGGCGACACGGTCGAGCAGTGGTTCGAGCGCTGGGGCGGCGGCTTCGAGGAGCGGGCCGGCCGCGGTGAGCAGGCCGGTGAGGCGGGCGCCGAGAGTGGCGCGGGACGGCGGGTCCGTCGCCGCGTCGACCCAGGAGGCGACCCGGGCGCCGAGTTCGCGTGCGGACTCGTGGCCGAGGAGCACGCGGACGGCGCCTGCCGCGCCGCGCATCAGGGGTGATCCGTCGGCGGCGAGGCGGGTGAGCGCGTCGGTGAGCCGGATGCCGCCGAACCGGTCGGCGCGGTGGGCGAGTTCGAGCAGCGCCTGGGCGTCGGCGGGATCGTCGGAACCGGTGAGACCGTCCACCTGGCGCACGGCGGCTGCCGTCAGCAGGCCGGCGACGGCTTCCGCGCGGGTCGTGCGGTCCTCGTCGCGGCCGAGCCCGGCGATGTGCCCGGCGCGGACGCGGTCCAGCAGCGCGAGGCCGCCGAGGAGTTCGGGCAGGGTGCCGGTGCCGGGTAGGACGTCCGCCGCCTCGACGAGACGTTCGTCGGTGAGTGCGGGCAGCCCGCACTCGGCGGCCTCGGCGAGCCCGCGCAGCGTCTGGGCCGCGGTGGGACCGCCCTCGTCCGTCTCCGAACGGCGGCGCTCGCGGAGCACGCCCTCGGCCGCCTGTGCGGCGGTGACGCCGCGGGTGCCGGCGGCCGTGAGCATGGCGGCGGTCGCAAGTGTCCAGCGCACCTGCCAGCGGGTGGTGAGTGCGTCGGCGCCGCCGACACCGCTGACGTCCCTGGGCTCGGCGTACGGGACGCCGCAGACCGCCAGCCGGCGCAGCAGCAGTTCGCGCCGCCGGTCGAGGTCGGAGCGCAGCGGGTCGAGGCGCAGGTCCCGGGCGTCGGTGGCCACCGCCCCCGGCTCAGGTCCCGGCAGCCCGAGCGCGGCGACCTCGGCCTCCACCGTGGGGGCGAGGCCGCTGCGCGGAGCGCCGGGAGCGGGCCGTCCGCTCCGGGTGCCGATGAGGACGCGTTCCATGGCGCGCGCGACCGCCCGGCCCCGTCCGTACGGCTCGCCCTGCGCGAGCACGGTCTGCACGGCCTCGATGAGTTCGCCCCGCCCGGCGGCCGGCAGTCCGCGCAGCCGGGCGAGGTCGCCGGCGAGCCGGCTGATCTCCCGGGCGTCGGCCGGGCCCGATGGATGGCCCTGCGCCCGCAGTTCGGCGCATACGCGGACGGCGGTGCGGATCAGCCCGGCCTCGAGCATGTCCGGGTCGCCGGCTGCCTCGAGGACGAGGTGCTGCCACTCAGGGTCACGGATGCCCGCAGGGTAGCCGGAGCGCTCGTCCAGCAGCGCATACGTGTACGGGATGAGGGAGGTCGTCCAGGAGCGGGCGTCCTCGCGCACCGCGCTCGCGGCGTCATCGCCCGCCGCGGACGCGCCCTCAGGTGTCGCCCCCGGGAGCAGCGCCGGTGCGTGGAAGGCGCCCACGACGACGGCCGCGCGGGCCCCGTCGGCCGTGGCGTCGGCGAGGCAGGACCGCATCCACTCCTCGCGCCGCAGGTCGAGTGCGGGAACACCGCGGGAGGCGGCCGCGTCCTCGCGGAGGGCCCATCCCGTCAGCAGAGCGGCGCGGCGCAGTGCCTCGGGCGGCGAACCGGGGGCGGTGGCCTCGACGAGTCGGTCCCACAGGTCGTCGCCGGGGCGCCCGGTGACGCGCTCCCGCAAGGTCGCGTGGAGACCCGGTCCGTACTCCCCCGCCGCTTCCGGTGCTTCCCTGCCCACAGCCCACATGCGATCCGCGAGCGGCAGGTCGCAGGCGACGGCCGGGACGCCGTGCCGGGCCGCCCAGCGCACGGCGGCCAGTTCGGGCGAGAAGTCGGCGAAGGGGTAGAACGCCGGGCCGCCGCCCGCTGCGTCGCCGGGGGCGGCGGCCAGGGCGACGGGCGCCCGGGTCTCCTCGTGGGCGAGCCAAGGCAGCCACTCCTGCATCTCGCCGGGGAGTTCGACGAGCAGGACGTCGGGCTTGGCGTCGTCCAGCAGGGCGGGCACGGCGGCCGCGAGCGACGGCGCATGGTGGCGCACGCCGATGAGGTACGGCGCCGCCGTGTCCGTGAGCGCCGCGAGGGCCGCGTCGGGGGTACGGGACACGGCCGTCAGCCCTCCAGCACGGTGCGCAGTTCCCAGAGGGTGCGCCAGGTCGGGGAGCCCTGCTCGGCCCGGCGCCGGACGGGACCGTCCCAGTAACCGAGCAGCCGTGCCGCGTCGGCCGGGTCGTCCTTGCGCACCACGCCGAGCAGATGCCCGGGCAGCAGGCCGAGCACGTCACGGTCGCCGGGGAAGTACGCGGCGGCCAGGGCGAGCGCACCCGCCACCGAGACGGCCTCCGCGGTGCTCATGACCGTGGAGGGGCGCTCCACCTCCCAGCCTTCGGCGGAGCGGCCTTCTCGCAGGTCACGGAAGGCGGTGACCAGGGCCTCCAGGACGGCGTCGTCGACCTGGTAGGGCGCCCCCGCGCGTTCGACGGCGGCGCGGGACTGGCTGCGCACGAGCGCGGTCTCGGCATCGAGGTCGCCGATGGGACCGACGGTCTCGAAGTTGAAGCGTCGTTTGAGGGCGGCGGACATCTCGGAGACGCCCTTGTCGCGGAGGTTGGCGGTGGCGATCAGGGTGAAGCCGGGCGCGGCGTGCGCCAAGGCGTCGTCGCTGCCCGCGAGTTCGGGGATGGCGATGCGCCGCTCGGAGAGCAGGGAGACCAGGGAGTCCTGCACCTCGGGCAGGCAGCGGGTGACCTCCTCGACGCGGGCGACGGCGCCGCGCGACATGGCCGTGAGGACCGGCGAGGGGACGAGTGCCTGCCGGCTGGGGCCCTGGGCGAGCAGCAGGGCATAGTTCCAGCCGTACTTGAGCTGGTCCTCCGTCGTACCGGCGGTGCCCTGGACGACCAGACCGCTGGTGCCGCAGACCGCGGCGGACAGCAGCTCGGAGAGCATCGACTTCGCGGTGCCGGGCTCGCCGACGAGCAACAGGCCGCGTTCCCCTGCGAGGGTCACGACGCACCGCTCCACCAGGGCACGGTCGCCGACGAACTTCCCCTCGACGACGAGGCGGCGCGGGACGTCCCCGGGGACCTCGGCGTCCTCCGGCAGCTTCAGCGCCTGTCCACCGCTGCCCATGACGAAGGTGACGACGGCACGCGGGGTGAGCCGCCAGGAGGGCGGGCGGGGGCCGGTGTCGTAGGCCGCGAGGAAGGCCAGCTCGTTGGCGTACCGGTCCTCAGGCGGGGTGATCTGCCGCTGCGCGGGTGCGGTGGGGGCGGCAGGGGGTGTGGTGGTGGTCATCGGCGGCGGCCCTTCCGGGTGGCGCGGGTGGTGAGTTCTTCGAAGGCGGGGGCGTCGCCGTCGCGGACACGGTCCCAGGCGGCGGTGAACAGTTCGGGCACCGGGACCAGCGGGACGGTCCGGAAGTGGTCGCGGACGGGGTAGAGGCGTTCCTTCCAGGTCTCCACCGGGAGGGCGGGCGCCTTGAGGTCGCGCCAGCCGCAGGGCAGGAAGAGCGTCCGCCCGGCGCGCGGCCGGCGGGCCTCGACGACCAGGCCGCTCGCGGCGAGTTCGGTGCGGGCCTTCTTCATGCGCGTGGGCCTCCAGCCCGTCCAGCGGGCGCAGTTGCGGTCCGTGGGGTCGGGCAGGGCGAGAAGTTGCAGGTAGAGCGCGGCGGCGTCCTCGCCGAGGCCGTGGGCGGCGCCGGCTTCGGCGACGAGGTCCGGCACGGTGAGGGTGGGGTCCTGGGCGTGGCCGGCCGGGGCGTCCGGGCCGATACCCGCGGACAGCGCCCGTTCCAGTCCGTCTCCGAGGACGGCGCGCAGACCGCGCAGGCCGCCACCGCGGTGCGGGCCGACCAGTCCCTCGACGAGCCCGAAGACGGAGTCGTCGGGGCCGGTCAGCCCGGCCGGGCGGACGAGCACGGTCTCGGTGTCGCCGTACCAGGGGCGCAGCACCAGGGCTTCGCCGGCGTGGGTCAGTCCGTGGGGGTCGGCGCCGCCGGTGGCGGGCAGTCCGTACGCCTTGCGAAGCTGAACGGCGGTGGAGCCGCCCTTCTCCGTCCACTCGATGTCGACGTCGATGAGCAGTCCGCGGTCGGCGAGCCGGCGGCGCAGCGCGGTCAGGCCGCCTGGGAGGGCGGCGCGCAGCGGATGCCCGTACGGCAGTCCGTAGGCGAGCCCTGCCAGCGCGGCGACCGACTGGGAGATGTCGTGCCGCCCGGGCAGCGCCATGGGGTCCTGGGGGACGAGATCGCCGTCCTTGTCGGGCCGTTGCACGGTGGTGCGGCTGAGCCACGGGGTCCGCGCGGGATTGAGCACCGCCTCGGCTGCCGAGGCCGGAACGCCGGCGAGTTCACCCGCGATCTCCTCCGGCAGGCGCACGAAGTCGCCGAGCCGTTCCGCCCAGAAGCGACCGGCCGCCGCGACGTCGGGCCCGGTGGTCCACAGTCCGGCCGGGTCCTCCGGCAGAAGGGCGCCGGCCAGGGCCGCTCGGTCGTCCGGGCGGAGAGAGGCCAGCAGACCGGCCCCGAACTCCTTCTGACGTGGCTTCAGCCCGATGGCCGCCAGTGCCGAGGTGTCCGGGTCCTGCGGCAGGCCGGCGAGCAGCAGTGTCGCCTGCGCGGGGCCGAGGCCGCCGCCAGTCGCCGCGACGAGCGCCCCGGGGCCGTCTTCCCGCCAGGGCGCCGCGCCCTTGTCCCGCAGGAGCCGGGTCAGCTCGTCCAGGCGACCGGCGGGGAGGTCCGGGGCACGGTCGGTCTCCCCCTCCAGGCTGAAGTGGGCGACGGCGCCGAATGCTCCGGAGGGGTCGTGGTCGAGGGCGAGCCATCGCACGTGCTTGCGCTGTCCGTCGACGTTCTTGCAGGCCAGGATCACCACGGTGCGGTCACCGCGGCGCAGGACCTGCCCCACCCGCTGCTGCTTCTCGTGCTTCTCGCCGAGGACGACCTCGCGGAGCCCGCCGCCGGGCGCCGCCAGCGGTCCTTCGGCGATCGCCTCGAAGAGCAGACACAGCGCCTCGCGCCCATTCCCGGAGACGGCGGGCGACGCCGCACGGAAGGCCAGCGGGCGCAACGCGCCGAGGACGGACGGCCATCCCAGGGTCATGCCGGGGACGGTGTACTCATCGCTGTGCCATCCGCCGCCGAGCGCGCCGATCCTGTCCCGGCCGGGGAGCAGCGGCTTGCCCTCGGCGGGCCGGCCGGACAGTACGTGGCCGACGGAGCGGATCTGCCGCAGCGTGGCCCACTGCGTTTCCCTCGACCACGAGGAGTAGCCGTGGTCGGCGATGCCGGCGACAGCGCCGCGCAGGGTCTCGTCGTCGCCGTGCTCGGGACTGTGGTCGGCGAACATGCCCTCGGTACGGCTGCGTGACTGCGGCGTCCGCTCCGCCGGCGGCGTGACGAAGCCGATCACGCCCTCCAGGTGGCGGAGGACGCCCTGTACGAGTGCTGTCACGCCCGTGAGCAGCCGCTCCTCGGTGACGGCCGGGAGGGCCCGCGCCACGCAGGCGCGCGCCACGGCGGTCGCGGAAGGACCGGTGTACTCCTTCGTGCGGTCCTCCTCCGCCCGCCGTTCGGCGAGGGCGCTCGCGGTGGCCTTCAGCACCTCGGCGGCCTGCGCGTCGGTGAGGGCGCGCAGCACGGCCGAGGCCTTCTCGTCGCGCGGGCGCAGGGCGTGCCAGAAGGCGAGCGGCGGGACGAGCCGGGTGCCGGCGGCGAACTCCCCACCGTTCCCTGACATCGAGAAGGTGGCGAGTTCGTCGGTGCCGATCGCGTCGCCGGCCGGGTGGAACGACACCGTCTGATGGGTGAGCGCCACGATGGGCTCGGCGCCACCGGGAAGCCGCAGCGCGCCGAGCGGCATCTTCCGCGACCAGCTCTCCCCATCCCCCGTGGCGAACCCGACGGTGCGGCCGTCGGGCGTGCCGGCGGTGCAACGTGCCTCCGTGCCCGCGCCCTCGACGCGGACCCAGCGGCCCAGGACCGTGCCGTCGGTACCGAAGGGTGTGCCCTCCAGGCCGGGTTGAAGCGGCAGGACCTCGCAGTCGTCCTGCCGGAGCCTGGCGCCCTCGCGGATGCCGGAGCGCAGGAAGGCGGGCAGGGAGGCGCGGCCGTGGGTGCCGCTGACCGGGTCGTACTCCATCCAGACCTGCTCGCGGCCGTGCTTTCCCTGGCGCCAGAAGGAGGTGCCGTCGCCGAGGACGGGGCGGCCGGGAGGCACCACCGTGTCACCGGCGTGCAGGGTGCGGCCGCCGGTGGCGCGGCCGCCGCCGGGCAGGGGGATCGAGGGCGGCCCGACAGGCGCGTGCCACCACGTCGGAAGGGTCTCTCCGCCGAGGGTGAAGACGTCGGCGGGCCTAGCGGACCAGTAGCCGCGCTGTTTGTCGCCCTCCCGCCACATCACGAGGAGTTCACCGTCGGTGTAGCGGAAGTACGGCTGGTGCCAGCGGTCGAGTACGACAGGGATGCGCAGGTCGTGTTCGAGGAGCACCTTCTCGGGGCCGACCACCACGACCTTGTGCTTGCGGGCGAGGATGAGGGCGGGCCAGGCCTCGGTGATCCCGAGCGCGTGCTCGCCGGCGGACGTGACGACAGCGGCGTCAAGGAGTTCCATGGCCTCCTCCAGCGCCGGCCAGCCCAGTTCGTCGAGGATGCCCTCGCGCAGGGTACGGCCGAGCAGCGGCGCGATGTCGTGGCCGGCGACGCGGGCGACGGCGCCGGGGTTGACGCGCGCCACGACGGACCGGAAGGGCCGCATGCGGCTCAGGGCGGTGCGGGAGGAGGGCAGGCCGCCGGCACGGGTGAACTGCTCCGCCGCCTCGTCCAGCCAGGCGTGCAGAACGGTGCTGAGCACCGGGTGCGTGGCCAGGGCCTCCATGGCCGCTGTCTGCGTGCGCTGGTCGCCCAGTTGGCCGATCGCATGATGCAGCAGGCGCCGCATGCGCGGGTCGGCGCCGGTGGCCACGAGGTCGCGCCGTCCGGTGCCGCGGTCGAGCAACCACGGGGCGATCGGCAGGTGGACGCTCGCCGCGTCCACGGGAACGGTCAGCGGGACGCCCTCCGCCACGCACAGGTCGAGCAGGTCGAGTTCGGCGCCGGCGCGCCAGCGGGCCGCGAAGAGGTCGACGGGACGTCCTTCGGCGCGCAGCCTGGGTGCCATCCGGGAGACCAGGGCGAGTGTGGACGCGGAACGTTCGGAGCTGGGCGAGCCGTGCTTGCGGTGCGTGGCCCAGCGGGTCAGCCAGTCCGCCGCGTCGACGGCCGCCGCGCTCTCGCCCGCCTCCCCGGTCAGCAGGGCGTCGGCGCCGGTCTCGGCGAGCAGCGCGAGCCAGAACTCGTCGTGCTCGGGGTCGCGGCCCAGTCCGGTCGGCATGAACTCCAGCAGCCGCGCCCGCACGGACGGTTGCCGCTCTGCGAGGACGACGAGGGTGGGCCGGTAGGCGGTCCAGAAGGAGCCGGGCGCGCGCACGACGGCGGGCGAGGCCAGCAGGTCGGCGACGAAGGCGCATTCCTCGGTGACCCGGTTCAGCCCTGCGGCCTTGATCAGCCCACGGGCGTCCTGCGGCAGCGAGGCGTACGGCGGCATCCCCGCCGCGCAGCGCTCCACGGTGAGTTGGCGGAACTGCCGCCATGCCTCGGCCGGGTCGAGGCGCCGGGCGAGGTCCTTGACGTGCTCCTTGAGCGCCTTGACGGTGAGGGCGCCCGCGAAGGCGAACTCCAGGAACACGGCCCGCTGGCGGTCCTCGTCGACGGCGAGGCCGTGGACGCGCTCGGCGGCGCGGGCCTTGCCGAAGAAGGCCGCGGCGTAGGTGGTGTTCTCGTGCTGGAGGAAGACCCGGGCGGCCTGCTCGTGGAAGGTGGGCAGGAAGTGCGGCACGGCGCGGCCGAGGCGTTCGGCCAGCGCCTCGAAGCCGTCCTTCGCCGCTCCGGCACGGGACTTGGCCGTCCGCGCGAGCCGTTCGATGTCCTTGACCAGGGCGAGCGCGTGGTGGCCGTTGGCCGGGTCGTTGACCAGGGCCCAGGCGGGGAACCCGAGGGTTTCACGGCGCACTTGGCCGACCTCGGGCGTCTCCGGCTCGCGGGTCAGGCCGAGGAAGTCCAGCGCCAGGTCCTCCGCCTCGCCGAGGGTGCCCGGGACGAGGCGGACGACGCGGCGGCCGTCGAGCACGGGGTGCGTGTAGCCGCGCACGGTGAGGATGTCGGCGTCCTCGCCGGCGGTGGTGCCCGGGGGCAGGATCGCGCCGGCGTCCAGCAGCGCGGTGACGGTGTTCCGGTCGTGGGCGCTCATGCCGCCTGCTCCTCGTCCTCGATGTCGCGGCCCGCGTACAGGGCGGCCGCCATGCGCATGCCCTCCGACCAGGCGACGGCGCCGACCTGACCGAGCTTCAGGGCGCGTCCCGCGCCGTCGGTCCAGGACAGGGGGCCGGTCTCGGTCTCGCTCCAGCCGTCGTAGTCGCCGATCCAGATGCGGGCCTCGACGGGCCGGCCGTCCTCGAGGACGGGGCAGACGGCGTGCCCTCCGCGCACGCGGTAGCCGAGCGAGGTGGCCCGGCCGTGCAGGAAGCGCAGCTCCTTGAACGTGCCGCCCGCGTAGTCCTCGACGGCGGTGCCCTCGGGGTCCAGATCCGAGGGGCGGTGCCAGACCTCGCGGAAGAGCTGCTGCGCCCGCTGCTCCACGCCCAGTTCGACCGCGAACTCGCGCAGGTCCTCGAGGTCGTCCAGCAGGACGGGGTGCGGGATGCGGACGAGTTCGGGGGCGATGCGCACGGTGTCGCCGTCCAGGTCCACCAGGCCGAGCCCGCGCTCCGTCCCGGCGTCCCGCAGGAAGCCGGCGACCTCGCCGTCGGGGCCGGTCACGACGACGTCCCGCAGGGCCGCTTGCCACGCCGGGTCGGGCCACACCGCCGCGACGACGTCGATCGGCACCGGCAGCGAGCGCACCATCCACCGCTCCACGTCGGCCAGGCACTGCCGGTCGTGCCGCTCCAGCCATTCGGCGAGCTGACGCAGCCCCACCACCGTCGGGTCGTCGGCCACTTTGCCCGGTACGGACTTCAGCAGGCGGCCGGCCGCGTTGCGGCACACGACCTTCCCGTCCTCGTCGAGGGAGACCTCGTAGTCGCCCACCGTCACCCACCCCATCGCGTGCCTCCCTGCACCGGGTTGATCAAGTGACCCGAACATTAGGCGGGGGCACTGACAACGCGGCCCCAGGCCTGTGGAGAGCGGGAACCATGCCCGCGCGGGCGGTCGTACGGGCAGGCAGGGCCGCTCCTCGCCGCGGTGTGCCGAGCGGCGTGCAGGCGCCGGGGACGTTGTCGGCGGCGGTACCTAGAATCCGTCCCATGACCATCGCAACCGACACCGTCGTCGAGGACCTGGCCCCCACCGGAGTGCTGCGGGCCTCGATCAACCTGGGCAATCCCGTGCTGGCGCACGGCACCGAGCGGGAGCCGGGCGGCGTCACCGTGGACATCGCGCGGGAGGTCGGCGCGCGGCTGGGCGTGCCGGTGGAGCTCGTGTGCTTCGACGCGGCCCGCAAGTCGTACGAGGCGATGGCCACGGGCCGCGCCGACCTCTGCTTCCTGGCCGTCGAGCCCGCCCGCGAGGCGGACGTGGCCTTCACCGCGCCGTACGTGGTGATCGAGGGCGTCTACGCCGTGCCCCGGGACTCCGCGATCGCGACGCCCTCCGACGTGGACCGCCCGGGCGTGCGCGTCGGCGTGAAGCGCGGCTCGGCCTACGACCTGTTCCTCACCCGCACCCTGCGCCACGCGACCATCGTGCGCGGGGACGAGGGTGTGGAGGTCTTCCTCGCCGAGGAGTTGGAGGTCGCGGCGGGCATCCGGCAGCCGATGACCGCCTTCGCCGCGGACCGTCCCGGGATACGGCTGGTCGAGGAGCGCTTCATGGAGATCCGGCAGGCGGTCGGCACGACCAGATCCCGGCGGCCGGAGACGGTGGCGTTCCTGCGCGATGTGGTGGAGGAGCTGAAGGCCGGCGGCTTTGTCGCCACGGCGCTGCGCGACGCGGGGCAGTCGGCGACGTTGGTGGCACCGCCGGCCTAGCCGGACCGCCGGCGACGCCGCCCGGGCAGCGACGCCGTGGTCCGGGCAGCGGTGACGGACGGTCAGACCGGAGCCGCGGCAAGCGCTCCGATCCGGTCGGCGGCGGCCGCGGCACCGCTGCCGGCCCGGATCCGGCTGCCGAGCCCGGCGGCGGCCCGCCGATGGGATTCGGAGGTGAGCAGTTCGCCGATGGCGGTCCTGATCCGCTCGGGAGACGCGTTCCGCCGGACGACGCGGGCGGCGCCGTGCTCCTCGACCACCCTGCCGATCACGGGCTGGTCGAGCATGGGGTGCATCGGCATGACCACCAGCGGCAGGTCGTGCGCGAGCGCCTGCATGGTGGTGCCGTGGCCGCCGTGGCCGACGACGAGCGAGACCCCGGGCATCACTTCGGCGTGCGGCCGGTAGCGGTGGAGTTCGGCGTTGCGCGGGGGGCGCAGCGTCTCCGGCTCGACGGCGTGGCCGGTGGCCACCACGGCGTGTACGGGCAGGTCGGCCACGGCGTCCAGGATCGCCTGGAGGGCACGGGCCTGCGCGGGGTAGTGGATGGTGCTCAGGCTCACCAGGATCCGCTGCCCCTCGGGCGAGGCGGGCCGCGCCGCGGCGGGGAGGACCGGGCCGGTGTAGTGGACGTTGGGCGGCTGCGGGCGTTCCCGGCCCGGGTCCAGCTCCGGAAGGGAGGTCACCAGCACCTCCTCGGCCGACGCCCAGAGCCGCGGCGGGTGATACCCCTTGAGCCCGGCGACCAGGGCGAGTGGTCCTCGGCTCCAGCTTCTGGTCAGGTACCCGTGGAAGGTGTGCGCCAGCACCACGTGGCGCAGCCCCATCTCCTGGGCGGTCCGCAGCGCGGCAAAACTCAGGCAGTCGATCACCACCAGGTCGGCCGGCTCGCGTGCCACGGCGGCGGCCAGGTCCCGGCCGGGCCCGGGGTCGGTGAACATGCGCAGGTACCCCGCGGGGCCCGTGCGCGCCGTGGCCGACCAGGGCCGGGCCGTGCTGCAGGGCTCGAAGCGGAACCCCGCGGCCTCGATCTGCCGCCGCTGCTGCGGGTGCCCCAGGAACCGGACGGAGTCGCCGCGCCGGGCGAGCTCGGCGGCGATGCCGAGGGCCGGCGGCACATTGCCTCCGCCGTCCCACGTGACGAACAGGATGCGGGCCATCTCAACGCTCCTCCCCCACGGCCCCCAGGACCGCGTCGATCATGAACCTGACCCGCTGTTGCGCCTGGCGCCGGTCCAGTTCCCGGTCGCGGCACAGCAGCTTCCATGTGTAGACATCGGTGGCGACGACCAGCAGGTCGGTCACCAGTTCGCGATCCGCGCCGGTGCGACCGGACAGCTGAGGGGCGAAGACCCGCTCCACCCAGTCGCGGTGCAGTCGGCGGCCCTGTTCGGTCACCGAGCGCACCCGTGGATCGCCCGGTTCCTCGCCGAGCAGCCGCAGCACCATCTCGCCGCGCAGTTCGTAGTGGTCGAAGAGCACCTCGACCGCGGTCGCGATGTCGCCCACGGGCGCGGCCCGTTCCTCACGGACCTCGTCGCTGACGTACGCGGTGACGGCCTCGAAGAGCCCGTCCCGGCTGCCGAAGTGCCGCAGCACGGTCCGCACGCTGACGCCCGCGCGGGCCGCGACGTCGGCGACGACGATCTCCAGCGACTTGGTCTCGTTCGACAACTCGAAGGCCGACTGCATGATCCGGCGGCGCGTCTGCGCCGTGGTCTCCGCACGAGCCTTCATCTCATAGGTCCGTTTGTCGTCCATGCGGGTTCCAGTGGACCACCGACACGATTTGGTGTCAATGGACGTGACACCAAATCAGGAGAGGGACGGCTCCGCCGGAGGGACCGAGCGGCGGACCACCACGGCACAAAGACCGTGCGGGGCCCGCCCGTCGCACCGACGGGGCCGCTGCCCGCGGCTAAGGTGGCGGCATGCTGGCGGTGTTGGTCAACGGGCTGCCCGGTGCGGGGAAGACGACGCTCGCGCGGGCGCTCGCCCGCGAGCTGGGGCTCCCCCTGCTGAGCAAGGACTCCGTGAAGGAGACCCTGGCCGACCACTTGGGAGCGCTGCGCCCGGCGGACCGGCCCGCGCGGGAGTGGAGCCGGTCGCTGGGGGCCGCGGCGGGCGAGACGCTGTGGACGCTGCTGGCGGACGCACCGGTGGGCGCGGTGCTGGAGAGCCCGTGGCTCGCGCACACACGGCCGTTGGTGGCCGCGGGACTGGCGCGCGCCGGGGCCGACGAGGTGCACGAGGTGTGGTGCGCGGTGCCCGAGGAGACCGCGCGGCGCCGCTTCCTCGAACGGGCTTCGCTGCGGCATCCGGTGCACACCGAGGGGACGCGGTTCCCCGAGGAGGAGTGGCAGTTGTGGGTGGACAGGGCCGAGCCGCTGGCCCTGGGCACGGTGCACCGGGTGGACACGACCCGTGCGGTGGACGTGGCCGCGCTGGCCCGCGCGATCACCCGGGCGTGAGGTCCGCGGGCGCCCGCCGGGCTTTCCGGGCGGGTTGAGGCAAGGGGCTGCGCGAGCGCCGCGCGCCGCCGTAGCCTTCCCGTGCGAAGGCCGTTCCGCGAGGGGGCGCAGGGGGCCGCGATGAGGCGCACGTCCCGGGACATCCGCACGGCGGGCCGCCGGCACCCGCCGCACACCACTGCTTCCGGGATTCCCCCGTGCCGTCGCGGACGTCAAGTGCGTCCGCGGGACGCACACCGGACCGGTTCCCGCCCGCACCGCGCACCCCGCCACGCCGCGAGGACCGCGCGCCGCGAGCGTACGGCGTCCGGCGTCGCCCCTCCCGGCACACCGGAGCGCCTCCTGGCGCCGCCCGCCTCCCCATGATCACCTTCGTCAGCGGGTGGCCCGCACCCTCACCGTCCACGAGTCCGGTGCGCCGGCCGGCGCACCGGGCCGACCGAGGAGCCGTATGAGCATGTCCCAGCCCCGGCAGGCGTCCGTCCGAACGCCCGGGGCGCCGGAACTCCCTTACTACGAGGACTTCTCCCCCGGCCGCGGCGCCCTGCCGCCGCGCGCCTGGACCCCCGCCTCCGACGCGGCGCGGCTGAGCCTGAACGGCATGTGGCGCTTCCGGCTCTCCCCGGCCGCGGAAGCGGAGGACACCGCCTTCACCCGCCGGGACTTCGACGCCTCGCGCTGGGACGTGCTGCCGGTGCCCTCCCACTGGCCGCTGCACGGTCACGGCGAGCCCTGGTACACCAACGCCCGCTACCCCTTCCCCGTCGACCCGCCGCACGTCCCCACCGAGAACCCGACCGGCGACCACCGCCTCGCCTTCGCGCTGCCGGACACCTGGCCCGCCGGCGGTGAGTGCGTCCTGCGCTTCGAGGGCATCGAGTCCTGCGCGCGGATCTGGCTCAACGGCGAGGAGCTGGGCGTCTTCAAGGGCAGCCGGCTGCCCGCCGAGTACGCGGTGGGGCATCTGCTGCGCCCGGTCGGCAATGTGCTGGCCGTCCGCGTCCACCAGTGGTCCTCCGGCAGTTACCTGGAGGACCAGGACATGTGGTGGCTGCCGGGCGTCTTCCGCGACGTCACGCTGCTCCACCGGCCGGCCGGCTGCGTGCCCGACTTCTTCGTGCACGCCGCGTACGACCACACCCGCGGCGCGGGCACGCTGCGCGTCGACGCCCCGTCCGGGGGCCGGGTCACCGTGCCCGAACTCGGCGTCGACATCGCCGCCGGCCAGTCCGTCACGCTCCCCGTAGAACCGTGGAGCGCGGAGGTCCCGCGCCTGTACGCGGCCGAACTGGCCGGTGAGGGCGAGCGCGTCCCGTTCCGGATCGGCTTCCGGACCGTCGCCGTCGAGGACGGCGTCCTCACGGTGAACGGCCGGCGCGTGCTCTTCCGGGGCGTCAACCGGCACGAGTTCCACCCCGCGCAGGGGCGGGCCCTGGACCTCGCGACGATGCGCGAGGACGTGCTCCTGATGAAGCGTCACAACATCAACGCCGTCCGTACCAGCCACTACCCGCCGCACCCCGCCTTCCTGGAGGTGTGCGACGAACTCGGCCTGTGGGTCGTCGACGAGTGCGACCTGGAGACCCACGGCTTCGGCGAGGTCGGCTGGGCCGGCAACCCCGTGGACGACGACCGCTGGACCCCGGCACTGCTCGACCGCGCCGACCGCATGGTGGAGCGCGACAAGAACCACCCCTCGGTGGTGATCTGGTCGCTCGGCAACGAGTGCGGCACCGGCCGCGGCCTGTCCGCCATGGCTCGCCGCATCCGCGAGCGCGACCCCGGCCGGCCGATCCACTACGAGGGCGATCTGTCCTGCGCCGACACCGACCTGTACTCGCGGATGTACGCCGACCACGCCGAGGTCGAACTGATCGGCCACCGCGAGGAACTCCCCTGGGGCGACCCGGAACTGGACGCCAGGCGCCGGGCGATGCCCTTCGTCCTGTGCGAGTACGCGCACGCCATGGGCAACGGGCCGGGCGGCCTCGCCGAGTACCAGCGGCTGTTCGAGGCCCACGAGCGCCTGCAGGGCGGCTTCGTGTGGGAGTGGATCGACCACGGCATCGCCCGCCGCGCCCCCGACGGCCGCCGGTGGTACGCGTACGGGGGCGACTTCGGCGAGGAGATGCACGACGGCAACTTCGTGTGCGACGGGCTGCTCTTCCCCGACCGCACACCCTCCCCCGGCCTCGTCGAGTACAAGAAGGTGATCGAGCCGGTCCGTATCGAGGGCGACGCCGCCGCCGGCACCGTGCGCGTCACCAACACCCATGACGTCGCGGACCTTTCGCATCTGCGCTTCACCTGGGCGTACGAGGTCGACGGGGTCACCGCCGCGCAGGACTGCCTGGCCGTGCCGCCGCTGGCGCCCGGCGAGTCGACCGAGCTGAAGCTGCCCGAGCCCGCCGCGTCCGACCTGGCCGGGGAGGCGTTCTGGCAGGTACGGGCGGTCCTGGAGCGGGATATGCCGTGGGCGCCGGCCGGGCACGAGGTGGCCTGGGGCCAGTGGCCCGCGCTCGTCCCCTCCACCGCGCCCGCCGCCCCGGGACGTTCCACGCCGCACACCCCGCGGGCCGCCGAGGGCGGTGTCGTGCTGCTCGGTCCCGGCACCTTCGACGCGGCCGGCGGGGAGCTGCGGCTCATCGACGGCTACGCGGTCCACGGTCCCCGGCTGGACGTGTGGCGGGCCCCGACCGACAACGACGAGGGCGCCCCCTGGCAGCCCGACGAGCGCTACGGGCAGTTGTGGCGGGAGGCCGGCCTGCACCGCATGCGGCACCGCGTCGACGAGGTCGTGGTGGAGGACGGCGGCCTGACCGTGCGGACCCGGGTCGCCCCGGCCGCCAAGACGTTCGCGCTGCGCACCGTCTACCGCTGGACCGCCGACGGCGACCGGCTGCGCCTGCGGGTCGACGTCACTCCCGAGGGCACATGGACGCTGCCGCTGCCCCGGCTCGGCGTCCGCCTCGGCCTGTGCGGCACCCTGACGTCGGCCGAGTGGTACGGCGGCGGCCCGGGCGAGGCGTACCCGGACACCCGCGCCGCGTCCCGCATCGGCCGCCACACGGCGTCGGTCGAGGCGCTGCAGACGCCCTACGTCCGCCCGCAGGAGAACGGCGCCCGCGCCGACGTGCGGTGGGTGCGGCTGCGCCGCGAGGACGGAACGGGGGTGGCCGTCGAGGGCGCACCGCCCTTCTGGTTCACCGCCCGGCACTGGACGACCGAGCAGCTGGACGCCGCCGCGCACACGACCGACCTCGTGCCGGGCGACACCCTGTGGGTCAACCTCGACCACGGCCAGCAGGGCATCGGCAGTCAGTCCTGCGGCCCCGGCGTGCTCCCCCGGCACCGGCTGGACGCCACCGCCGCGTCCTTCTCGTTCACCTTCTCCACGCTCACCGGCGAGCGCTGACGG